>PLGY01000017.1 GCA_003139855.1 Candidatus Methanoflorens stordalenmirensis
GGTGTGATTGACAGTGAAAGAAGTGTCATTGAAGTCGGGGCTGTGGGGAGAAACCACGTACGCGTCTACAGCAATGCGCTGTGTAGCCAAAAGACAGGATGATAAGAACATGAGCGAAATTGCACATGAAGTAGAACAGATGGCACATGCGATCGCGCAAAACCTTCATGCGATCGAACATCAAAAAGAAGATAAAATCGTATTTAAGAAGGATATCGCGCCTGAATGGATCACAGAAGTCATATACGCGGTTCACACCGCAGAAGGCTTCGAGTTCATGCCGCACGATACGACGTGCGAGTTTATACATGAGGCAGCACGCATGATCGCAGATTCGAGCGCAGATACGTTCGACGAGCTACTCGATGAGGAATGCAACATAGAATCGGATGTTTATACCTCCGATCTTCTAAAATGGGCGCAGAATAACCCGAATAGACTTTGCGAGAAATTAGAGAGTTGCGCTACGACAATCGTGCAAAGTCTCTCGATGGCGCAAGAAGAGCATAAACGCGAAATATTTGATATTTTGCTTAATAAACTTAGAGAGCGTGCCGAAAAGGCAGCAGAAGAGCGTTTTGAAGGTAGCACGCACGAGCTCCTCGAAAAGCCCACAGCCGGCACGGTCAAAGATGCTGAGCTGATGATCCTACGACCAACGCGAAGACCGTATCTGGACGAAGGACAGTCGTATGGGTATAACACAATGTCGTTAGTGAAGAGTAAGCGGGAACTGACGGACGCGGTTGAACAGCTGGTAGAGCGCGTGGCGCGGCTGGAACGAATAATTGAAGAAATTGAAGTGTACTAAAATGAAGCCCGGCTCAACGCCTTATTGTAAGCATTCAACGCGGCTGCCCGTCACGCTCGTCGCAGAGCGCACAGCCCATGGGCCGATACACCTTATTCAAGGCTTCCAATGCTTCGAGTGCGGGCAGGACATAGCCGAAAAAGGAGAAGAAAAATGAGGTTTGGAACTGATCTACATGGTTTTAATCTCACTCGTAACCAGTGCTCGTTGCTTGATAACCGGCATCGGTCTTATGATCATTGGTGCATCACTGATCGGCACGTGCTTAATCACACTAGGATTTTCGAGCCCGTTACTTGCATATTTAGTAGCGAACTATGAGGGTTAATTCTCGGCGAAGTTTGGCTAGCGTTCAAGCAGCCGCGGAGGAAGATTGAGGTTTAGATGGCATCAGTAAACCGCTCTAGGGTGATTGGGGTCACCTATCAGGACACTAAGGGCAAAGACGGCGTTCTGCTGAATGCCCCTGACATCAAAGTGAAACTTCTGGATAATGGGGAGCTCACCGGCATCATATTCAAAGATAAGAAAAACGGTGAAGAGACCTGTTTGAGCGGATTAAACATCACAGGGGTAATCTATCAAGATGAAGACTCATCTCGTGAGAACATTTTGACTGCGCGCAAGGTATTGGGCATTATCTACCAAGAGGGGAGTTCGGTCGATCGGACGATCTTAAGCCGATCAAAACTGCTGGGCATTACGTACCAAGAGGCCGGTAGCACCGAAGTGAAGCTGCTAGGTGGACCCCAGCTCAACGCAAGAATCCTTAACGGCTCGAGAATAACGGGCGTGGTTTACCGAGAAGACAAAGGAGTCACTGCAACGTCCTTACGCGAAGCGGCGTTGACAGGACTGCTATATAGAGAGCGAGCCTCTAGCGAGGAAGGCATCTTGACTAGTCTGAGGATTATCGGCATCATCTATCGAGATATCGCGCCCCCGAGTCGCGCGGCACGCCGCACAACTGAGGTGAAAGAGCCGTCAGGAAATGGCTTTCGCAAAGCGGAGCGCATATTGTTGTACCTGTTGCCGATCATTGGCGTTCTTGGTCTAGTCGTGCCGATCGCATTGAAACAATTCAATATCACTCTGCTCAGCTCATACATCGCGATTGCGTTAATTGTCGTGCCTGTGGTGTACCTAGTCTACCTTAGGTATCATCACAGCACTGCGAGGTCGACTACTGATAGTTCGTGAAGGTGTTACCATGAAGGTCTTAAGCGGCGTGAAAATTACAGGCATCATCTATCAGGAAGAAGGGACTGATGAAAAAAAGCTCCAGAGCGGGCTGAACATTGACGTCAAACTCCTGACCAATTCGAAAGTGGTTGGCGTCCTGTACCACGACGACAGCGCCGATGAGAGCATTCTGAGCGACTTACAGCTCGACGGCCTCACCTATTGGACGACGACCGAGGATGACGAACGAATCCTCGAGGCATCGAAAATCGTGGCCATACTCTACGGAGACCCCGTCTCTCTCGGCAAAAAATCGCTTTGTGACCAGCGGATCAAAGGCCTCATTTATCAAGACGAGACTTCCGGCGAAACAACCCTCCTGGCAGACTTCAATCACACGGCGCATATCCTGCCGTGGCAACAGGTAACTGGCATGCTTTGTCGGGAAGAAGGTTCTCTTAAGAAAAAAATCTTCGAAAGCGCAACCCTTAGCGGCTTCTTATATCAAGACGAGGGCCGTGAAGACGTAAATCTTGTAAGTGGGGTGAGAATATGCGGTGTTCTTTGCGAGCAGGCTTGATGATGAAGACTCTTGGAGGGATGTGCAGCGATAGTGACGGCGCAAGCACTGACCCGCTCAAAGGCGCCGTGCCCTGTTGCAGACGCGAAATGACGTACACGCAGGAGGTAGCATCGTGAAAATTGCCGTTTTTGTCAATACGCCAGCTCAGGTGCATTTCTACAAGAACATCGTGGCCGCGCTTGAGGGTGACGGCAATCAGGTCTTCGTACTCGCTCGTGATTACGGAGAGACCATAGACCTGCTAAACGAGCTCGACATTCCTTTTTTCCTTTTCTCGAGTCAGCCCGACTTGAAGTGTGGACATAACACATCACTTCCGCACGATGTGGTCAATGCCTTTCGATATCTCAAGGGGAAGAAGATTGACTTGACCACGGGCTGGGGTACCTATTCGACCTTCACTGCGCGTTTGCTCAAGGTTCCCGATATCACGTTTAATGACGGCGAGTGCACGATCGACGCTGCGCGTTACGCGATGCTCAAACTCACGTATCAGTTTACTGATGTTTTTGTAACGCCGTCATCATTCAAACAGGAGCTAGGCTCAAAGCACCTGAAAGTAGAGAGTTACAAGGAGCTCGCGTACCTACACCCCAACTATTACACGCCTGATCCTTCCGTTTTTGATCTCTTAGGTATCTCAAGGAGTCACGACTACAGTGTCCTGCGGTTTAACGCGTTTGACTGCTCGCACGACCTCGGCGCGAGACTGACTGACGCCGAAAAGATCGCTCTCGTGAGAGAGCTCAGCGCCTACGGAGAGGTATTCATTTCGTCAGAAACCGACGTTCCAAAGCAAATTAGAGAACACGTTCTCAACGTGCCGAATAGGCGAATACACGACGTGCTATACTATGCGTCGTTGTTCATCACCGATACGCACACTATGGCGACCGAAGCCGCACTTCTGGGCACGCCGACAATCCGGAGCAATGCCTTTGTATGTGACTGTGACACGGGCGTCTTCATCGAGCTTGAGCGCGAGTTTCAGCTGCTCTTAAACCTAAAGACCGCAGCCGAAGTCGCGGCTAAGGCGGAGCAGCTCATTCAGGATCCCCATACAAAGGAAAACTGGCAAAAGAAACGCGGTAGATTGCTAGAAAGAAAGCTCGACATGGTGGCGCTGATGGTGTCGCTCATTGAAGGTTATCCTCCTAGTGTCGCCCGTTTGAACGCCGCCTCTGCTTATCGGGGGATCCCTTTGCTTGAATAACGTGTGTAATAGGTTGTGATACGATGCTCTTGGAAGTACTAAACGGCATACCGTCTGATGCCAAAGCAGAACTCCTGATAATCGGTCTATTCCTCCTTTGCATCGGGGCAGCCGTGTATATGTGGCGGACAGGCAGTGAATGACAGAGCGATCTCAGCTCTCTCTCCGGTGTGTGGCGGGGTACCCGTTGTTTGTCGGAGCAGACGTCACCACTCGCGATGACGAGCGAGACTCCTCATTCTTTCGTTTCGTCTCCAGTTGTTCCGACATTCAACGAAGCGCCGGTGACCGCCAAGAAATAGCTAACCTAGTCTAACTGGATCACCCGACTTATCTCTATGAACATTGGGGTGGATTCGGCCTCAACTGACGGCGCGACTGACGCCGTAACGACATATTAAATGCAAGCGGGCGAAGAAACCCGCCCGTTCGATTCGTGATTGAGGGGGCGCGTGGGGACAAGGCGGGCCCTGTTAACCTCGCTAAGAAGTGCGCTTGGTGCTGCAGCTCAGCTCGTGATGGTGCGTGAGTGTTTGTATCTCATGTAAACGAGGACGATAATAGAAACAACCACCATCAGGACAAAAAGAGTAGTCAAGACTGCCGATGGGAGGGCGAGGAAATTCAAGGGTGAGAAATCGGTTTGCTTACTCACTGCCGGAACCAGGAGACCCAAAATGCCAACAATGAGCAGCATGTAGAGAATGACCGTCTCAATCATCGAGATAGCGTCCTGCGAGCTGTTTGCAAGTCTTGCAAGAACGGCGTCTTTCTCTTGGTAGATGAGTCCCAAAATGGCCACATCGCCTACGAGTGTTTCGCTGCTGGAGTTCTGCTGCTGAAATAGCAGGCCAGTGATGTTCGATCCCGTCAGGTGCTTGATACTCTCTCCCTCTGGTGCTTCATAGATGATGCCCGCAATGGACGCTCCGTTAAGAATCTTCATGTCGACTCTTGCTCCGGTCGTGAGCTGCTCCTCACCAGTGCTCTTGTCGCGACAGATGATTCCAACAATCTGAGACCCGTTCAGGAGCCCTTGTAGAGGCGAGCGCGGAGTCACTCGCGCGGCATCGGCGTTTGCTGATTCGCGCGCTGCGTCACGCCGAGCTTGCTCCCTGTTCTGAAATATCACGCCTTTTATTTTCGCACTTCTGAGGATTCGGTCATCGACACTGGTCTCGTGTCGGTACACGATCCCCGTAACCCGCGATCCGCTGACGAGCTTGTCTTCTATTGAGTTCTCTTCGCAGTAAGTGAAACCGCTGATCGGTACTCCGTCGAACAACTTGACGCCAATCGCAAGCCCGCCTAAAAGCTGTGTATCCGTGGAACCCTTGTGTTGGTAGAGGACTCCGGTGATTACAGACGAATCTTCTGGAAGTTTCATTGGCTCAGGGCCTCATCACGATAAAGAAAACCTACAAGCTGTCCGGCTGCCGTCGAAAGATCGCTCACGTCGTTCAAAAGCTTGACATCAGCTCCACCTTGCTGCTGATAAAGGAGGCCCTTGACCGCTTGTCCGCTGACGAGTTTCAGCGCCGTATGCGCTACGCGCAAGAGCTTGAGCCCGGGCACGCTCGTTTCCTGATACAGCACGCCGACGATCTTTGACCCCGCCAAGAGTTGCACGTCGGCTGCAGTTTGATCTCGATAGAGCACGCCGGTAGCCGTCGCGTCGCGCAGGGTATTCACGTCGAATTTTGAAGCGCTTACGAGCTTGACTTCGTCTAATTCTTTTTCAAGATAGGTGATACCCGTAATCTGTGATCCGCCTAGTAACTCCAGTTCATCGTTTTCGCGCCCCTGATAAAGTACGCCTACGACCTTCGTCGAACTTCGCCATCTCATGCCATTAGACCATTTTGCGTCGCTGCTGCAATCAAAGCTCTCTTATTATTTATTCCTAGCTAAAAAGTGCGCTTTTTGCGAAATCCATCCCTCAGCCCCTACCGTACAAAAAATCAGCACGCTCAGAAGTCCCCAGCTAAGCGCCATCGTGTGGCCCACCCGACGCTTCCTAACGACACCATAAAAACAATGTCGAACGTGATGAACATGGTAAAGCCAACGGCATTGATGAAGACAATGCGTTGTTCAATTCGCCCGTTGAAAGCAGTTTCAAAGCATAAGCTGAGGTCTAGAACTTGGATTCATCGCAACGCGTTGAATTTGCTGGAGATTTGTGCCGGACTTTCGGACAGAATCTAACACAAAGTATCCATGCGCGTCTGCGTGTCTCGGAGCTGGGTCGGCGGTTCAGTTAGCTGGCTCTGCTGGTCAGTTTTGGGCGTCAAGAGCTTAGGCGCTCATCACTATCCGAGAAGCGAGTTGTTTACCTATCTCATAGTAGTGGACTAGCTCGTTTTCTGAAGGCACGTAATACACTTCTAAGTCCTGCAGCACTTCAAATCCGCACGCAGCGATGGCGTCAGCAAGCTTCTTGGAAGCGCCGCCTCGCCACCCCATAGAGCCGAAGGTAATTGCGAGCTTTTTCTCTCCCGTTTTGTCAAACCTGAGCCCTTTAAGATAGTAGACTAGGTCCCCAATGCTCGGGAAGGGTTCGTTGTGCATCGTCGGAACGCCAAATAGGACGAGTTTACTATCTAGGATATCCGTTACAATCCCGCTTCTCTCGTCAGCGTGCAGGAAATACATCGCGACGTCGACGCCGCCGGCGATTAGCCCCTCGGCGAGGGCATGGGCCACCTTTTGTGTGGAGTAATGCATCGTGTCGTAAACGATCGTGGCCTTGCTCTTTGACGTTCCAGTTGCCCAGGCCGCATAAGCTTCGATAATCTTGTTTGGGTCGGTCCAGATTTGCCCGTGAGCAGGGGCTATCATCCGTATTTTTTCGAGTAACCCGAGAGTAGCGACTTCGTCGAGTTTTTTGAGCACAAGCTGGGACAGCGGCGTAATAAGGTTGGCATAAAACTTTTGTGCGGCTTGCATAAGCACGTATTCTGGGACGTCGGAGTCGTATCGTCGCGCCAAGCAGAGGTGCTGGCCAAAAGCGTCGTTTGAAAATAGTATGCCGTCCTCGTTCAGAAAGGTGAACATGCTGTCCGGCCAATGCAGCAGCGGCGCCTCGAGGAAGGTACACGTTTTGGCGCCGAGCGCAATCTCACTGCCGGTCTTGACGGTCGTGAACTGGATCTGGTCGAGTGCCGGATAAAGCCTTTTCAGTCCCTTCGCGGCAGTTTCGGTGCAGTAAATGGGCGCAGTCGGAAACTTGTGGTGGATCTCAGTCAACGCCCCGCTGTGATCGAGCTCGATATGGTTCTGAATGACCACGTCGAGTGAGACTGGTCGCCCCTCCTTTTCGCACGCATCTCGAATCCGTGCCCACATCTGCGCTGATGTGCCTGGGTACGTGTTGTCTATAAGGGCCGTGCGATCCTCACCGAAGACGAGATACGCGTTGTACGTCGTGCCGTGCAGCGTATAGCCGTGATATGCTCGTATGTCCCAGTCCAATACGCCTACCCAGTAGACGTTATCCGCAATTTGAGCAGCATCAGCTTTCATGTTGTTACCTGCCACAATCAATATGAAATGCTCCGTTATTAGTGCTTCGCTGCGCATTTGCGAATCAATGCGAGGAAGTCGGGCGCAAAAGCATGTTTTTTTATATTGCGAGCCAATACTGTTGACAGCATACCTGTGATGTCTGAGATATTTAAAGCGCGATAGCGCGAATAAAGTCCTTTTATCGATTTGAGGTGCTGGGCATGGGGACCACCATAATCGTCGGCGGCTTCTTTGGAGACGAAGGAAAAGGCAAGATCGTCGCGCACGTCGCGTTTGCTGACAAGCCCGCGATTATTGCCCGCGGCGGAATTGGCCCCAATGCAGGCCACACAATCGAGGTAGGTGGACGAAAGTTCGGTGTGCGCATGATACCCTCCGGCTTCATTTATCCGGACGCGCGACTGCTCATCGGCGCAGGCGTACTTGTTGATCCACGCGTGCTCCTTAGCGAAGCGGGAGCGCTCAAGGTGATAGATCGAGTTGGTGTGGATTATCGCTGCGCGATAATCGAAACAAAACACATCGAAACAGATAAGCAGGATCCGTACCTTTCGCAAACGATCGGGTCAACCGGAACTGGCTGTGGCCCGGCTGCAGCTGATCGAGCAAAAAGGACAACAACACAAGCACGAGAGGTAACTGAACTCTCGCCTTTTTTGACGGATACAGCGGCTGAAGTAAACGAGGCGCTTGAGGCGGCGAAAAATGTGATTTTAGAGGGTTCGCAGGGATTTGGAATCTCTCTTTTCTACGGGACGTTCCCCTATGTAACATCAAAAGATACGACAGCCTCTCAAATTGCAGCCGATGTCGGCGTCGGACCGACGCGTATAACCGAGACAATCGTGGTCTTCAAGACATTTCCGACACGCGTCGGAGCGGGGCCCTTTGAAACACAAATGAGCGAAGACGAGGCAAAAAAGTTAGACATTGAGGAATTTGGTACCGTTACCGGCCGGCAACGGCGCATCGGCTGGTGGGATCCCACCATGGCAAAATACTCTGCTATGATAAACGGCGCCACGCAGGTGGCGATAACCGGGCTGGACAAGCTTGATCCATCCGTTAAGGGCGCGAACCAGTACGATGAGTTGTCCACAAAAGTAAAGACGTTCCTCCGCGAAGCTGAAACGGCAGTAGGCGTTCCGTTTACACTGCTTTCGACTGGACCAGAGCTAAAAGAGATAGTTGATTTAAGAGAGGAGAAACTCGAACACGCATGATTATACGCCGCCTTAGTAAGCGACTGACATGAAACGGGAGTTACTGAAAATATTGTGTTGTCCTGTCTGCAAAGGCACGCTCGTCCTCGAGGTCGAGAGCGAAGAGGCGGGAGAGATTATTAAAGGCACGCTCTATTGCAAGGCTTGCGGTGTGTACTATCCTATAGATGAGCGAATCCCTAACTTACTTCCGCCTGAAATGAGGTAAATTATGCAGAGCGTGTTTATAAACCGGAAGGGACTGCAATCTATCGAAATCGAGGAACCACTAATTCGGCTTCCGCTTAGGCCAGGCGGCAAGGCGACTCTCGATATCGATGTGGTCAATTACGAAGCTCCGACCCATATTTACCTCTCATCGCGTGGAGCGATCAAAGACAAAGTAACATTTAACCGCAATAACCCGTACGTCGATGGCGAAGAACTGCTTACCATCACCGTCGCAAATCCCCCAGGTCAGCAGGAGCTTTATGAGGGTCAGGTCAGCATATCAACTGGGTACGGTTCACGGGAGGAGAGCTTCATTCTGCAAATCGGACAACTCGAAAACGAGCCCCCACCTGACGCTATTGAGGTCGATGAGGCCCTCTCGCGCATGGATTATCGGAGCAAGGCGCGTCCCACTAGAGTTTTGCAACCTTCAATGCAGCTTCAGTTGCCGCATCTTCATGTAGACGCAACGAGAATCAGAAGAATGAGAAATCTTCCCTACATTCTCCTTGCTATTGGTGTGATCATTGCGCTGATATTGTTAGCCGCAGGCGGCATCAGCTACGGCGTGGCGATCCTTGGCTTTATCGTCGTGGTTGTTTTGGCGTACTACACGTGGAGATTATTAGACTGAAAGGCGCAAACGGAGGCCACGTTACGCTGCGCCTCCAATGCGCGTGCAGTTATTGTGTTATTTGCTGTTGTCGGGAAAGGCATTCTGAAATCAGGCCGCGCCTTAGTCTGGAGTATAAATAGCTTTTCGGCAGCGTATTAGAACGATAACATCGTCATTGGCATTGTGGAGAGGTAGAAGGATGCGATACGTCGTCGTCACTGGTGGGGTCATGAGTGGCCTCGGTAAGGGCATCACAGCTGCCTCAGCTGGCAGACTTCTGATCAACCGCGGACACAACGTAACGGCGATCAAGATTGACCCATACATAAATATCGACGCCGGAACTATGAATCCTTTCCAACACGGAGAGGTATTCGTCCTCAAGGACGGAGCTGAAGTTGACCTCGATCTGGGAAACTACGAACGGTTCCTCGACGTTGAGCTCACAGGTGATCACAATATCACCACAGGTAAGATCTATAAGTCGGTCATCGAAAAAGAGCGGCGAGGGGACTATTTGGGAAAGACCGTTCAGATTATTCCTCACATAACTGATGAAATAAAGAACAGCATCAGGACCGTGGCCGACCAGGCCAGGGCTGATGTATGCGTCGTGGAGGTGGGCGGTACCGTCGGGGACATCGAGAGCATGCCATTCTTGGAAGCCGTGCGACAAATGCACGGCGAAGAAGATTACTTAGTCCTGCTCCACGTAACGCTCGTGCCGGAAGACATGACCGGCGATCACAAAACGAAGCCGACCCAGCACTCGGTAAAGAGCCTCAGAGAGCTCGGACTCAGTCCTGACGTGATAGTTGGCCGGGGTAAAACAGCACTGGGCAAAGACGCTCGCGCTAAGATCTCACTCTTCTGCGACGTGCCACTAAACGCCGTCATCAGTGCGTATGACGTGCCTGACATCTACCAGGTGCCTTCGATGCTTGAGCTTGAGGGCTTAGGCGACTACCTCGTGGAGAAACTCTCGCTCGAAAGGAGAGCTGTTAGCCCCTGGGATGTGATGAAAAACCCACCTACTTCGCGATCAATTGCCATCGTCGGCAAATATATGTTTGAAGATGCGTACTTCAGCATCAAAGAGGCTATCAAGCACGCTGCAAGCGCTCTCGGAGGAGGCATCGACGTCAAGCTCGTTGATGCAGAAGACCCACACGCGCTGGAGACCCTGGCGGCAGTGCATGGTATTCTGGTCGCACACGGGTTTGGTCCGCGGGGAAGTGAGGGGAAGATAGAAGCTATTCGTTTCGCGCGTGAAAATGACGTCCCTTTCTTAGGAATCTGTTTTGGCTTCCAATTGGCCATCGTCGAGTTTTGCCGTAACGTTTTGGGGCTCGACGCAACGAGCGCTGAGCTGGATCCCACCGGCGTCCACGTCATCGATGTACTGCCCGAACAACTTGACGTCGATCACATGGGGGGCACCATGCGACTGGGCAACTACGAAATCGTTCTCTCGCCTGGGACGCGCGCGCATGCGATGT
The DNA here is from genome assembly GCA_003139855.1 of Candidatus Methanoflorens stordalenmirensis. Taxonomy (GTDB): domain Archaea; phylum Halobacteriota; class Bog-38; order Methanoflorentales; family Methanoflorentaceae; genus Methanoflorens; species Methanoflorens stordalenmirensis. Next base: position 10,866 of record PLGY01000017.1, read on the forward strand.
ACAAAAGTGCGCTCGTGAACGAGCGGCACAGACATCGGTTCGAAGTGAATCCAGAGTACATCGAGCGCATTGAGCAAAAGGGCATGGTGTTTTCAGGGAAAGCTCGAGACGGCGTCCGAATGGAGATTGCAGAGATTCCGACGAAGAGATTCTTCTTGGGGACGCAGTTCCACCCGGAGTTTAAGTCACGGCCGGGCAGGCCGTCACCGCCGTTTCTTGAATTTGTGCGATCAGTACTCCGCATGAACACGAGCACATGATCACACATGACAGCGCGGCTGAACGTTGAACAGAAGAAACGATTGGGCTTATGGTAAATAGTCAGGAATTTATTGAGGGTGCAATCGCAGAGATCAAGAGAGAGGTGGGAAATCATCGAGCGATCGTCGCCCTCTCTGGCGGCGTCGATAGTTCAGTTTGCGCAGCGCTTGCGTACCAGGCGCTGGGTGCCAACCTGTATCCTGTGTACGTGGACACAGGACTGATGCGCAAGGGTGAAACTGAAAACATCAAGAGGACTTTTCGTCACATGCCGTTGACGATAATCGATGCAAAGGCACGATTTATTAATGCGCTCGGCGGAGTTGCGGATCCTGAAGAGAAGCGAAAAATAACAGGCGAGACGTTTATTCGCATATTCGAGGAAGTGGCTAGGCGGAATCAAGTAGAGTACTTGGTACAAGGCACGATCTATCCAGACATTATCGAATCCGAGGGGCAGATCAAGTCGCACCACAACGTCGGCGGCCTCCCTTCGGAGATTGCGTTCAACGGGGTCGTTGAGCCCCTCAAGTACCTGTACAAGGATGAAGTGCGCGAAATCGCGCGGGCCCTTAAGTTGCCACCTGAGCTCAGTGAGCGAATGCCGTTTCCAGGACCCGGGCTCGCGGTGCGCATTATTGGCGAGGTGACCGAGGAAAAGCTCCACGTTATCCGCGAGGCGAACGCAATTGTCGAGCAAGAGGTATTGAGGTACAAACCGTGGCAGACTTTCGCGGCGCTTTTAGAGAAAGGAACCGGTGTGAAGGGCGACGTGCGTTTGCACGGCTGGATAATCGCAGTGCGTGCTGTGCAATCACGAGACGGCATGACTGCCGACGTGCTTGAAATGTCCTATGACGCACTTCGCAGAATTGCTTCGCGCATTACGAGCGAAATCCCGGACGTCGCGCGTGTGGTTTACGACATTACGCCGAAGCCGCCTGCCACCATTGAATTTGAATAGATGCGCACGTCGTTGTGGAAGAATTGTCTCTCGAAAGTGCACGAGGCGTGCACGTACGTTGGGACTGTTGTAGGACGTGGTAAGAAATGCCCGTACCCGAAAAAGAGAAGGTAGTAGTCCAAGAATCGCAGTACTATATGCCGGTGTTCACGCGTCAACCGCTAGTCATTGAACGTGGCAGAAGCGCGATCGTTACAGATACCGACGGGAATGACTATATAGACTGCGTCGCAGGAATCGCCGTTAATAGCATCGGACACTGCCATCCGCGCTTGGTCAGCGCCATCAAGGCGCAAGCAGAGAAGCTCATCCACACCTCAAATTTATATTACACCGAACTCCAAGCGCGCTTAGCCGAGCGCATGGCAAAGCTGACGGGCATGGAGCGCCTCTACCTAACGAACTCCGGAGCTGAATCCAACGAAGCCGCGATGAAGCTCGTGAGGAAGGTAACTGGTAAGAAAGGCTTCGTTTCGACTAAAAACGCATTCCACGGGCGAACTATGGGCTCACTCAGCGTAACGTGGAAAGAGGCAATCCGAAAACCGTTTGAGCCCCTTATTGATGGCGTCACCTTTGTCGATTATGGAGACGTGAACGCAATCGCCGGAGCGGTCACGGCGGATACCGCTGCTGTCATCGTGGAACCGATTCAAGGAGAAGGAGGGGTTATCGTGCCTCCAGACGAATACCTCGCAGGCGTCCGCGAGCTCTGCACAGAGCGGGGCATACTGATGATCGCGGACGAGGTGCAAACCGGCTTCGGGAGGACAGGAAAATGGTTCGCGTGCGAGCACGCCGGCGTCGTTCCGGACGTGATGACCTTGGCTAAGGGTATGGGCGGCGGCTTTCCCGTAGGCGCTATGATGTCGCGCGAGCTATATAAGTTCGCTCCAGGCGATCACGGGGGGACGCAGAGTGGTAATCCACTTGCGTGCGCTGCGGCTCTCGCTACGATCGACGTGATCGAAAGCGAATCTCTCGTCGAGCAGTCACGATATAAAGGTGAGTTGCTCAAAAAACTGCTAGGTGAGCTCGAACCGACCTATACTATTGATATACGAGGTAAAGGACTTATGGTCGCCTATGAGTCGTCGCTTCCGGTACCTCCTATCGTCGACTATGCCCGAGCGAACGGCGTACTGCTGAATAACACCTCAGAAAACGTGTTAAGGTTCGTCCCCCCCCTGGTGATCACAAAAGAGCAAATTACAACGGCTATTGCAGTGGTGGAACGTGCCATCAACGTATATTCCAGGTAGGTCTGCCGAAGACGTAGCGCAAGCTTATGGCATCAGTCCTGATCAGGTGATCAAACTCGGATCAAACGAAAACGCCCTGGGGCCGAGCCCGCGAGCAGTTGAGGCGATCAAACAACACATCAACGAAATAAGCGTCTATCCCCCTCCTGGGTACGTCGAGCTCAAAGACGCCATCGCGCGCTACACCGGAGTTTCAGCGGAGCGCGTCATTGTCGGTAACGGATCAGATGATCTCCTCAACACCTTGGTGCGCTACATCATGGTGCCCGGTGATCAGGCGATTATTCCTCTCCCCACTTACTCGTACTACGAAATAATCGTGGAGGCGGGACACGGCGAGTGCGTATACGTCCAGCGTTCGGATGATTTTTCAATCGACGTCGAGGCTGTAATCGAGGCACTCACCGACAGAACCAAGCTAATCTTCATCTGTGCTCCTAACAATCCGACAGGAAACGCAATCAAGAAAGAAGAGTTGAGGCGCTTGCTACGATCGACAGAAGCGCTAGTCGTGCTGGACGAAGCCTACGCTGAATTTGCATCGCAAAGCCACATTGAGCTCGTACATCACTTTGATAACCTGATGGTCTCTAGAACGTTTTCAAAAGCTTTTGGATTGGCCGGGCTGCGCCTCGGCTATGCGGTGGTTACAGAGGGGTTAGCACGTTCGTACGAGAGACGTATGCTTCCATTTCCCGTGAATCAATTGGCTGTCAAGGGGGCTATTGCAGCACTTTCAGATTACGATTTTCTGGAAAAGACCGTGTCGATGGTCTCGCGTGGACGGAATTACCTACGCGACAAGCTCCCCTTCAAGACGTACCCTACGGAAGCAAACTTTGTCTTCGTTGACACCGCGCCACACACTTCGCGCGAAGTATCGGAATACCTGCTAAGTAAAGGCATAATCGTTCGAAGCTGCGAGACGTTTCGTGGGTGTTCCGATACCCACATTCGAATTACCGTCGGCCAGCCGTGGCAAAATGCAATGCTTCTCGGTGCCGTGAACGAATTTGTGTCCACGACCTGATTTCTTTGTTGACCTATGAAAATTGCACTTACAGGAACTCCCGGCACCGGCAAAACCACAATTGGCAAGATTCTCCGCGACCGCTATGGCCTCAAGGTGGTGGACTTAAACGAAGTGATTCGCGTTCACAAGTACTACGTAGAGTGGGACGAAAACCGTGACTGTCTAATAGTTGATCTCGAGGCACTGAGGGCGCACCCGTTTTCAGAAGATCTCGTGCTTGAGGGGCACCTCTCCCATAACCTCTTGGTCGACCGTGTTATCGTCCTCCGAACTAATCCGGTCGTACTTCGGAGGCGCCTCCAGAAGAGGGCTTTTTCAGACAAAAAGGTACAGGAAAACGTAGAAGCGGAAATCCTAGATGTCATCCTGGTTGAGGCCGTCGCGCGGCACGGTAACAATGTGTACGAAGTAGATTCGACAGGTACGCTGAGTGAATCAGCGCTAGTCGTCTGGGAAATCATACAAGGACACTGGCTCGAGCGATTCGCCGCTGGCCAATGTGACTGGACTGCCTATTTAAATGACGCTTGACACATACCGCGGAAGAATGGGGTGGATCTTAAATCCGATCGCGCTAGCGCTTTACAAGCACGGCGTAAGTGCAAACCAGCTGAGCGCTCTATCCCTCGTTTCTGCAGTCGTCGCCGGCGTCGCGTTCTACGCGCAACTGCTTTCATTGGCGATATTGGCACTAGCCTGCAACGCACTCTTTGACGCATTAGATGGGTGCCTAGCGCGAAGTTCTAGCAGTGAATCGTTGCAAGGTGACCTAATCGACCACGTCATTGACCGCTATGCTGATATTTTCATATTCGGCGGTATTACGCTCGGTGGGTATGTCGCTTGGCAGATTGGGCTGCTCGCGATCGTAGGCGTTCTCATGACGAGTTACCTTGGAACCCAAGCCCAAGCACTTGGCGTCGGCCGGAATTATCGGGGATTGCTCGGGAGAGCAGACCGACTCGTCCTCATTTTCTTTGTCGCTTTGCTCAGCCTCATATTCCCGGAAAACGTCATCTGGTTCCCGTTGCTCGGCTGGATGATGGTTTTTGTGGCCTTGGCGAGCAATTTCACAGCGCTGCAACGGTTCTATCTTGTTTATCACCAAGTTTAGAGGAAAAATGCGGAGCAAGCGCTATGTGTTGTATAATTAGAAAATGTCCAATCGCGCACCCACACGCGTCATTGCTATGTCCGATACGCTATAGCACACCCTAAAGACTAACGATTCAGAGACGGAGAATACTGCTCGCTTATGCGAACATTGACCCCAGCTGCTGCGTCTCGGCGTTAGGCATGCCCACCACTTTACGCACAGCATCGTCAAAATCGGCACCTGTCACTGACTCGCGCTCCGCGCGAATGGCGAACATACCGGCTTCCATCGCAATTGCTTTTATGTCGGCGCCACTTGCGCCCTCAGTGAGCTTCGCAATCTTCTTGGCGTCAATCTCGTGAGCCAAGTTCATACCGGACGTGTGGATCTTGACAATTTCAACGCGGGCTTCGTACGTTGGGAGTGGTATATCGATGAGGCGATCAAAGCGCCCAGGCCGAAGCAACGCAGGGTCGAGTATGTCGCTCCTATTTGTCGCACCGATGATCTTCACGTCGCCGCGATTTTCAAATCCGTCCATCTCGGCGAGGAGCTGCATGAGCGTCCGTTGGACTTCACGATCTCCCGAAGTTGCGCTGTCTAAGCGCTTCGCTCCTATCGCATCGAGTTCGTCGATGAAAATAATGCTGGGCGCCTTATCCCGGGCCATTTCAAATAGCTCTCGAACGAGTCGAGCGCCTTCGCCGATGTACTTTTGAACGAGCTCACTGCCTACGATTCGAATGAAAACCGATTCGGTTTCTTTTGCTACTGCCTTCGCAAGAAGGGTTTTTCCTGTTCCCGGAGGGCCGTAGAGAAGCACCCCTTTAGGCGGTTCTATGCCTACCCGCTTAAATAGCTCAGGCTTCAATAGTGGGAGCTCTACCGTTTCGCGCAGCTCTTGAATCTGACCGTCAAGACCTCCGATGTCATCGTAGCTCACGGTTGGGGTCTCGATGATTTCCATTCCGTACACCGTGGGGTCCTTCGAAGGCGGCAAAGCGCCGACGATAGCCAGAGATTGTTGGTTCAGCGCCACTCGCGCGCCGGCGATGAGTTCCTGTTCGATGAACTGCGAGGCGTTGACCACGAACTTTGGACCCGTTGAGCTCTTGATCACAACTCGATTGTCGTCAAGCACGTCAAGCACGGTCCCCACGAGTAACGGTGGTCCCTTGAGTCGTTCAAGCTCACTTCTGAGTTTTCGGACTTCGCGCTCGTAACGCACCTTCTGATTCTCAGCGGATCTCTTTTCGTTTTCGACCTTGCGATTGGCATCGCGGAGCTTGAGATTGCGCTCTTCCAATTGACGAACGCGATCCAAGAGGTATTCAGAAAAATCATTCCCCTTCTTTTCGCTTTCGTCAAATGAGTCTTCCACTGTCGTCTCCTCCACATGGTATTTAACAATGCATGCTATATATCCTTTTTTCGAGGAAAGCTATGCACTGCGAATTATGCGGGAAAGAAATCCTAGAAAAGCCCAAACGCGTTATGATCGAGGGAGCACAGCTCGAAACGTGCGCCGCTTGCGGAAGTCTTGGCACAGAAATCCGCCGCCCACAAACGTTGCGCGGACCCACGAACAAAGTCGCCGCACACTCCCGCACCCGGTACCGGGATATTTATCGCCAAATGGAGGGTGAACTTGATCCCGATTTCGATCATATCGTGAAGTACGCCCGTCAAAAAAGTGGACTAACCCAGGAGCAACTGGCGGCCAAAATAATGGAAAAGGCGCTCATCATAAAGAAAATTGAGCGAAAGGAATTAACTCCTGACGATAAGCTCCGAAAGAGACTCGAAAAGGCGCTGAATGTAAGTCTCCTCATAGACATCGGCAAGGAAAAAGCGCAGAAAGGCAAGCCGTCCGAGAATTTGACCTTCGGAGACGTGGCCATCGTCAAACGGCGGCACTAAAGGCGCTTCCTTTTTTTGCAGACAGCTATTTGCCGAGGGACTTACGGTGGCTATTATTAAGGTGACTAGAAGTGTGCAGCGTGCTGCTCACGCTATCAAGGCCGGTAAGGTAGTAGCCTACCCGACCGAGACTGTCTACGGAGTTGGCGCGCTCGCCCTGCAAGAATCAACCGTGCGGAAAGTGATCGCGCTCAAACGGATGGCTTCAAAGCCTATCTCGCTTGCAGTTTCTCGCTTCGACATGATAGAGGCTGTTGCGCATATCGACGATGTCTCCCTCCTCCAGATGTTATTGCCAGGGCCAGTAACGGTGCTGTTGCGAAAGAAGGACGTCGTTCCTGACGTTCTCACGGCCGGTAGGAACCTCGTTGGCATTCGGTTTCCGTCGCACACTGTTGCTCGCGCACTGATTGACTATGTAGGAGCCCCCATCACCTCTACTAGCGCTAACGTGACCGGCGCGCCCCCAGCAATGTGCGCAGAAGATGTGAAGATCGGCGTCGATTGCGTGCTTCAGGGGGGCAAGGCAACATTCGGTCCTTCGACTGTCGTGGATCTCGTCAATCATGTGGTGGTACGCCGAGGTGCGGGCTTCGACACCGTGTATGCAAGAACTGCGACCCCACCCTGGGCCGGGGAGTAAACCTGAAAGAGCGTCAAAAGTTCTTCCTTTTTTCCAACAGCATTCAACGCGCGCTTTATTTTTTGGCCCTCTCTGGAGAGCGATACTTCGCGAAGAAGGCGAAAAATGCGAGGTCCCGTCCATAGACACGTCAATGCCAGGAATGGGCCGCACGTGGCTTGTTTCGGCAGCAGACTTGACTCGCGACTTGCATAAGCGCTCTTAGACTGTCGCTATTTCACAGGGTCTGGTCTTGCATAGGCAGGACAACTAAGTACCAAAATCTGGGAAACTTAATAATGGTGCAATGACAACACGATCGCCAGATGATATTGCAGGAACCAGTTAGAATAAGAGATTTTGTTATAGCCAAAAATAACTGGATTTACGCGGTTGTTTCATATGACAATGAGCCCTATATCTGGGGCTTCTTGCGCTACATTCCGGACAAAAATGGCGAAAGAGTCAGCCAGGACGGTACGCGGTTTCGCAAAGTGGGCTTCGAAGAAGCGCGGCAGCTGATGCATAAGTCTCGTCACTATCGAGACGGGCTCTGTGCCATTCCCTCCGAGGACATTGCGCAGCTGGAGCGCCCTCGGCAGTGCGTGGAACGCTGCGACGATGCCAACGTTTCGTCTATCGTGGATTTTTTTGAGAGCAATGGCATTAGTCGGCGTTATATGGGCGTCACAGGTTCTCGACTTGTTGGGCTTGCAACTGATTCGTCTGACATTGATTTTGTTCTTTACGGGAGGCCGAACTTTGAACGCGGGAGAGACGCTCTGCGCGACGCGGTACAATCCGGAGTGTTGCCCGAGATTGATACTGGTATGTGGCGGCGGATATTCCAAAAGCGCACTCCGGAACTGACATTCGAAGAGTTCGTCCTGCACGAGAAAAGAAAATGGAACCGCGGGTCAATAGGAGCGACGTACTTTGATCTGCTATTCGTGCGGGACTTCGATGAGATAGTCATTGAGCCTCGAGGAACAGACGATGGATTTGCTACTGTCCGCGCAACGGTAACCAACGCTACCTATGCGTTTGACAGCCCTGCCATTTACGAAATAGAGCACGAGACCGTCAAAAAGGTCCTCTCATATACCCACACCTACGTGGGCCAAGCAAATAAAGGTGAAGTGATCGAAGCGCGAGGAATCTGCAATGAAGCCGGAATTACACGCCTGATCGTCGGCACGTCCCGGGCGGCCCCGGGAGAATGGATCAAAAGCTGTACATTGCTATCGCACAACGGGACACAACCAGGTTGAGATTTGTCTCAGGGTCGACTAGGCGAAAATACGACGCTTTGTGTCGTATTCCGGTCCATCCAAATCGTGCGTCGTAATCGTATGGCGCTGAGCAATGGTGAGAAAAGCGTACCCACGTCCAATTCGGTGAGATGATTAGTATGGCCCCTCCGTATGTGACAAGCTGTGCACGCGTGAATCCGATGTGCGAAAGAGCTGACTCAGGCCGGTCGCGGTTGCGGTGATGTAAGTGAAAGTGCGGATTGAATACGACAAAGGTACGCTGCTGATTCGCGGCGATGCGCGGGTCCCGAACTCCCACTGGGACGCGCGCTCTGGCGCGTATAGGGCACTGGCGTTGCACTATGCCGATATCACCGATTATCTCGAGAGCAGTCACATCGAATATGTAGATGAAGCGCTTGAGTTGCTCCCGGTCCCGCGCCTGGAGTTCCGCGCCTCGTTGCGGGACTACCAAACAGACGCATTGGACTCGTGGATCCAAGCGGGAAAGCGAGGCACGGTAGTCTTGCCGACCGGTGCTGGAAAAACCATCGTTGCCGTCGGAGCAATTGGCACGCTGCAAACGCCTTCGCTAGTCATTGTACCCACGCTCGACCTAGTAGAGCAGTGGCGCCGCGTGCTCGCGGCTGAATTTTCGATAGAGATAGGGACGTACGGGGGCGGCGAAAACGTGCTCAAACCGCTCACGGTATCGACGTACGACTCGGCATATTTGCGTGCTGCGGAGCTCGGCAATAGATTTGGGCTCGTTATATTCGACGAGGTCCACCACCTGCCCGCGCCAGGCTATCGCCACATCGCTGAAATGTTTGTGTCGAAAGCGCGGCTAGGACTTACAGCAACGTATGAACGCGAAGACGGACTGCACAGCGAGCTCCAACGTCTTATTGGCGGCAAAGTCTATGAGCTGACCGTGCAAGATCTTGCCGAGGAACACCTTTCTGGCTACGAAGTCGCGCATCTCTTTGTCGACTTGATGCCCGATGAGGCTGAGGAGTACACGCGGATGCATGGCGCATTCATTGATTACATCGAGCGCCGCAATATTCTGATGCGTACACAGTATGATTTCTCGCGGTTTATCATGAGGAGCGGGTGGGATCCAGAAGCGCGAAAGGCACTTTTGGCTCGAAATCGGGCGTTGGACATCGCCTTAAACTCACGGGCGAAGATGGAAGCGCTTAAAGAGCTCCTTCTTGACCATCCTAGTGATCAGACGATCATCTTCACACAACACAATAAGCTCGTCGATCGCATCGCGCGTACGTTCTTGATTCCTGCAATCACGCACACGACGTCTAAGGGCGAGCGTAGGGAGATCCTTGGGAACTTTCACGATGGCGTGTACCGTATGATAGTCACGTCCAAAGTGCTTGACGAAGGCGTGGACGTTCCCGACGCCGCGCAAGCAATCATACTCAGCGGAACCGGTAGCTCTCGAGAATTCATTCAGCGCCTCGGGCGCGTGCTGCGAAAGCGAGAGGGAAAGCGCGCGAGACTCACTGAAATCGTGACACGTGATACGACCGAAACAAAAATAAGTCACCGTCGGAAGCGAAAATGGAGGGATGCAGAGCGTGCTACCTAGCAATCTCCTCATCGCCCGTTCTCGCTCTGGAAAGATAAAACCGGTGTACGCGCCGCTTGAAGAGCGTTACGTGGAGTTGGCATCGCGTTTGATCGAGACCTATGAAGCACACGTGGGCAAGCGCCAGGGCGAGCTAGTCAAGCACTGTCGGCAGTTCGAGGGCGACGGATTTGATTATCGACTGGTGAGGGGGTTACTCGCGTTGCTCAACCGATCAGCAGTCTTCGAACCGCAAAGCCATATTGCTCCCCAAAAAGCGCGCCGTGAAGTCTTCACAGAGGCAAATCGTTATGCGCTTGTCGCGACGAACGAAATGAAAAAAGAGGTAATGGCACAGGCAGCATCACGACTAGGCATCTCACCATTGCAGCTCGAAGAGTCGCTCTGGAGCGATGCCGAGGACGAGTTGGTGCTTGAACGCTTCGTGCCCCTCCGTCCGCGCGAGCTAATCCAGGAGTACAACCTAAGCTTGACGCAGACGTTGCTGTTCAAGGCGGTCTCTCTTGAGTTTACTGCTGGGGGCAACTACCAGCGTATTTTCAGGCGGCTAAAATATCTGGGCCTCATGTACACCGTAGAGCAGGTCGGCGGCATTTATCGAGTTTTCGTGGATGGCCCCGTCTCGCTCTTCAAGATGACCGAGCGGTACGGCACATCGCTTGCGAAGCTGCTCCCATCAATCTTGGAGGCTCGTGAATGGCGCTTAAAGGCACACATCCTTGCCGGGGAACGACAGGCGCCTAAGCTAGTCGAACTGGAACTTGACAGCGACAAGGTAAAAGAGTTCCTTAATGCGCCGGCTGCCGAGGAAACAAGAGAGCGCTTTGACAGCTCCGTTGAAGCGGCGTTTGCCCGATCGTTTAACGCGTTGAAGTTGGGCTGGATCCTGAAAAGAGAACCAGAACTATTAACCGCTGGACGGTACGTGTTTATCCCAGATTTCGGCTTTGAAAAGAACGGCGTGAAGGCGTACCTGGAAGTGGTCGGTTTTTGGACTGACGAGTACCTTCAGAAGAAGCTCGGGAAGCTGCGGGAGCTCGACGTTGAGAACTTACTCATTGCTGTTGATAGAAACCTCAGTTGTGCTAAGTTCAAGGAAGTGAAAGGCCTCGTCATCTTCTACGACAAGAAAGTGCCGCTGAAGCCGGTCGTTGACTACCTAAAGCAGTTAGAGGAAAAGATCGACGTGCAACAGGCTGAAACCATCGACGGCACACGGCTTGGACTCACAGGCGACGTAATCGACGTAACGCAACTGGCCGACGAACAGTCTGTATCGGTAGGGGCCCTCGTGCGTTGGCTGCAGGCCAATCCAGGGGCGCAATACCGTCTGATCGGCACGCTTCTCATAAGTGAACAGAAGCTTCGCGTAATCGCAGAGAGACTCGAAGCGCTTGAAGGTAGCGCACTACCTGCTGCGCTCGGAGCAATCGAAGAAGAAGGATTCTCATCTCCAGAGAAAGTGTTGGAAGCTCTCGGCTACGTTGTCAAATGGCGCGGCCTTGACCCAGACAGCGCCACAATTCGGAAGCAACCTGACGTGCCGCTGTAGGGGCACCACGGAACAAGAAGACGTTGGTGCTGTGAGGTAATGCTTACGCGCGGCACGCGGTATCGAGACATCGAGTCTTGGTTTTCAACTGCAGCTTTGGGAGCCCGCACTCGCACCGTCCAACGATCGTAGCGTTAGCAGGCAATAGAAATGCGGTCTTACATCCGTCGTAGTACTGTACACACCCCACAATGATGCCCTTCCTGCGCACGATGGTTAGAGGACCTTGGCAGCGAGGGCAGGTGAAGTTGCTCGTTGCGAAGTGCTTGGAAATTACGTCATCCATACTCTCGCATCGACGGTCAATGCACACGTCAACGCCAAGAAGCTTGAGCCTGAACTTGGGCAACCCGCAGCTGCAAGTACTTTCTGTGAGTTCTGCTCCTGAAGGCAGTTTGTAAACTGCTCCGCAATCGCACGTTATTGCGCTTCCAGCGCGGTTCAAAGAGCCGCCACATTGCTTGCAGCGCCCCACGGATCTCGAGCGCACGTCTAAAACCCCTTCGTCCGGTTTTGTGTTCTCCCTGCGCGAGCCGTGGTGGGGGGTCGTGAGGGGCGTTTCCAACGCTCCAGGAGGGATCGAAAAGCGTGGTACTTCCGTCTGATCTCTTGTCCCATTGTCGGTAGTTATCAGTCTTTTGCCCGCGTTACTGGTAGCTGCGCTTAGTTCGTTTGGGAGTCCGTCTATCATTATTACTTTCTCTCGGATCTGCGGAGCTTCGACGCAGTCGAGATGCTCGACTCGCACTTGATACGTGACTCGTTCGTTTTGAGAGCCATAGGTGCCGATGGGAATTGATTTGGTATACCCATTCGCCAGATAGAAACTATCGCGCAGCATCTTGAGCCCGTTGGCAAACACGGTTACCGACACGCGTGCGCCTCCGCGAGCGTTTGCTAGAGTTGCGTGACACATTAGGCCTTGTCCAAATGCTATGGAATCGGGCAACTGCATGTCAATCACGATTTCGGGCAGCTTGCTTATTGACTGTGCGATCCGCGAGCCGGCAACGAGTCTTGAAAGCATGGTACCGGTGATGTCAAACGGCGACCTGATCCCCTGCGCATAGAGCTGAGTCGCTTGTTTTATGCCCACTCCGTCCAGCTGAAGCAACGGGCACAGCTTCTCTGGCGCTCCGTATTCAAGTCTTAGAGCGAGAATTTTCGCACGCAAGACAGTTTCCGGTGCGTTGAAACGGAGGAGGAACGCTTCAAGCGCCGACAGGAGCCGAAGCGCGTTTTGTCGGATGAGCCACGCATCGCTGCGCAGCACTTCTGGGACCTCTCCGCGCTCGATGTATGCCTTCAATATCGCATATATCTTCGACTTTGGCCCTGTATAATGCGCTTGCGCGCCCTTTATCGCTGAGAGTTCGTTGCGCCTAACGACCACGCTGATGAACTCTTCAGCGGAAGCAACGGCGTTAAGCAGCTCCTCGTCTGAAGGCCCCTCTCTCAATTGTTTGAACCCGCGAGCCGTGTCGAGGCGAAGGTAATACTTAGAGGCAAGCGTGCCAAGATCGGTCGGAAGCAGATTATCCTGTGCCTCGACGGCAAAGCCTTTTTCGATGAGGGCGTTCACGTGATCGTCCAACAAAACACTTGATTCCGGGTGTTGCACGTAGTAGAACGTCCCGCTAAACCATTGTTGGGCATCCTCACGGCTCTTGATGGTGCCCATGCTGATTTCGGCGTTCAAATGCTCACTGAGCGTCGTGTGCAACTGCGAGCGTATGGGGGGTCCCGCCTGCAACATCTGCACGAATTCTTGCGCACGGTCGCGTGGAGCGATAATCCACCCGAATCCGCGTTCGTCATACTGGGGCCTTCCAGCCCTACCGAGCATCTGGAGCAGATCCAATGAGCTTGTTTCCTCATCGATGGCTTCGTTCGCGATGTCGCGAATAACGACAACACGTGCAGGCAGGTTCACGCCCCAGGCGAGAGTCGACGTAGAGACCAGTATCTTGATGTGTCCGGCTTTGAAAGCCTCCTCAATAAGGTCTCTGTCTTGCTTCACAAGACCCGCATGGTGAAAACCGATACCGTTGCGCACGGCGTCTCCGAGGGATTTGTTCTTGATTCGTGCTGCCACTTGTTCGGACTCTTGTGTTGCAAGTCTCGCCCTTTTTGTGGCGAAGATTTCGACGAGCTTTGACGCTGCCTGACTTGTGTCAGACCGCGTTGCTACGAAAATGAGCGCTTGACCGCCAGCGAGGTGGGGCTCGATCAGTGAGACGGCCTTATAAAGTCTAATATACTTGTCTACAAACTTGTTCTTGCCAGGATTGTATCCAAAAACGTCGGCTTTGAGTGGAACTGGGCGGTAAGAATCGTCAAAGGCAAAGGTTCGCCCTTCCGTGGCTCCTATCCATTGAGCGACCTCGCGAACGTTGGGCATCGTCGCGCTGAGTGCAACGATCCGGACTTTGTTGTCCGTGATGCGCTTCATCCGGGTAATCAAAGCTTCAAGCACGCCGCCGCGCCCATCAGAATCGAGCAGATGCACCTCATCGATAATAATAACCGAGACGTCACCTACGAACTTGTGTGTAGTGCGGTACTTTCTGCTCGAAGAATCCCATTTCTCCGGCGTCGATATGATGATGTGTGCGCTGCGGGCTTTTGCTGGGTCCAGCTCGCGTTCGCCAGAAACGACGTAAACCTCAAATCCCATTGGCTCAAACAGTCTTTGCCACTCGCCTTCTTTCTCGTTTGTGAGTGCCCGCATCGGTGCGAGGTAGAGGATTTTGCCGCTTCGCGGCTTTGAGAGCTCGCGAACCATCGCAAGCTCAGCAAGGACGGTCTTTCCGGATGCGGTCGGCGCTGCAACGACAACATCTTCATCCGATGTGAGGAGACTTGGTAGTACGCGCGACTGCATTTCATTGAAAAATGTGAAGGGAAAGAGAGGCGCAAACTGACCGCTAATTGAATCTACAACTGAGTGCATCCTCTGAGCCTACCCGACACCAATAAGATTCTCAGCTGGCTGCTATTTTAAGCTATGCATTATGGGGAAAAAGTAATATCGCGTCATCAGTATTGGGAAATGACAGGAACGGTGTGAGATGATGGCGTTGGACATAAAGGGCGACAAAGTAGTGCTCTCTAGGGTATCCTTTGCGGAGGCGGACTACAGCTACTATGGTCGGCGGAAAGGCGACGGCCTCGAGCTGTCACTGGTCGAAGCTGCCTTCTTGATAGAACGGGATCGGCTTGAATTGGAGGTCTCGCTCAAAGAGTTTCTGAAAAGGGCTTCTGGCATTCAACCCTACTTTGACCTCAAATATGTGGTCTACAAGGACCTTCGCGAACGGGGTTACTACGTGCAACCAAGCGTGACGGACTTCCGGCTGTATCCGCGCGGAGGACGGCCCGGCGAGGGTGCGGCTTTTGCCTACGTCTACGTGCTTTCAGAACGTATTGCCGTTCCCTTTGCTGATCTCATGCAAAAGGTCAAACTCACTCAAAACGTCCGGAAAAAGATGCTTCTTGCGGTCGTTGACGGGGAAAGTGATCTGACCTTCTACGAAGCTAAAAACGCGCGTATGCAGGGCAAGATGGCGCCCTTAACAGTGGATCTCTCTGAAGCAGACGCAACCCTTCTTGACGACCGAGTCGTTATCTGGGATCAGCAACACGCCGTGCAGCTCTACAGAGCTGGCTTTTACGGAAAGCTCGTGGATGAGAAGTTGCTCCAGCTCTCGCTTCTTGAGTGCGCGTACCTCATGCGACTCGGCTTGCCAGTTGAGGATGGGGCGACGAATAAGCGCTTTACCGCACGGCAATTCACGCGCAGGGCGAAGGTCCTCGAACCAGAATTCGTGAGGAAGCTCGACGTATATACGGACCTTCGCGATCGCGGTTTGGTCGTGAAAACAGGTTTCAAATTTGGCAGCCATTTCAGGGCATATGAGCAAGTCAGCGACGTAAGTGCGATCCCGCACTCGAAGTACCTCGTGCACTCACTTCCGGAGGACTATGTCGTAATGCTTCCGGAAATGTCACGCGCCGTTCGTCTCGCACACGGTGTCCGCAAACGAATGATCTTTGCTTATAGTGGAAAGGGCGGTATCGAGTACCTTGACATTGGGCGGGCAAAACCGTAACCCGGCTGCCGTTGGCACGCGCCATGTCGCGATACGCCTGACCTGGCAAACAAGTTGCAGCGCCCTGAGGCGCTACAATGCGGTGTCTTTATAATTGTTCGTGACTATCACTAGCCGAAATACGCACGGAACAGGGCCGATAACGATGCCAAGCGATGAATTTCTCGTCACACCGTGGGAAGTAGAAGGCAACGTCGACTATAACAAGCTGACGGCACTCTTTGGCACGCAGCCCATTGACGACGCGATCTTGGCGCGATTCAAGAGGCTTACCGGCTCAATCCCGCTTATGTTGCGAAGGCAGGTCTTCTTCTCGCATCGAGACCTTAACTGGATACTGGATCGGTACGAAGCCGGTGAAAAGTTCGTTCTCTACACCGGGCGCGGGCCTTCAGGGCACACGCATCTTGGTCATCTGATGCCGTGGATCTTCACGAAATACCTGCAAGACGCGTTTCACGCAGATCTATACTTTCAGATGACCGACGATGAAAAGTTCCTACAGAAGGACGAGCTAAGTGCTAGTGCTACGCGCGGTTTTTCGTATGACAATGCCCTTGATCTAATAGCGCTCGGCTTTGATCCGGAGAAGACTCGGATATTCCTCGACACGGAGTACGCACGAACCCTCTATCCGATTGCGCTAGAAGTGGCAAAGCGGGTGACATTTTCGGCAGCTCGTGCGGTCTTTGGATTCGACAGTAGCACCAACATCGGAATGGTCTTCTTCACGAGTATGCAATCGGCGCCAGCATTTCTTCCCGCGATATTATCAGGGCGAAACGTTCCGGTGTTGATCCCGTGTGCGATCGACCAAGATCCACATTTTCGGATAACTCGTGATGTGGCTCCAAAAATGGGGTACTACAAGCCCGCACTAATCCACAGCCGCTTTTTCCCGAGCCTCTTAGGACTGGACAAAATGTCTGCATCGATTCCTGAAACGAGCATCTTCACTACAGACAGTCCAGAGGAGGCGCGCACGAAAATTGCCAACGCCTTTACAGGAGGGCGAACGACGGCGCAAGAACAGAGGGATTTAGGCGGTGTCCCCGATATTTGTGCGGTGTATCAGTACTCGTTCTACCTCTTTGAGCAGGACGATAAGCGGGCCGTTGAGCTGCGAGAAGAGTGTTTGCGCGGCGCGCGCGCTTGTGGCGAGTGTAAGAATGAGCTTGCTGACAAGGTCGTGCAATTCCTGAAACATCACCAGGCTGCGCGCGAGCAAGCGCAAGACCGAATAGAGGATTTTATCATCCGCGACTGTCAAGAATGACTACATCAAGGAACCCCTCTTCGAAACACCGTGCGGTGAGGATCGGTTATTCTCAAAGGGTTCTGCATTTA
This sequence comes from Candidatus Methanoflorens stordalenmirensis, assembly GCA_003139855.1. Classification (GTDB taxonomy): domain Archaea; phylum Halobacteriota; class Bog-38; order Methanoflorentales; family Methanoflorentaceae; genus Methanoflorens; species Methanoflorens stordalenmirensis. Next base: position 27,897 of record PLGY01000017.1, read on the forward strand.
GCGTCTGCTGACGTAAGTGCCTGGAGGTCGTGGCTGTGTCGGTCGTTTTGCGCCTCAGGCCGTAGCTTTTCATGCAGTCATCGAAAAAGATCTTACTAGTTTATGATGCCGCTTCGATGTGATGAGCGATCGGTGGCCAAGTTACGATGCTACAGAAATGGAGCCCCGCCCACTCTTCACAGGTCTTTTGCGATTTTGCGAAAAGCTTCTTTCGCACGGCTGATTTCCCTTGGGTGATCAACGATCGGCGCAGGATAGCCAGGAATCGTCTTATCCTTTAACTTGTCGAGAGAATGGACAAGGGCAGGGGCGATAGCCCGCAATTCCGGGATCCACGCTTTGATGTACGCACAATCAGGATCGTACCGTCTCTGCTGTAGCCAAGGATTGAAAATCCGAAAATATGGCTGCGCATCGCAGCTGGTCGACGCGCACCACTGCCAGTTTCCATTGTTGACCGCGGGATCGTAGTCCACGAGCTTCTGTGCAAAGTAGCTTCTCTCCAGCGTCAGTCGATGTTAGATCCTTCGTGAGGAATGATGCGACAATCATCCTGACTCGATTGTGCAAGAATCAAGTCGCGTTCAGCTCTCGCATCCATGCGTTGAGTATAGGAAACCCTGTCCCCCCAGCGCACCACGCGCTGAATTTGGCCGGGTCGGTATCACATCCCATAGCGTTATACTGCGGATGAAACGAGCTGCCGAAGACGTGGGGGAAAAAAAATACGCAATGTGCGAGTAGAAATCACGCCAAAACAGCCCAACAATGAGTTGATGCTCGAGACCGTCGCGATGGCGCGTAAGTCTCGCGTATTGAGCACGTGCCGAACTTGTGGTGTACCGAAAGCCTCGTTGTCGCGTTTTTAGCAGGGTAGTCTCGAGCGGTCGCATAATCAACGAACTGATGCAGGGTAGCAAGCACTTCGAGTGCTTGCGGGCGTCCGCCGCGTATATAGGTCCGTTGATTCGAAGGTTTCACAGTGTCGTCACTGATCTCGCGTTGTTCTGACGCGACGAGCACATTCGAGAGATTGCCCACCTCAGCAACATTCGGGGGTCGGACCGGAACCGAGCGCGCTTTCCCGAGAAAATGCGAGAAGATCGTATACGGTTTCCCCTGGTCTTTCAAGACGTCAGTTGGCTTGTGGAGTGGCGTGTCGGAACAGCAGCGAAACGCGACAGCTTTGTTTTGGCACGCTTTTGCGATCGCGGCGTCTCGCGTTCAGCTGAACGGGGTCTAGTCTTTGTTTATAAAAACCGCATCGATATCCTCCTCTGCGACAAGGCGATCCACGGTCGTCTCTGGGCGTCCACAAAAAATGGATAATCGGCCACGTGCCGCCGTCACTTGGTGGGCGAGGTCCTCGAGTGATTCAACCATGAACTGGAACGCATTCGGACTGAAGTACGGATTTCGCGCTCCTTGTCTCGGGTCAAAGATAAACAACGGCACCACCGTTTTAGAGGCCTGAGACGCTTCAATCAGCCCAGTGTTGTCGCTTATGCGTAAGTCTTTCCTGAACAAAAAAAATGGATTTTCCATAATCTGCCATTAGCCATCCTCCGCAAGTCCCCACATGTGTCGCGGTGGGTGGCAACAAGCCGGTGAATCCAAGGCTGCGCTGAGGCTCAGCCAGAGAGACTCGCTGCGCGATAACGCCGTCATTTTGGCTTGCATATTGTTTGTGTCGACAGGTAACAATAAATAATAACCGTGTGTACGTGAGTAGCAATACGCGTATTTTACCCCTTATAACGTCAGAGATTCGTATGGTGCAGCTATCTAAGAATGACTGGACACTTTTTCGTGCCCTTAAGCGCGCAAAACGAGCGACCATTGAAGCCCTGTCGAAAGACGCTAGCTTGAAAACCGAGGCAGTCCTTCAATCAGCGTACCTTCTTCAAACAGAGGGGCTAGCGGAGATAAAGGAAACCATCGAAACTGTCTACGAACTCACCGCTGAGGGCGTAACCTACGCTGACAAGGGGCTTCCAGAACGGCAGGTTCACGACTACTTGCTCATAAATGGGCCAACTCTGCTGACGGACCTCAAGGGCATCTTTCCAGCCGTGTCAATCGCTATTGGCTGGCTCAAGCGTCGCGAGTGGGCCATCATCGAGACCGCGAATGGCGACTCCGTACTCTCACCTCGGGCGGCAGACGAACTGCCTGAGGAGCGCATACTTCAGGACGTCAAGGTCGGGATCCAATTCACCTTGAATGATGTTTCGGTTGAGCGACAAGTAGCAGAACCGACTCTCAAAGAGCTCGAAAAGCGCAATGTCGTTCGCGCACAGCAGATTGTATCACGTGAGGTCGCTTTGACCCAAGCGGGCGATGAAACGCCATTGCGTGCATCACCCGCGGCCGACTATGATATTGCTGATCTTACGTCTGAACTCATCAGAACCGGGGCTTGGCGAGGACGATTGAAGCCCTACGACGTAAGTGCCGCTACCCTCCCGCTTTATCCTGGAAAAGCACATCCGCTGCGACGCCTTATTGATGAAATGCGCGAAATCTTCATTTCGATGGGATTTACCGAGTTCAGGGGGCCGATCGTCGAAAGTGAATTCCACAATTTCGACGTTCTGTTCGTGCCGCAAGACCATCCCGCACGGGATGAACAAGACACGTTCTACCTCAGTCGTCCAGCGGCGCTGGAATTGCCAACGGAATTAGTAGAGCGCGTGGCAGCAGCACACAAGTTCGGTTGCGAGGGTTCTGTAGGGTGGGGGGGCGAGTTTGACCTCGAGCGATCGCGCAGAGCGGTCTTACGAACCCACACGACCGGGTCTGCATTTCGTTATCTGGTACGCCATCCGCAGCCCCCGACAATGATTTTCGGAATCGACCGCGTGTTCCGACGAGAAAGCATGGACTCAACGCATCTGCCGCAGTTTCACCAATGCGAGGGGACAATTCACGGTGAAGACCTTAGCCTGGCCGACCTCATCAGCGTGCTTAAAGCGGTCTTTGAGCGGCTCGGATTCGATCGCGTTCGATTTAGGCCCGGCTATTTTCCTTTCACCGAACCGAGCCTTGAGGGCGACGTCTTTGTGGACGGCAGCTGGCTTGAGCTGGTGGGGGCCGGCGTCTTTCGGCCTGAAGTGACTCAGCCATTAGGGCTCAAAAGCGTTTTGGGATTCAGCATTGGTATTGAGAGGATTGCTATGCTCAAAATGGGGCTGGCCGACATCAGAAAACTCTATATGAGTGACGTCGCTTGGCTGCGCGATACGCCAAGCGTGCTGCGTTGAGGTGTCCAAATGCCAGTTGTTACCCTTAATCGTGCGGAGCTTGAGGAGATGGTTGGCGCCGACGTTCACACGATCGTTGAGTTGCTTCCTCGCCTCGGGGCAGATGTTGAGTGCGTCGACGACGAGATACAGGTCGAGTTTTTCCCAAACAGGCCTGATTTGTTTAGTGTTGAAGGGGCGGCCCGAGCGATAAAAGGGATGATGGGACTAGAGAAGGGTCTTCCCGCGTATGCGACCTCACCATCGGGCATCGAAATCGGGGTCGACCCATCGGTAAACGCGGTGCGCCCACATGTGGTTTGCGCCGTTGTGAGAGGAATTACGATCGATGAAAGGACGATTAAGTCTTTGATCGATCTACAGGAAGACCTGCATTGGGGGGTCGGGCGGGACCGCAGAAAGGCTTCCATAGGGATTCACGATCTCTCTCGCGTCTGCCCGCCGTTCAGGTACATTCTTGGTGAAGTCGCGTTTATACCACTCGATTTTTCCGAACCGATGACCCCCGCGGAGATTCTTCGTGTCCATCCGAAGGGAAAGGAATATGCACACATCGTTGGCGATCACCACCCCTTAATCCTAGACGCAAACGATCACGTTCTCTCATTCCCGCCAATTATTAACGGTGAGCTCACCCGCGTTACCGATAAGACGACCGATCTCTTCATTGACGTGACGGGTATCGAGCTGAAAGCCATTCAAGACTGCCTTCATATACTTGTCGCAGCGCTGCATGACCGAGGAGCGTCGATCGAAACGGTTGACGTCGTTTATGGAGGTGGCGATCGCGTGTTGCGTACTCCAAACATGGGCATCTCGACATTAGTCGTCAAAAATAGCGACGTAATGCGGCGTATTGGCACCGAGATCGCGGACGAGGTGATCACAACCTCACTTCAAAAAATGCGGATGGACGCTGAGGCGCACGCAGGCGAGATTACGGTGTCCGTTCCGTGCTACCGGACTGACATCATGCATCCAGTTGACATCATAGAAGACATTGCTATCGGTTTTGGTTACGAAAACCTTCCGCCTTCGTTTCCGAAGCTTGGAACAATCGGCAGCAAGCTGGAAGAAGAGCAGCGTTCAACCGTCGTTAGGGGCGTGCTACAGGGGCTGGGATTCCTCGAGGTTATCACGCTTATGTTGGCGTCCGATCCCAACGAAGCGGTCATTATTGAGAATCCGCTCCTTGAGGAGCACATTAGCTTGCGAACGAGTTTGTTGCCTGGCTTGATAGACACGTTGGCCCTCAACCAGCACCGAGAGTACCCACAAATGGTGTTTGAGGTGGGCGACGTGGTCCGCCTTGTCGCCAAAGCGGCTGAAGAACGTCGCCTTTGTGCGGGCGTTATTGCATCCAGCTCAGCCAATTTCACGGAAATAAAAAAGGTCGTAAATGCGGTCTTGCGGGAGCTCGACCGTCCGTTTGAGGTCACAGAATCTGGCGACCCATCATTTATTGAGGGAAGGCGTGCGACGATTATCGTCAATGGACAGGCCGTAGGAACTTTTGGGGAGACCGACCCGGATATTTTGGTTCAGCACAAACTGATTTATCCTGTAGCGGCGTTCGAGTTCCGCCTCTAACGCTTACTAGATCGCCGAGCGTCCGGCGCCTTGCGAAACTAGCTCGGGCGAATTGGCACATGGCGCTCCACCATGTCCAGAGCGAGCGTCTCATACGCCATAAAAACGAAAAAGAAAGCCATATGATCGCATTAGAAGCGAACGGACATGCGATATGTCGCGCGACTTAGGGTCCGCAGTGGAGCCGAGCCACGCGTTTCTTGGCGACCGTGCTTGCAAAAAAAGGGGTGGTCGAAGAAAAGCTGGTCACACGCAAGCTAGTTGCGTCGCTCTATTTTTGTTGCCTCGAGACGTTACATTGTTTGTGAACGCGCAGTAGCGTTGTGCTCAAAGCGCGAAAGCGGACCCGGAGGGATTTGAACCCTCGACCGCCGGCTTAGGAGGCCGGTGCCCTATCCTGACTAGGCTACGAGTCCTCATGTGGGGGTTTCGACAGTTACTTCATTGGCGTGTGTTAAGCCTATGGGGTAGGGCAGATTCGAACTGCCGTCCAAGCGTCCCAAACGCTCGAGGATGGACCAAGCTACCCTACTACCCCGAAGGCAACTGGTATGGGACTTCTGATAATAAAAAGTTGCCTAGAACATGGGCAGAGCCTGACCAACGAATGGGCATGCTTTTGTTTGTATCGATACTGGCGCGGACGCAAATCGTGGTGGCTTGCTCCATTGCGGACCTAGGCGGGCACACACAGCGTTTTCCACCTACTAGGTTACCTAGTCAATCTGGGTCATAAGTCCGTTCTATCATAGGTTCGCACGCCTGGTGCCAGCGACCCTGCGAATTCACCGGACCTGGCGCTGCAAGAAATCGCTTCACCGGAGGCTCATCGAGACGGTCTTCCGGTATAACGAAGTCGTACTTCTCATCAGCAGGCGGACTGGACGCCAAGCTGTTTAGGTCGGCCGGGTGTGCTCCCTATGTCGGCATTTGCTTTCCCGAATTTCACTACAAAGGCCACTGCGCTGTGCGTTCGCGCCTAATGATCGTCCATCTGATTGAGTCAACGCGGCAAACGTGAGCCGCCGCGCAATAGCTGCTGAAGCAACATGCCCGTCAAAACGCGAGTTCCTGGCCAGGCATTCCGGTTGATAAACTGCGCTTCAGTGAGATCATCAAGTGAGATCAGCTCTCTTCGGGTGATAATCCCGTGCTGCCGCAAATAGCCTTTGACGAGCGACACCGCGAAGACGTAATTTCTCACAAAGGGGAGATGTACTCCCCGGACGCACTCAGCGGTGCGCTTGCGATATCGGCAATTCCCGTCCGAAGATCGGTAACCCCCCCTCTAGCCGACGTTGACGCTAGTCGAACAGCACGACCTCTACCTGTTGACCTTCGTCGTACCCTTCAACGTTTTCCGGAATGATAACGAATCCGTCTGCTTTAGCCATAGAACTGAGTATGCCCGATCCAGGGAGTATACCTGATTTAGACGTCATAACAGGTTCGACGCGTCCGCGCCTGATAGCCACGCGCGCGTACGTTCGCGAGCCCGGCTTTCCCATGACCTTACTCGCCAGTGTGCCGGTCACCGTCCGCTCAAATGTATGGTCGAAGTGAGCGAGGCGATAGACCGCTGGCTTGACAAATGCATATGAAGCGACAAGGCAGGCGACCGGAAACCCAGGCAGACACGCGACGGGGGTATTCTCCACGAGCCCCAGCGCTGTAGGCTTTGCGGGGCTGATTGCGATCCCGTGCACCAAAAGTTTGCCAAGCTTACGTACCGCCTCTGGCACGAGGTCCCGAATGCCAACTGAGGTCCCCCCGGTCGTAAGTATCAGGTCGGCATCGATGTCCCGCAACAATGCGGCTTCAATGAGCTCTCGCGCGTCGGTAACGATGCTTCGATAGCGGTAGCGAGCGCCCCACTGTTCTACTAGAAGCGCGGTTATAAGACCATTTGTTTCGATGACTTCCCCTTCTAAAGGCCCTTTTTCAACGAGCTCCTCTCCGGTCGGTATGATCGCGACATCTGGTCGCCGGTAGACGGTAACGTCGCGAACCTCGAGGGAGGAGAGCAGACCGATGTCCGCAGGTCGCAGTTGATGGCCGGGCTCAACAACGACATCACCGCGGCCAATGTCCTCTCCTTTGAGGCCGACATTTTCGAACGGATGTACGTGTGCTCTAACCTCAACGACGTCGCCGAGACGTTCTGTGTCCTCAACCATCACGACGCTGTCGGCTTGGTCGGGTATTTTGGATCCGGTGTGGACCCGCGAGGCCACTCCGCGCCTCACGGAGTTGCCAACTCCAAGAACGATTGGTGAATGTTCGCTCGCGCCCAACGTATCGTCAGCAACGACGGCGTAGCCATCCATTGCGGCGCGTCGATAGTTGGGTTCGTCCCTTTGTGCGATGATCTGATGTGCTACCACTCTCCCTCGTGCCTCTCGTATGGGCGTCACCTCGGTTTCTTCGATCGGCACGATGGCGGTGAGGAACGTATCCAGCGCCGCTTCGAACGGAGTTCGTGTTTTTAATTTCATCGTTATGATTAAGTGTGCACATAGCCTATTATAGCTTACCAGCATGAGAATTAGACCACGATTCAAACTGTGGTTCGTCGGTGAAGATGGGGAACTCGTGTTTGGCCTCGGTACGATGCGGCTCCTTGTCGAAATAGAGAGACTTGGATCTGTAAGCGCCGCGGCGCGCGAGTTGAGGATGTCGTATCGCTACGCTCTGGAACGCATAACCGTCGTTGAAAAACGGCTCGGTCGGTCTCTCGTTGAGAGGACGCGAGGCGGAAAAGAAGGGGGCGGGGCCAAGCTGACTGCGTTCGGTTATGAGCTTCTAGAGGATTATCGAGGCATGGAAGGCTCACTGAACCAACTTACCAAATGGTACATCGACCTCTCTGATTAATATTTACACTCGTTAGCCGCCTGAAACGGGCGGGAAGATGGCAACTTCATCGCCATCCGACAGAAGCGTGGCGAGCGCTTCAATTTCGCGTATATTCTTGCCGTTTACGAGGATCGTGATGTATGAGCGAACCTCACCGTCGTCGTCACAGAGCACGGACCGCAATGCCGGGTACTCTGCCTGAAGTGTCGTGAGTACCTCGCGTATTGTGCCTGCCTCTATAGTTAAGTGGGGGTTTCCCACGATTTCGCGCAAATTTGCGAACAGACGGACGTTCACAAGTCCCATTAGTAACTTACTCGCTTTAGTGCACTATAAATACTTTCTGTCGTTTTGGTAAGACCATACATATATATGACTAAGGTTATATAAAATGATACAAGCATTAGATCGTTGCCTACTGCTTAATATCGCGTTATTTCATTCAAGCAGAATGCGAAACACACTTTGCCTCGTCCCCGTGGGGAGTCCGCATTTTCATAAGCACCCAGGGGCTCAGCGAGTTCTCTGCGGCTATGAAGGGACCAGGTAGTATTATGAATACCATGAACCGTACTCAACCGCAGCGACGGAGTCCATAAAATCAACGGTATGTTATTCGGCTGCTTATGTTGATCGCTAGGTTTGTTCCGAGGAACTGTGTAGCGTGTAAGACGTGCGAGCTTGCGTGCGCCCTGCGCCATAGCCAGTCAGGCGACATTAACACTGCGATGTCGGAACACCCTTCCCCGATCTCGAGGCTTACCATCGGATACAAAGACGGCAAGCTACATCTCACACGATGTCTGCACTGTAAGCGGCCGAAGTGTATCGAAGTGTGTGAAGCGGGTGCGATCGTAAAAAGTGAAGCGGGCGTGGTGACGATTGACGACGAACGCTGCACCGGCTGTTTCGCGTGTATTGATGCGTGCCCGTTTGGGGCGGTAGTGACGCGCGATCGCAAAGCGGTTAAGTGCGATCTATGCGATGGCGCAGCGGAGTTGTCGTGCGTTCTTGCGTGCAAGTGTGGTGCATTGGTATATGGACAAGAGACGTAACAAAGGAAATACAAAAGCGGTAACCGTGGACCCTGCGGCGCTCGAGATGCTGCCACGTGCAGAGCGGGACAATATGCAAACGATGTGGGACAGGGCCGAATCCATGCAGCCTCAGTGCGGGTTCGGCGAGTCCGGTCTATGCTGCCGGATCTGCTTGCAGGGACCTTGCCGGATCAATCCTTTCGGAAAAGAGCCACAAAGAGGCGTCTGTGGAGCGAAAGATTACACAATTGTGGCGCGTAATCTTATCCGGATGATGGCAGGGGGCTGTGCAGCCCACTCTGACCACGGACGGCACTTGGCGTCCGCGCTTAAAGGGGTCGGCGAGGGTCAGGCACCCGACTATCGCATAAAAGATGAGGCGAAACTGCGCGCACTTGCCGCAAAGCTCGGTCTGGAGAACGAGAAAAGCGTAAGTGAACTTGCGGTGGCGGTGGCGAATGCCGCTTTGGAGGACTTTTCACGGAACGATGACCAGGCGTGTAGCTGGCTCAAGATCATGCTCCCCCCAAAGAGGTTGGAACTCCTTGAGCGGAATGACGTAATCCCTACCAACATTGATAGAGGGATCACGGAAGTGATGCACAGAACGCACATGGGGTGCGACGCTGATCCGGTGCCGTTAATATTCGGGGGGATCAAGTGCTCACTCGGCGATGTCACGGGCGAAAACATAAGCTCAAACATCTCAGATGTCTTGTTTGGCGCGCCGCAGATGGTGGTTTCAGAGGCTAATCTTGGAGCGTTAAAGCAGGACTACGTGAACGTCTGTGTGCACGGGCACAATCCCATACTGAGCGAAGTCATCTGCGACGCTGCTGACGAGCTGCAAGGCGAGGCCATAGTCGCTGGTGCGAAAGGGATTAATATCGTCGGCATTTGTTGCACTGGTAACGAACTGTTGATGCGCAGAGGTATTCCGCTCGTCACGAATTTCGCGAGTCAAGAACTGGCGATAATGACGGGCGTCGTCGACGTGATGGTCATCGATTACCAATGTATCGCGCCATCGGTGGGATTTTGGACGCAGTGTTTCCACACGAAGTTGATATCAACGATGCCGATTACCCGCATCCCTGGCGATACACACATCGAATTCAACGAAGCGGCGGCGCGCGAAGGCGCCAATGAGATTGTGCGCGTCGCAATTGAAGCATACAATAACAGAGATCCAACCAAAATATTCATTCCTGACATTTCGAGCAAGGTCGTTGCAGGCTTTAGTCTCGAGTACATAAAATCGTTACTGAGCAGCTTTAACGAAAACGAACCGCTTAAGCATCTGGCCGAAAAGATTCGCAGCGGAGATGTCCAAGGCATCGCACTTATCGCGGGGTGTAACAATCCCGCGAAAGCTGAACATGACCTCGGTCATTTGACTATCGCCAAGGAACTGGTCAAAAATAACATACTCACGCTTGTGACCGGTTGTGCGGCTCAATCTCTCGCGAAGCACGGCTTGTTGACGCCAGAAGCAGTCGACGAGTACGCCGGCGAATCCCTCAAGGCGTTCCTCAAAGACGTCGGGGAAAAGACTATAGGCCAGTCGTTACCGCTCGTCCTTCATATGGGGTCTTGCGTGGACAACTCGCGCGTGGAAAACTTCGTCAGCGAGCTCGCGCAGGTGATGGGTGTCGACATACAGGACCTCCCGATCGTCGCGAGCGCGCCCGAAGCCATGAGCGAAAAGGCGGTGGCGATCGGGACGTGGTGCGTGGCAACGGGATGGCCCACGCACGTCGGGGTTTACCCGTTCATCAAAGGGAGTCCACTTGCGGATGAAGTCGCTCAGGCGACGGCACACGACGTCTATGGTGGTCACTTTATATTTGAGCCAGATCCTACTGTCGCCGCGAAGACGCTGGTAAACACCGTCCAGTACCGCAGATGGAAGATGGACGCCCACAGTGAACTAGATGGTGGCGTCACGTACTGGAACGGATCCACGCCGTCGGCGGGGGCCCCCCCGCTCTCGAATGAGGACCTCTACAAAAAAGCGATTGACGGGGCCATCATCGCAACAGGGTATGCAGACCAGCTGCTGAACAAGGCGATACGTCAGCAAGGTCGCGATAAGGAGATCGGGTACCCGAGCACCGGGTATTACCTTCCTTGTATAACCGCGTGGACAGGAGAACGAGTGACGAAACTCGCACAGCTGCCGCGGCTCCTCGGAGAGGTACGAGGGAAGATACGGGAGGAGTACACGTTTGACAACGCGGTGGCTTCGGGCGAAGCGACGATGATCGCTGCAGAAATCGTTGAAGCCCTCAAGTACATCGACAATCCAGACCCATACGCCGCCACTCCGTACACGGGGTTCGTCGCTGACGAGGTGCTGCGAAAGTTGGGGATCTCGTTCGTCGATGATACCATACCGGGAGTCCTCGTGTTGGTGGGGAAGGCGAGAGACCCAAAACTGCTTGCGAAGATCATCAGAGATTGTCAAAGCAAGGGCATGTTAGTGATTCCTACCTTTGATACCATACAGCAGATTAGCGAGGCGGGCATTGAGATTGGCGAACACAAAGGGCTTGACCGGCTGCTGTTTTGCGTAGGCGAATTCACGCAGGCTATTCACGCGTTGAGCTTTGCGATCCGCGCCGCGCTGACCTTCGGGAACGTCACGCCAGGCGATAGGGAAGGTCTCTCCGATTACTTGGCAAAAAGGCCGAAAGTCGTCGTCGTCCAGTTAGGCCCCATTGATGACATTAAGGCAGCGATTGAGTTCGCCGTGCTGTTCAATGGTTCACCGACGATCACTGATCAAGACGTGGAGGAAGTGCCGGGCAAATATGAGGTGGAAAAGGATTACAATCAGATCGTCGCACACGCGATAGAGATACGGAACATGAAGGTCACGTCCGGCGAAGTTTCGTTGCCGGTCGCCTATGGGCTAGCCTTTGAGGGTGAAACGGTGCGTAAGCCGCAGACCTACCTCGAGTGTGGAGGCCCGACAAAGACAAAGGTCTTCGAGCTTGTCAAGCTTCGCGATGCTGATGCTGTTAAGGACGGTCAGATCACGCTCATCGGCAAGGACGTTGACGAGATGGAAGAAGGGAGCGTGTCCGCGCTGGGGATTCTTGTTGAAGTGTACGGAAAGCACATGAAAAGCGAGTTTGAGCCCGTCGTCGAGCGGCGCATCCATCAGTTCATCAACTATGCGGAAGGCGCGTGGCATACGGGTCAGAGAAACTTGATCTGGGTGCGACTAAGCAAGAACAGTGTGGCCAATGGGCTCCGCCTCAAGCACTTCGGAGACATCCTTTACCACAAGATGAAAGAAGAACTCGGCGGTATTATCAGCCGGATACAAGTCACCATCATGACCGACGAGAAAGAGGTGGAGAAGCATCTGCCAGAGGCTATGGAAGCTTACGCAGAGCGGGATCGGCGGATTGCAGGGCTGACGGACGAGAGCGTTGACGCGTTCTACTCATGCACGTTATGTCAGAGCTTCGCCCCGAGCCACGTATGCATCATCTCTCCGGAACGTCTTGGGCTGTGTGGCGCACTGAACTGGCTAGATGCAGCGGCGGGGTATAGTATCGATCCAAACGGGCCAAACAAGCCTGTTGAGAAAGGCGCCGTGATTGATGAGCAGAAAGGCCAGTGGTTAAACGTAAACCAAGCGGTCCGCGAGCTCACCCACGGCCACATCGAGCGGATGAATCAGTACACCATGATGGAGGATCCGCAGACCTCGTGTGGATGCTTCGAGTGTATCGTGGCGATTAACAGTGATTTGCAGGGCGTGATCATCGTCAACCGCGAGTACACGGGAATGACCCCGATCGGCATGAAGTTCTCAACGCTCGCCGGGTCTGTTGGTGGGGGCAATCAAACGCCTGGATTCATTGGCGTCGGCAGGCAGTTCATTACGAGTAAGAAGTTTATCCGTGCGGATGGTGGGCTAGCGCGCGTTGTTTGGATGCCGAAAGACCTGAAAGCCGCGCTACGAGAAGATCTCGAAAAAAGGGCAAAGGAACTGGGCTTGCCAGATCTGGTGGACAAGATCGCCGACGAAACTATTACGACGGATGCGGATGAACTAGCGGAGTACTTGGCGAAGGTCGATCACCCGGCGCTGCGCATGTCGCCGATGGGCATGTTTTAAACGCGCCGTCGTGAGAAGCTGGGTGGTTACAGCGATGGTAACAATTCCAAAGGAAAGTTGGAGTGGAAAGATAAAGGAGATTGCATTCGGGGCTACTGATGAGGAAGGCGGAACGAGGGATAGAAAACTCCTTTTAGGCGGAGAGACGACTCTTCCGTTTTTGGCGTTCGAGGGGAAGGTTTCGCGACCGGCGATCGGAATGGAGGTAATCGATCACGTTGGCGATGACTACCCTCACATCATCATCGATGAAATCGGCGACGTCATCAAGGATCCCGTTGCGTGGGCGCGCGCGTGTGTTGAAGTCTATGGCGCAGACTTCATCTGTCTGAAACTGCTGAGCACAAATCCAGAGGAAGCAAACGTCAGCGCTGAAGATGCGGCCTCCCTCGTGTCGACCGTGCTCGCGCAGGTGAAAGCACCGCTCATAATACAGGGAAGTGGCGACTATGACAAAGACGCCCGCGTCATGGAACTCTGCGGCGACGCCGCCAAAGGAGAACGGTGTTTGCTCGCCCGCGCGGAACAGGACAGTTACAAATCGATCGCCGTTGCGGCGACCGCTAACGGCCACGATGTCGTCGCGTTCTCAAACATCGACGTGAATATCGCCAAGCAGCTCAATATCATGCTCACCGAGTTTGGCGTGCCAGCCGACCATATCGTCAGTGACCCGCTTATGGCGGGAATAGGTTTTGGGATGGAATACGCTTATTCCGCGATGGAACGGATTAAACTCGCCGGTCTAGTGGGAGATAAGATGCTTCAATCTCCGATGATCGCTGACATAAGCGTAGCGTGGAGCGCGAAGGAAGCCTATCGCGTTGACGCTAAGCTGGGCGACGAGAGGGAACGGGCGATCTTTTGGGAGGTGGCGTCTGCGTTGGCGGCTTTAATGGCCGGTGCGAACGCGTTGATACTCCGACACCCGAAGTCTGTAACAATCACGAGAAAAGTTGTCGATGAATTGACAGGATAACGACCATGCCGATGACAGCGCTCGATATATTCAAACTCCTCGCCAAAAAAAATTGTGGCGAATGCGGGGTTCCCACGTGCCTGGCGTTTGCTATGATGTTGGCGAACAAGCAGACTGAGCTCACGAAATGTCCATATGTGTCACCTGAAGTAGTGCAACAACTCGAGAGCTCCGCTTCGCCGCCTATGCGCACCGTGACCGTTGGCGACCTTGAAATCGGAGGCGAAACCGAGCTGTTCAGACACGAGAAGAAGTTTTTCAACGAGACGGCATATGCGGTGGTAATCGGAGACGACAGCGACAACGAAAGCATCGTGAAACGGGCCAAGAAGCTCGATGCGATGAAATACGAGCGGATTGGTATCATCTCAGGCGTAGACTTGATCGCGGTCGAAGCGAAAGGGGATGCACAGCGGTTCTCTGAAGTGGTGACGCTCGTAAAGGAAAATAGCGGATTGCCGTTCGTTTTGATGAGCGATGACCCTCAGGTAGCCGAAGCGGGGCTTAAGGTCGTATCGAAGGCCAAGCCGTTGATTTACGCCGGTAATGCGAACAACTGCGCGGCACTTGCAAAACTCGCACGGCAGTACGCGTGCCCGCTCGCGCTCTACTCAGACGATGTCGATGAGCTTGTGTCGCTCTCTGAAATAGCAAAAAGCGAAGGCGCGGATGACATCGTGTTAGATCTAAATCTCGGTGCCAAGCCATTGCGCGATGCATTGGAATGGCTCACCATCTTGCGTCGACTCAGTGTCAAGAAGCTTTTCCGACCGCTGGGCTATCCGGTCATGCTAAACTTGCACAATGGGATGGACGTCGAAACGCAAGCGATAAGGGCCGCGATAGGAACGTTGAAATACGCGTCGCTGATTATCTTTGGCGACCTCGATGCCGCGCGGTTATACCCCCTTACGACGCTGAGGACTAACATCTTCACAGATCCCCAGGCGCTCATACAGGTGAATCCAGGTCTTTATGATATAGGAAAGCCCAACCGGAACTCGCCAGTCATCGTCACGTCAAATTTCTCTCTCACATATTTCACCGTCGCAAGCGATGTTGAAGCGAGCAAAGTCCCTGCGCGCCTTCTTGTGGTCGATACCGAAGGCCTGTCGGTGATGACTGCATTCGCCGCTGACAAGTTTACGCCAGAGACAATCGCACAGGCGCTTAAGGAATACAAGGTCGCAGAAAAGGTGGATCACCGAAAGCTTATAATTCCCGGCATGATCGCCATGCTGAAGATGAAACTCGAGGAACTCACGGGCTGGGACGTCATCGTGGGTGTCAAAGATTCGTCTGCACTGCCAAAGTATTTGAAAGAGCTTGCAAGTGAATAGCCGCGGTTACGGCGTTATCGAGTGCTCAGCAATTGCGATAACCGCTTTAAACGCTGCCGAATCACTAGGGAGCTCAAACAGAGATTTCCCTTCCAAAGCATACTCTCCAACTAAGGCATCTTTTGGGATGGCGCCGATGAGGTCTAATCCCTGCTGCCGTATCTGGTCCTTGATGCTTTCTGGTATGGGGTTCTCGAGTTCGTTCAACACCAAATATGTTTTTCCTACGACAAGATTGAGGCTCTCAGAGAGCTTCTTGATCCGACTCGCGGTCACTATGCCTAGCACAGTCACGTCGCTCATGATGAACAGCACGTCAACATCTCTCGTCGTGCGTCGTGAGAGGTGTTCCATACCCGCTTCGTTGTCGATGACAACGTAATCGTAATTGATGGAGAGCCTATCGAGGACGTCTCGCAACACGTTGTTGATGTAGCAGTAGCATCCGGGCCCTTCAGGCCGCCCCATCGCGATAAGGTCAAATGTCTCTCCTTCAACGAGAGCCAAGCGTATCTGATATTCAATAAGTTCGCTCTTGGCAACCCCTGCGGGAAACGACTCTTTTAGCAGATCCTCTCGCAAGTCGCCAATCGTTTGGTCGACGTGCATTCCGAGTCGCGCGTCCAAGTTTGAGTTCGGATCTGCATCGACGGCCAAAACGGTGACGCTGTCAGTGCTCAAGTGTTTTACAAGGAGCGAAGCAAAAGTCGTTTTGCCGGTTCCGCCTTTACCCGTTATCGCAATGGTTTGCACGCTGTTTCTCCGTAACGCCGTGTGCGGAAACCCCCACCGGCTATGCCTACGCTACTCTTCTACTTAAATACAGATCACTCTTGCGATTTATCTCCTCATTGCGGCACCGGCAAGCGGCCGTCTGGTGTAGTCAGTGACCGAGGCTGGGCACTCATCTCGCAAAGGGCTTATCAGGTGAAACGGATACGCCAACTACGTGTAGAATCGTGTGGCAATGTGGGGAAACTGATCAAGTTCCGTGTGCGGAATGAAAAGGGCTGAGGTAAACTCTTTGAAGAACATGCTGCTGACGCTCAGCTCTATGTGTGTCATATTTTCGACAATCTCTGCTGCTTTGTCTTGCAGGTCCCGCGAGAGCAATACCATTCGCGCTCCGCCAAGGGCCCCATTGCCAATGAACTTGAACGTATCGAGGGGTAGGTCAGGAAGCAAGCCAATCGTAATCGCTTTCTTGGTGTCAAGGTAGTTGCCGAAGCTCCCTGCGATGAAGACGTTGCTCAGGTCGCTAAATTTGTAGCCAAAGGTTTTTAGCAGCACATTACAGCTTGCGTAGACCGCGGCCTTTGTCCGCAGTATGTTTTGAATGTCAACGTCGGTTATGACTATGTTCTTGTCAATGGCTGTGTCCTCTTTGTACGCCACGACGAACTGGTTGCCGTTGCTTCCGACCTCGGTTCTGACGTTGTTCTTGTCTAGCTGAATTTTCCCCGTTCGGTCAATAATGCCATTGCTGAAGAGCTCTGCGATGAGTTCAATAAGACCCGACCCGCAAATGCCCTTTGGCCTTTCGTTGCCGATGGTCGAGTCCTCTACCAGACCGTCGTTGATCCACACGCGCTCAATTGCGCCGTTCATCGCCCGGACACCGAACTCGACTTCCCCACCTTCAAAGGCCGGACCCGCCGAACACGAGCACGACACGAGGAACGTGTCGTTTCCCAACACTACCTCACCGTTGGTGCCAACGTCGATTAGTAATGAGATGTCCGTATTATCGTTCATCCCAGACGCTATGATATCAGCTGTGACGTCGCCGCCGACGTAGCTGCTCCGGCACGGAAGCGCATAAACATAGGCGTTGGGGTTGACGCTCAGGTCGAGTTTCACCGCCTTCATCTGGGGGGCGACGGACATTACCGGTATGTAAGGCTCGTGGCGTATGTACTTAGGATCCAGCCCATAAAAAAGGTGTATCATAACGGTATTGCCTGAAAGAACCACCCGACAAATTCTTTCATAGCGCACCTTGTTTTCAATAACGAGCTCTCGTATGAGGTCATTGATACCATACCTGATGGTACTTGTCAGCTTGCTGATGCCATCTTCGTGCTCCTCGGTGTACATCACTCGGGAAAGGACGTCTTCACCGTACACGACTTGCTTGTTATAGTCAGACCGAGCGTCAATCACCCTGCCAGTTGTTAAGTCCACTAACTCGACGACGATCGTCGTAGTACCAATGTCCACTGCGATTCCGATCAAATCGTTATCTGAAGGAGCACCGATATCGATGATCTCTTTTCTGTCCCAGAGGTCCATCAGCGTGACGTTCACGTTCCATTGGTTCTCTCGAAGCACTCTGCTTAGTCTCTTCAATGTGGGCAGCCCGATCGTGACGTGCCCTATGTCGAGATTGCGCAGCGCGTGCGTGACTCTATCGAGGTCGCTCACGTAGTCGGCTAGTGACGGGGGAGTCAGAGAAAGCGGGACCTTCAGCACGGGGGGGTCAATCGCTGGCAGAGGCGTGGTCACGCTTTTCATGAGTATTTGGTGTGATTCCACCCTGCTCTCTTTGGGCACGGTCACTTTCAAATTGCCTGCGACTCGAGCCAAACACGCCAAAAAGTAGCCGCCTGCTTTTTCTTCAGTGGTTAGCAGGTCAGTTTCGTCGCTTTGGACGCTCCCCTCGATGAGGACCTTACACTTGCCGCATTTGCCTCGGCCTCCGCAGATGCTGTCGATGTAGATGTCGGAGCTCGTAGCTGTGTCAAGAACAGTCGTGCCTCGTTCAACCTTGACAGTTTTGTTGTCAGGTTTAAAAACAACCTTGAATTCCTTCTTCAAATTGCCCCAAAAGCCTCACATTGTGTTCAAAATTGACGTGTCTTTATATACTATATTTTTATATATAGGTTGCGAGGTGGGTAGCGTCGCACGCGCGAATGCGAAAGCGTTAAAGCGTTACGCACACCTAATCACTTGTCACTTTAGCAAGGGAGTTATCCATGATAGTCATTGGCGGTAACATCAACGGCTACTCAAAGTCAGTCGAAGCGATAATCGATCGACGAGATACGAAAGCTGCTCAGGAACTTGCAATTCGGCAAGTTGACGCGGGGGCGCAAATTATCGACCTCAATGCGGGGCTTGGCAGGAGTGATGCCGTTGAGCTGATGAGATGGCTAGTAACGACTGTGCAAGATGTGGTAGACGTAACGCTTTCCATTGACACTCCGAAAATCGACGTGATGAAATCGGGTATCGACGACGTCAAAGGAAAGTCGATGATCAATTCGATCCCCGCCGAGCAGGAGAAGATGGCCACGCTTTTTCCATTGGCCGCGGAGCACGATTCAGAAATCATATGCATGACGATGGACGAGAAGTTCATCCTTGGCGATGTCGACAAACGAGTGGAACAGGCGGCGACGCTTGTCGCAAATGCGTGCGAGTACGGCATCGATGTCGACAAGCTGTACGTCGACCCTGTTTGTTTGCCCGTGAGTACGGCGCAAGATCAAGCGCCGATCGTCGTCGAAGCGGTTCGAAAAATTGGCCTGCTCACGAGCCCCACGTCAGCGCTGAAGACGACGATCGGCCTAAACAACATCTCGCACGATACGAAGAATCCGCGATTAATAGAACGGACGTTTCTGGCAATGCTGATGGGCGCGGGGTTGTCATCAGCAATTATAAACACCGAGGATAAGGAACTACTGGACACGATAAAAACGTGCGATGTGCTGCTGAACAAAGACGTATATGCTGAAGACTACTTGAAAGCGTAGCACTTTCGCGTTCACGAGGATGGCCTGTCATTTTTTTGCTTCGATATGCGCGTCGGCAACCTTTGCTAAAGCTTAAATAGCATCCCTTTTTATTATATCGGATGGGTTTGGTCAAATGAAGCCAGAGATACTACTAGAGATCAAGGCCGCTGAAGCGGAAGCCCAGCGAATGATCGATGAAGCTCAGACCCAAAAAGAAAAGGCAATCGAGGATGCAAAAAAGAAATCGTTTGAGATAATTGATGCGTCAGAGAAAGAAGCAAAAAAGATAGCAGACGATTTGAACGCGACTGCCGATTTAGAGATAAGCACAGCTACGCAAGCAATCCGTAAAACCGGCGAAGCAGATATTTTAAGAATCAAAGAGCGCGCTCAGAAAAAGCACGCTGAAGCCCTCTCTTATTTGGTTGAGGAGTTTAAGACCCACTATGTTTGAGCCGCAAGCGATGAGTAAAGTTATCGTTGCCGGATCGAAAGACTATATGGGCCTCGCGATAGATGCCTTGCATAAGCATAACGTTATGCACATTACCGACTTCGTTAAGGAAGATGACGACTTCAGAATCGGTAAGCCGTACGCTAGCGCCTCAAAACTCTCAGAACGGGCCATATCCCTGCGCTCTATAGCGAGCTATCTCAGCATCACCGGCAAAGAGGACACTCCGAGCAGGTACGCGGAAGACGCTATTGCGGATGAGATCGATGAGAAAACAGAGCGCCTCAGTTTTGAAGTTACGCAAGTAACACGCAATATAAGCGATATAGATTCGCGCATCAAAGACATTAATGACAAAAAGCGGTTGCTTGACCCTCTGAAGAACTTTGACCTGCCACTTGACCTGTATGGCGGCTATCGCTCGTTAGCGGTATTTGTCGGGACAGCAAAATGGTCGCCGACGATCAGTGATATCACCAAAGATTATGAGCTCGAAATCGCGCCCTATATGCGGGGGTACGCCATCGCCATTTTTGTACCTAGGGAGTTTCAGGATGATGTTCTGAAACGCTTGCAGGAACAGGGCTATTCAGCTCTTTCCCTCCCTGAAATGCAGGGCACGCCGAAGGACATACTCGCAGATCTCGATGTACAGCTTATCGAACTTCAAACCGAAAAAGAAACGAGTCGGGAGGAGCTAAGCACGCTGCGGGAAAGGTACATCGATTACATTCTAGCTTCAGACGAGTACCTATCGATAGCGACGCAAAAAGCTGAAGCTCCGCTGCGATTCGCCACGACGAAGAATGCATTCATCATCGAGGGCTGGATCCCAACAAAGAATCTCGAACACGTTCAACGCGACGTCGATAGCGTGACCGATGGACACGTTATGGTGGCCATTGATGAATCAGAGGCAATCAACGCAGAAAAAGTTCCCATAGCGCTTGAAAACCCGATGCCTTCAGAACCTTTTGAGCTGCTCGTCAAAGCCTTTGCACTGCCGAAGTATAACGAGATCGACCCGACGATGTTCGTCGCTCTGATTTATCCTTTTCTCTTCGCCCTGATGCTTGGCGATATTGGCTACGGGGCCGTGATTATCGGAATAGGCCTTGTAGTCCAACGCAGACTGAAATCGAAAGGTATTCGCGATTTAGCTCGGATCTTGGTCTATGCAGGCGTACTGTCAGTCGTTTTCGGATTTATCTATAATGAGTTCTTTGGCGTCGCGCTCGTTGGGACAGGAGGTTTAATTCCCTCCTTTTACGCTTATCCGACTATTCCCCGTTTTGAAAATATTGCTACGTTGCTGGTAGTTACGCTAGTTATCGGCATCTTGATGCTTACGCTGGGGTATGTTCTCGGATTTGTCAACGAATATCGACAGCATGGGCTGAAGCACGCGGTGCTCACGAAAGCGAGCTGGCTCCTCATGCTGTGGGGTGGCGTGCTTGTGGTTATTGAGATCTTGCCACCTCTCACGAAGGCGGCTGCGATCAGCATATCTCCCGCGTTGTTGGCCGGCTTTGGGCTCGTTGTGATAGGCTTAGTCTTCTTGCTAGGGGGCGAAGGCATAGTTGGCATAACCGAGCTTCCAACGCTTCTGTCAAACGTGCTTTCGTACTCTCGNNNNCACGCGGTGAATACTGCGCTGG
This sequence comes from Candidatus Methanoflorens stordalenmirensis, assembly GCA_003139855.1. Taxonomy (GTDB): domain Archaea; phylum Halobacteriota; class Bog-38; order Methanoflorentales; family Methanoflorentaceae; genus Methanoflorens; species Methanoflorens stordalenmirensis. Next base: position 48,952 of record PLGY01000017.1, read on the forward strand.
GCATTTTGGATTCAGGCTTGCAAAGCTTGAGATTGCATTACGTGGAGTTCTTCACGAAGTTCTATCGTGGAGGCGGCATGAAATATAAGCCGTTTGGGTTAATAAGAAAGTATACGGAGGAACAATAAAATGGTAGATCCAACAGCAGCAGGCTTGATCGCGATAGCAGCAGCTTTAGCCGTCGGCCTCACAGGAATAGGCGCCGCGTTAGGCGAGCAAATGATCGGTTCGGCAGCTGTAGGGGCTATGGCGGAAGATGAAGGCTTCTTCGGACGGGGTCTGGTCATGACCGTCATTCCCGAGTCTATTGTAATATTCGGGCTGGTTGTGGCGTTGATACTGCTTTTCGTGACTTTGCCCACTATTTGAGGACCTATGGGCTTGGAAGTTGTCGTAAAAGACGTGCTAGAACGAGGACACGAGGAAGCGAATCGCATCAAGCGTGAAGGAACAGACGAAGCCGATGCCATAATTGCGGCGGCCGAAAACAAGGCGCGTGAGATCCTCAAAGAAAGACGAGAGCAGGCAGTCCTGCAAATTGAGCGTCGAAAAAACAGAGAAATATCCAGCGCGAATCTTGAGGTTAAGCGAGCGATCCTCAATGTGAAGAAAGAACTGCTTGACAAAGCATATGACGAAGCGCTAGGGGTGCTAGCCGCGCTTTCTGAACCGGAACGAGAATCTATCATCAAGAAACTGCTCGAATCGCACACTGATTCAAAGCGTGTATTTTCAAATAGAAGCGACGAATCCATTGTGAGACAAATCACTAACCTAGAATATGGCGGCACGATACTCTGTTCAGGCGGCATAGTTTTGGAAAATGAAGATGGCACAGTGATACACGACCTGACCTTCGATACACTTCTCACAAGCGTGCGTGAGACGTCTTTGAAGCAGCTCTTAGAAATTTTGAACGTGTGAGCGCAATGTACGCGCAGCAAAAAAAGAGAAAGCACTCAGGATCTGTAGCCAAATCGAGATACGCGTATGGCAATGCGCGAGTGCACGCGATGAAGGTGAAGCTCTTCCCTAAGGAGACCTATGCAAAACTCCTTGTCATGGATCTTCCTGAAATAGCGCGCTTTATTGAAGAGTCAGAGTACAAAGCTGAAGTCGACGAACTCGCACGCACTTATTCAGGCATAGACTTGGTTGAGTTTGCCACTCATCTGAACTTGGCGAGGACTTTCAGGAAACTTATCGACATGACGATGGGTGAGCCTCACGATTTGATCGTTGAATATCTGAGACGCTGGGATATCTGGGACATCAAAACCATATTGCGAGGAAAAGCGTATGGAGCCTCGGATGATGAGATATTGAGGATACTCGTGCCCAGCGGCGAGCTTTCGATCGAATTTCTGCAGAATCTGGTAAGAAAGCCGAGTGTCGGGGAGGTCGTCGCGGCGCTGAAAGGCACAGTGTACTATAATGTCATCAAAGACATCGAGTATGCAGAGTCTTCGATGAGGGTCGAGGACGAACTCGACAAGTTTTATTACGCAAGGATGGTCGACGCATCGCGAATTATTGGCTTCTCACTGTACCTAAAAGTTGTTCGGATGGAGATCGACGTAGCTAACTTGAAAACTCTGTTTAGATTGAAAACCGCAGACATTTCAGGGTCACGCGTCCTCCAATATATTATACCTAACGGATTGTATCTGACTGACAAAGAGATAGAAAAGCTGGCGGACGCGCCTTTCAACGAGTTCATAGAGATGCTGAGCAAATACAGGTACTGGGGCGCTATTTCAGACATCATTACTGAGCGAATGGAATCACTAAGCAAGATCGAACTCAGGCTCGACAAATACTTGAACGAGCACGTGTGGAAGATCGCTACGTACAATCCGTTGACGGTGCTGCCCATGCTGGGATACATGTTGAGCAAAGACGCAGAAGTGGACAACATCCAAGCGATAGTGCGAGGCAAAGAGGCAGGACTCTCGCAAGAAATCATCAAATCCCATCTGGTACTGTAGAAGAATACATTTTAGGCCAAACATTTTGTAATGTGGTGAGTTACGTGGAGGTTGCAGTTGTCGGCAGCGCTGATTTTGTGACAGGCTTTCTATTAGCAGGCGTGCGGAAAACGTTCATCACCAACGATGCTGATTTAGAGCCGACACTTAAGAGGGCCTTAAAGGACGAGGACATTGGCATATTAATCATAAATAGCGACGATGTGGAAAAGGTGTCGATGCCTCTACGCATAGCCTTGGATGACTCGGTAGAACCTACCGTCATCTCAATTGGCGGCGCGGGAGAAGAACGCACGCATTTGCGAGAGAAGATAAAGCGATCTGTAGGTGTTGACTTGTGGAAGTAGAGCAAAAGGGCAGGATATATCGGGTTGCAGGGCCCGTCGTTACTGTTATCGGGATCGAAGCAAAGATGTATGACCTCGTAAAGGTCGGTGACGAAGGCCTCATGGGGGAGGTCATCGAGATCGACCGGGACAAGTTCATCATTCAAGTTTACGAGGATACGTCAGGCCTAAGGCCCGGTGAGCCTGTGGAGAACACGGGGTTGCCGCTTTCCGTTGAGCTGGGGCCCGGGCTCTTGAGTTCCATCTATGATGGCATTCAACGGCCGCTTCCAGTGTTGAATGCGCAACTAGGTGACTTCATCGAGAGGGGCGTTGCCGCATCGGGGCTCGATCATTCAAAGAAGTGGGACTTCGTGGCGGAGGTTAAGCCCGGCGAGGAGATCCACGCGGGTCAAGCTATCGGCTATGTACAAGAGACGCCGCACTTACAGCACAAGATCATGGTCCCTCCTGAGAAAGGCGGAACGATAAAGACGATAGCGTCAGGAGAGCACACGGTAGAAGACGTTATTTGCACTCTTAACGACGGAACAGAACTCAAGCTCATGCAGGAATGGCCGGTTCGCGTGTCGAGACCATCGGTTGAGAAGTTAATGCCTGACACCCCCCTCGTTACGGGGCAACGGATTCTGGATGCACTCTTCCCTGTGGCGAAAGGCGGAACTGCAGCTATTCCTGGACCTTTTGGTTCTGGAAAGACGGTCGCGCAGCAACAGCTCGCGAAATGGTCGGACACACAGATTGTGGTGTACATCGGCTGCGGAGAGCGCGGCAATGAAATGGCTGACGTGCTCACGGAATTTCCGGAGCTTCTAGACCCCCAAACAAACGCGCCGCTCATGGACCGAACCGTACTCGTAGCAAATACCTCAAATATGCCGGTAGCAGCCCGCGAGGCGTCAGTCTACACCGGCGTGACCATCGCTGAGTATTTCCGCGATATGGGGTATGACGTTTCTCTTATGGCAGACTCCACGTCACGATGGGCTGAGGCTATGCGTGAGATCTCTTCGCGTCTGGAGGAAATGCCCGGCGAGGAGGGCTATCCTGCCTATCTCGCCGCACGGCTCTCTGAGTTCTATGAGCGTTCGGGACGTGTGAAGACACTTGGCGGTAACGAAGGTTCTATCACCGTTATCGGGGCAGTGAGCCCTCCCGGAGGCGATTTCTCGGAGCCCGTGACCCAAAATACACTCAGGATTGTCAAAGTGTTTTGGGCTCTTGACAGCAAGCTCTCACAACGGCGCCATTTCCCCTCTATTAACTGGCTCGATTCATACAGCCTTTACACGCAAAACCTCTCGGAATGGTTTATCGATCACGTCGCAGGGGATTGGGAAGAACTCAGAATGCAGGCTATGGCGATACTCCAGAAAGAAAGTGAACTTCAGGAAGTCGTGCAACTGGTGGGATCTGATGCGCTCCCTGACGATGAGCAATTAACGCTGGAAGTTGCGAGGATGATTCGTGAGTACTTCTTGCAGCAAAACGCGTACCACGAGGTAGATACTTACTGCCCACTTCAAAAGCAACACGATATCCTCGCAGCCATCATGGTTTATGATGACCTCGCGAGAAAAGCTCTTAATATGGGCAGACTCGTCGATGAGATCATCAACGTCCCAGCAAAGTCAGAGCTGGCGCAAATCAAGTTTGAAGCAGAATACGCGACCAAGCTTGAAGAGATTGAAACAGCCCTGCGAGCGGAACTAGCATAGGGTGAAAAAAATGAAAGAGTATCGAACAATAACATCCATTGCGGGGCCCCTCGTTTTCGTTGAGAAAACAGAGCCTGTTGGGTACATGGAGCTTGTCAACGTCATCCTCGCAGACGGAACTGTAAAAAGAGGACAGGTTCTTGATACGTCCGAAAAGTTGGTAGCACTTCAAGTATTCGAAACGACGGCGGGCATTGACCGACACTCGAAAATACGGTTCACCGGCGAAGTCATCAAGATGCCCGTCTCGACCGAAATACTCGGCCGAATACTCTCAGGATCAGGTGAACCGCTTGATGGCGGTCCAGAAATCGTGCCGGAAAAGCGACTCGACATAACGGGCGCGGCGATTAACCCCTATGCACGAGATAACCCATCTGAATTCATCCAAACCGGCATTTCCACGATAGACGGAATGAATACCCTCGTTCGAGGGCAGAAATTGCCCATTTTCTCGGGATCGGGTCTCCCCCATAACGACTTGGCGCTGCAAATTGCGCGGCAGGCGAAAGTATTGGGTGCAGAAGAAGCCTTTGCCGTCATTTTCGTCGCCATGGGCATCACCGCAGAAGAAGCGCGACATTTTATGAATGACTTTGAGAGAACTGGGGCGCTTGAGCGGGCCGTCGTGTTTTTGAACCTTGCGGATGATCCTGCAATTGAGCGGCTCATTACCCCACGACTTGCGCTCACAACGGCTGAGTACCTCGCCTATGAACACGATATGCACGTCCTGGTTATACTCACCGACATGACGAATTATTGCGAGGCGCTGCGGCAGATTGGCGCTGCCCGAGAAGAGGTGCCCGGGCGGCGCGGCTACCCCGGATACATGTATACTGACCTTGCGTCGATCTATGAACGCGCCGGGCGAATCCGCGGTAAAACAGGTTCGATTACGCAAATCCCGATTCTCACCATGCCTGGCGACGATATCACCCACCCAATTCCTGACCTTACGGGGTATATTACGGAAGGGCAGTTCGTGATATCGCGTGAGCTGCATAGGAGGGGTATATATCCGCCGGTGAACGTCCTCCCCTCGCTCTCACGCCTTATGAATTCGGGCATAGGCGTTGGAAAGACGCGTGAAGACCATAAGGCGGTATCGGACCAGCTTTATGCGGGGTACGCTGAGGGCAAAGACCTGCGCGGGCTTGTGGCGATCGTCGGGAAGGAGTCACTCTCCGATCGTGACAAAACGTTGCTCACGTTTGCAGATATCTTCGAGGACAAATTCGTACGACAGGGTTACGAGGAAGATCGCGGTATAGAAGAAACGCTCCAACTCGGCTGGGACTTGCTTGCAACGTTGCCGGAAGCGCAACTGACCAGAATTGACAGGAAGCTCATTGAGAAATATCATCCGGCACACGTCGTGACTAAGGCTGAGGAGCCCGTGCCCGCAGTCTCTTCCTAGCGTGGCTTTAGACAAGGGGTAGGCGGCGTACACACGTAGCGCCAGAATCCCCGTTCGACTAAGGAGAGCGCATGGCTTTAAGGGAAGTAAAACCAACACGATCGGAACTGCTCGAAATTAAGAAGAAAATACGGTTGTCGGAGTCGGGCTACAACCTGCTGAAGATGAAGCGGGACGGGCTCTTGCTGGAATTCTTTGACGTCCTTGAAAAGGTGAAAGATGCGAGCATAGACCTAGCGAACGCGTACAAAATTGCAAAGGAGAAGATTGATGTCGCGGAAATGGTCGAAGGCGTAATAGAAGTGTATTCCGCCGCGTTTGCTTTGAAGCACAAGCCAGAGGTCACTTTAACGAGTAGGAGCTTAATGGGGGTCACCGTCCCTGAAGTATCTTTCGCTACCATCAGCAAGAGTATAGATGAACGCGGTTATGGCATAATAGGGACATCATCGGCGATTGACGAGGCCGCAGCCGCATACGAGGAGCTGTTAGACAAGATCATACGTGCGGCAGAAGTCGAAACCGCAGTCAAGCGACTGCTTATGGAAATTGAAAGGATTAAGCGTCGCGTAAATGCTCTTGAGTTTCGGGTTATCCCGGACTTAAAAGAAGCCGAGGCGTTCATCATGTTCAGGCTTGAAGAGATGGAACGTGAAAATATTTTCAGGCTCAAAAAAATCAAGAAAAAAGCGGCGAGTTCTGAATCTGCGTGACATTGAGCTATTTAAGGTCCGAAGGAAAGAACCACCTTATGCCGCCCCATACGAAGGCGCCGTAAGTTTGCTCAACTGCTTTTTTTGCTATCCCCTCTCTCACTATCCAGCGCGCCAGAGCTTTTATGTAAGGAATTAGCATAATGACTCGTGGTGAAGATCATGAAGCGACTCAAGGTCAGGGACGTTATCAAGCACGGAGTGCAGACGATCGATCCGAGTGCATCACTCCTTGATGCGGCAAGGCGCATGATGGAAGACGCAACAGACGCTTTCATTGTGGCGCCGCTTGAAAAAGATGAGCCATTCGGCATCATTACCGAGAGAGATATCGTCGATTTGTTCGCTGACGAGGTCGATATTGGCAAAGTGACGGTAGGAGAAATGGCCAGCAAGCCACTCTTCATCGTATCTCCGGGAATGCCTATACTGTATGCTGCTAAGATGTTTCGAAATGGTGCGGTAAATCATCTGGCCGTCTTCAACGGACAAGAAATCCTTGGGATTATCTCGTGTAATGACGTCTTAAGAAGCCTTCCCAATTTGATGGAGCAAATCTACAGCGAGTTTGACTAGCCGGTAGGGGGGAGGCCGTTAGCCGAAGGTGCCCGCGCCTCGAGTGCGGTCCCTCTGAGTGGAAGGTTCGGCGAGGTGAGAAGTGCTTTAGGATTATTTTGGACTTTGATCTAATCTTGGTTTGACTCGCCTTTTTTCCAAAACTATTAAGTAGGTATCGTGTAATCATATTACGAAATAGCTTGATTTATAAGCATCTTTGGAGTCTATTTGTTGTGTTGAGGCGATTATAATGGCGGAACAACCCCCTAAGAAACCTGTATTTGATGACTATGGTATCGATCCTGCGATCTCTGAGATTCAGAATTTCAAGGCTGAAATCGTACACGAATTGAGGAAAGCTGAGGTGCCATTCCCGATAACGAGTCGCGAACAGCTGATGACCGTGTTTCCCAAGGGCCTGAGCATGCAGTGCTCGATGAAAGGTCAAAAAATAGAGCTTCACCAGTACATTTCTAAAATGAAGGCCGACGAGTTTCCGATCAGGACTGCCGGCGACGTTGCTGACAAGTTGGCGTCGTTTTGTACGATGTAACTCAACGTCGTATCGATTTTTGCCGCAACGGACTGTACCCCGTTCAAAGAAGCCCACGGTTGTGAGCTTTTTTTGGACACTTACTTTTTTTTAAATATTCTTATATAATTGGGTGTGCATAAAAGACACATAAGGCCATACGTGGAAGCGCTGGTGGGCCTATGCATGCGACAATAATACCGGAAGAATGGCAGTTCGAAAAAGAAGTCGTTTGTTTTAACTGCCAGACAAAAGCAACGCAAGTTGTGCGGATTAAGGACAGACAAGGCAGCGTTATATGCTCGGTGTGTGGCGCACAGCGTCACTATGTCATACGAAGCGTGATTTATGGGACGGACACGCCGCCGATGGCCCCTGTGGGGATGAAATATGATGCGTGGGCCTTCGCGAAGACCAGCGAATGTCTGAACTGTAAAGAACACGCACGGCACAGCGTCCATCTCGACGAGTACAAGATGAACGTGATCTGTGACGAGTGCGGTTTTTCGCGAGTGTTGAAGCTCGATTATCTTGTCTTCCCGCATGTACTCTCGCACGAATAAGCCCCCTGAAGATGAGCACGCGGTTGTACGTCTTTCACGCAGGGCAGTGTGATCCGAAGAAGTGCACCGCCAAAAAACTTGCCAAATTTCATCTCGTAACTCTTTTCTCGACGCCGCGACCCTTGTGGGGCTCTCATACGGTGCTCCTTGATCCATCCGCACCCGCTCCGTTATGCCGCGCGGATGTTGTGACGACGCTCGTTGCGGTTGATTGCTCTTGGAAACAACGTGAGCGCGTGTTCGAGTCGTTCCGGGCGCGGACGAGGCGACGACTTCCCTATCTTTTGGCAGCGAATCCTGTGAACTATGGGCGGCCGTTCGAGCTCACAACCGTAGAAGCGCTGGCGGCTGCGCTCTACGTCCTTGGGGAATCACGACGCGCAAGAGAACTCTTGAACAAGTTCAAATGGGGTTCGACATTTTTGAACTTGAACGCGGCACCCCTCGATGAATACGCCGGCGCGAACACCGTCAGCGACGTGCTCGCACTTGAGCGCGCCTATATAGAAGGCTAAATGACTTCTTATCCGCGTTCTTGCGGTTAACGCAAACAGAAAGATTAAATGCTGTTAGGCGTATGGTTCTACCGACGTGAGAGGTACATCTGATGGCACGTTTTCCAGAAGCTGAAAAAAGGTTGCTTAATATCAAAATCTGCATGCGGTGTAACGCCCGCAACCCGCCACGGGCGACTCGATGCAGGAAATGTGGTTATAAAAACCTGAGGGTCAAGTCGAAGGAACGAAGGGGCTAGTCGATTGAGCATCGAGCAGCATCTCGAAGAGGCGATCAGCAGAGAAGGAACGATACACCTAACGCTTATCGATCCCGACTCACAGCCGCCAGAGGAAGCCGCACGAATTGCACGGGGCGCCACGGCTGGAGGCACCACTGCGGTTCTTGTGGGAGGCTCTGTAGGCGTCGGCGGACGTGGCATAGAGTGCACCGTATCGGAAATCAAAGGTAGCACGGGTGTCCCTGCTATCATCTTCCCTTCAGACGTAGGGAGTGTGTGTACCACGGCCGACGCGATGTTTTTCTTGTGCCTTATGAACTCTAGGAGCACGGCGTATCTCAGTACGAACCAAGCACTCGGCGCCGTGTTTGTCAAGAGCTACGGAATAGAGCCCATTCCAGTGGCGTACATCATCGTCGAACCGGGGGGAACTGTTGGCTGGATAGGTGATGCGCGTTTGATTCCGCGCAACAAACCCGAGATCGCCGCCGCATACGCGCTCGCAGGAAAATATCTTGGGATGCGATGGGTTTACCTTGAGGCAGGTTCTGGTGTCCCCGATACCGTCCCCCCCGAAATGGTGAAGGCGGTAAAAGCATCCATAGACGATACAAGGCTCATCGTAGGCGGCGGGATACGCACCGACAAACAGGCCGAGTTGCTTGCGAAGGCGGGAGCGGATGTCATCGTAACGGGCACGGCAATCGAAGAGGACGTTGACATCGAAAACAAGATCGCAAGCTTTGTCCGCGTAATACAGCACTAATCGCNNACCTTGATAAGCCGCATGTCGTGTTCTTTGCACTTGCGGGCAGTTATGCGCAGCCTTCCTGATTTCGGCAGGGGGAGTCCAAACGTGCACTTCGGATACCCGCTGCACCCTACAAACCGTCCGCCGCGTTTTGAGCGACGCACGATGAGATCTGAGCTGCACTGAGGGCATGTCCCGACGGTCGCGTCTCCGCGTAGCCCTTCTTGCAGCGATTTGCTAATCTCTTCGTGTTGCTCATCGAGCGTGCTCAAGACCTTATCGAGAATATCCGTTGAGCTGACCACCACAAACTCCTTTGACAGCGTTCCCGTTTTGACTTTGTCCATGTCCTCTTCGAGGAGTCGGGTCATCTCAGGTTTCGTAATTGTGGGGGCGTAGCGCTCGAGCGATTGTGTGACGCTGCACGCGATACCGGTGGGACGAAGGGGATTCACGTCGACATAGCCCCGCTGAGCGAGCTTCTTGATGATCTCGTGGCGCGTGCTTTTCGTCCCCAAGCCGAGCTCATCCATCTTCTTTATTAACTGGCCTTGTCCCCATCGCTGTGGCGGCTGCGTCTCCTTCTCCACAAGCTGTTTGTTCGTGACAGTGACAACTTCGTCATCGTGAAGGTCAGGGAGGTATCGCTCTTGCGTCTGTGCATACGGGTAGTGATAGCGCCAGCCTCGATATGAAAGTTCCAGCCCAGTCGCTCTGAACTGCTCCCCTCGAGAGTCCAGCGTGACCTTTTTCGTGCTCCATCGCGCCGGGTCGGAGAGCGTCGCAAAGAACCGTCGCACAACGAGCTCGTACACCTTCCAGCTTTGTGGCTCGAGATCAGCTTGTGTGGCGCGCATCGTGGGATAGATCGGCGGATGGTCGGTCGTTTGCTTTTTACCGCGGGTGGCGACCAGCTGCTTCTTTTCTAGCAGCATGCGAGCATTCTCAGCGAATGGACCGCTTCTGAACATGCTCACTGAGAGGCGGAGATCGAGCTCATTTGGATAGACTGTGTTGTCCGTGCGCGGATAGCTTATCCACCCTGCCGTGTAGAGGCGCTCCGCCGTTTCCATAGCGCGGCTTGCTGAGATCCCAAGCGCGCTTGCTGCAACGAGAAACTCGGTCGTATTGAAGGGTTTTGGGGGGGCGTCCACTCGTTCGGTTTTGGCAAACGTAACGACGGTGGCGGTGTCGCCGATGTTTTGTATCGCCGCCGTTGCGCTCGCTTTGTTTCGAAATCGGTCTGTTTGGTGCTTTGCGTGAAACGTTTCGCTGCTCGTGCTGAGGTCAATATATATTTCCCAATATGGCTCTGCCACGAATTGTGCAATCTTTCTCTCGCGATCAACGATCAGGGCGAGCGTTGGACTTTGTACGCGTCCCGCAGATAAGAAATGGTTGCCAAGTCGCTTCGCAGACGTCGATATGAAGCGCGTGAGCGCAGCGCCCCAGATGAGGTCCACTGCCTGCCGTGCCTCTCCAGAATGAGCGAGGTTGAGGTCAATTCTGGTTGG
>PLGY01000020.1 GCA_003139855.1 Candidatus Methanoflorens stordalenmirensis
GCACCTTATATCCAGCGGAGAAGCTCAGCGTGGAGGAGATTCTGCTCCTATCTGGGCTGAATCGCGACACGCATACGCGAAGGATAAGACACAATACCCTATTAATACTTCATGAGCGAAACCTGNNCGCACGTTTCACCTTTCACCCAACGGGATAATGCGATCCTTGACAGAATCCTCGAATCACGGCGTTCGGTGAGGTCGTTCGCGCAAGAAATTCCGCCAAAAGAGGATATCATGGGAATCATACGGGCCGGATTGCTCGCGCCCTATGCGGCGCAGGCTGTTGCTGGACAGGACTTCCGTCGATTTTTTGTACTCCAAGAGGGAAGCCCTCAGCTTGCACACGTCGCGGCGCTTGGGAAGCGGCAGGTGAAGCGCATGGCGGAACAGCTGCGCGATGACCTGGCGGCTAATCCCTCGGAAGACCAAGCCCCGGGGTTTGTAAAAAGACTGGAGCGACTCGCAGAGATGGGTGTACCAGGCATCGGCACCGCCCCTTACTACATCGTTGTGGCAGAACGGAGAGGCATCCCGCCTGTCGAGCAGCAATCACTCGCTCACTGTCTGGAGAACATGTGGCTGAAGGCAACCGCCCTAGGGCTGGGATTTCAGCTCGTGTCAGCGACTGCTCAGATGAGGCAGGATAGCGAGTTCTGTTCTCTGCTAGGCATACCTCACGGCGAATTTGGAACCAACGGATGTGCGATTGGCTATCCAATGAAGCGCCTCCCGCCTGTCGAACGTCCAGATGCTCGCGAAGTAACCAAATGGATCGACTAACTCTGAACGCTTCAGCTCGGTGAACGACGTTTCAGTTGGTCGGTAGGTGCACAATCTCACGCTCGAGGCTCAGCTGCGTTTTGCCGATATGAACAGGAGGATCCTTTTTTAAGCTCTGAGATACCTAATTCGTATGACCTCCACCTGATAGAGGCAAGGCCTGCGAACGTAACGCTAGCAGCAATGGCATTTTGCCTCAGTGATTTGCATCTAGCGATTGACCTGGGGTCGTTCGCTCCTGAATGCATCAAGATTGAAGAAGCTATCAACGAGTCTATGATACTAAGGAGGAACGAATCAGTCCTTCACTTTGCCGGCGCAACGTTAAGGTTCCAATCACGCCTACGGCGTCGTGCACATCGGGTTGAGTTGCTTCAAAAAAGGCCTACCCCGACCTGAGATAATCTTCGCTGTTAAACTCAAAGAGAATGTCACCGACGCTCTTACCTTAAACGGGCTGCCCGACGAAGGTACATATATAACCGAAGCCTCACAGACGGAAGTCAGTAAGCTTGCACGGTGCGACTGAGGCACCGTGAGCCCGAGAAACCTCAGCGATTATCGCTGAAAACTGTTTCAGGCGGGAGTTCGCATGAAGGATGATGTCTGCATCCGCGACCTTGAAAAAGACTTTGGCGGCTTCAAAGCCGTAAACAAGCTGTCGCTCCGGGTTAAGCACGGCGAAATCTATGGGTTGCTAGGCCCAAACGGCGCCGGAAAGACGACCGTCATCAAGATCCTCTGCGGGTTACTACGGCCATCGTCAGGGGAAGCGTACGTGCTTGACACGAAGGTTCCCGATCCGCGCACTGCGTCGCGTATCGGCTACATGCCGCAGGAGCTGGCAATGTACCGGGGTTTGACCGTACACGAAAACCTCGCGTTTTATGGCGAAGTGTTTGGACTCAGCAAACAGCAGATTGATACACGCGAACAAGCGCTTCTCAAGCTTATCGATCTGCAGGATTCCAGAGACACGCTGGTCGATCAGTTGAGCGGCGGCATGCAGCACCGCACCTCGCTCGCCTGCGCGTTGCTTCACGAACCGCAGCTCTTGTTTCTTGATGAGCCGACAGTAGGCGTCGATCCCGACCTGCGCGCCTCGTTCTGGCAGTACTTTGAGGAGCTGCGGGATTCGGGAATTACGATCCTAATCACTACCCACTACATGGACGAGGCGCGGCATTGCGATCGCATCGGCTTTATGCGCGAAGGACGTCTCATTGCCGAGGGCTCTCCTCAGGAGCTTCTCGAGCTGACGCACACCGACTCGCTCGAGGACGCGTTTTTGTCGTATTCTCGGACTGGAGGGTCTGCATGAAGGTCTCGCGCGTGTTTGCGGTGACAAAGCGCGCGTTGCGGGACATTAAGAACGATCGCCGCACCCGTGTTCTCATTTTTGTGGCCCCGCTACTCGTAATGATTCTCTTCGGCGTCGCGTTTACGGGCAACGTCAAGGACGTACGAGTGATCGTGGTTAACAATGATACAGCAGCGGCAAGCAGCTCACTGTCAGATAAGATTATCTCCAATTTCGACACCAGCACTCTCAATGTTGCGTACTCGAATAGTGAGAGCGATGCCATTGGCCAAGTGCAAAACGGGAGTGCATATGCCGTCATCGCGTTTCCATCGACCTTCACCCAATCGGTCGAGGCAAGGGCCTCGGGTCAAACGTCCATCCCGCAGGAGAACGTGACTGTTAGCATTCTTGCGGACAAGAGCAACGTTAACGTCGCCAACCCGATCATCGCGGCGGTCAACAACGCGGTGGTGCAAACTACGCAGGGCCAAGGCCATCAGCCACCGGTCTCAGTTGACGCGAGCAACGCTATTTACGGCGCGAACGCGCAGTTCATCGACACCTTTGTGCCAGGTATCGTCTCAGTGGCTGTGTGGCAGATTACGATGCTTCTCACGCTCATCGCGTTCGTCGGTGAACGGACGTCAGGAACGCTCTCTCGACTGCTTGCATCCCCGCTAAAGGAGAGCGAGCTGGTCGCAGGGTACGCTGTCGCGTTTGGTGCGATTGGCGCCGCCCAGTCTGCGGTGCTGCTTGCGGTTGCCGTGCTGCTGTTTCACATTACCATCGTTGGAAACGTTTTTCTGTCATTCGGGGTCATCGCGCTCCTTGCGATCGTGGCAGAGGGGCTCGGCATACTGCTCTCGAGCTTTGCACGACGGGAGGCTCAGGCAGTCCAGTTTTTGCCATTCGTTGTATTGCCTGCATTCCTCCTCTCTGGAGTTTTTTGGCCCATAGAAGCAATCCCAGAGTGGCTGCAGCCCGTGTCGTACCTCCTTCCGACGACCTACGCGGTAGAGGCCGTGCGCTCTGTGAATTTGCGTGGATGGGGGCTCGATAAGATATACCCCGACGTCGTTGCATTGCTCATCTTCGCCGGTGTCTTTCTCGTCCTAGCGACGATCTTGTTGCGGCGAAGAGAGTAAAGGATGAGTTGGCTTCATAGCTGCCTCTTTTTGTAGGAGTCCATTCCGATGCACTTTGCGTACTCGGTTCTTTTGGTTCGTTTCGGTAGTTGTTAGTCTGGCTGAGCTGTCTGGTTTGATGGACAAATAGAATTAGAGGCACCGATCTACTGTGAACCGCGCCTTGAAGTAACACGCGTATTCCGTTTGAGTACAGTGTCTCACTACTCGCCGCTTTCCGGCCGCACGGTCAAACCGATGCATTCAAGGGTGCGTAAAGGAGCAATAAGCTGAGCGCAACCGCGGTCAGCACAAAACCGAGGACTGCCCCCATGATCGCCTGCGCGACCGTATGCTTCTTGAGGTAGACCCTGCTCCAGATAACGGGCGGCAAGAGCAATCCGAGTAGCACGCCCCAATAACCGAAGACGAATATGAGAACAGTCGTTGGTCCTGCGATGCCCATCGTGTGGATGCTGATCTTCCAGTACAGATTGATAAAGAAAAGGCAGAGCGTTCCAGCAAAATAGCCAAACATGAGGACGGTCGTAAGCAGCGGCGCATGTGCGGCAACCAATGCGGCAGTCCCGATGAGGTATGATGTGCAGGCGAAGAGCAGCGGATGGCCCCTCTCTGTTCGCGCGGGAACGTCAAGGTCTATCTTCGCCTTCGTTCTCGTTTCCCAGAGCAGCAACATGCTGAGGGGCACAATTGCCGCAAACAGCGTGGTGATACACGTAACGGCGACAAACGCTAATCCCCGCAACAAGGGATAGTTAATGAGTGAGAACATGAGCACGGCAATGACTGGGGGGATCGTCATGTCCGAGATGAAGGAAGCCCATTTACGTTTATTACTGTCTCCGTCCGTGACGCGACTGTTTTGCATCCACGCCCCATAAACGCTGCAGTGGTATAACGCTTCTGTTTTTTAGCTCCGTTCTGCGTTGTGGAACCCCCCCATCCATATTCAGCGCGCGGTCGCTCTCGTTTTTACTTTGGTCTCTCGCACAGGCGACGATATGTTTCGAAGGAGAGAGCGGGGCTTTTTCTGGCTTGATCGGGGGTTCTATTTTTTACGAAGCTAGTCTCCTGCGACGCGTCAACGACGTGGCGCAACGAATAACTCTTGAAAAGAAAGAAAAGGCCCAGCATCGTGTCGGCAGAGCGAGGCTAGCATATTGTATATAGGTTGAAGAAGAACGTCCTTGCGGAGAACGAATGGTTAAGCTCACCCAGTATAGCGCAAAAAACCTTTTCGCAGAAGCTCACGTTGACCCGGAAAAGTGGAATCAACTGCCGCCAGACAACGAAGTTGCCCAGACGGTCGAAGCAGTAGGGCAGCGCGGGATAGCGGTAGTTCGTGCAAAAAATGGAAAAATCGCCCTCGAAATACTAAAAGACTTGATTCCGCCAGAGGCAGAAGTGATGCACGGCTCGTCAACTACCTTGGTCGAGATTGGCTACGAAGCATATGTGAATAGTGATGAATCACAATGGAACGATCTTCATCGCGCTATCGTTGCCGAAAATGACGAAGAAAAGAGACGTGTGCTAAGAAGGAAATCAGTCGCTGCGGATTATTTCATCTCGGGAGCCAATGCCATTTCGCAGTCAGGCGAAATTGTCGCGTGCGACAAGGTAGGGAGCCGTGTCGGAGCGTGGCCTTATGCGGCAGCTCACCTAATAATCGTGAGCGGCACTAACAAGATCGCCCCCACGCTTGACCACGCCTTACGCCGCGTCTGGGAGTATGCTTTCCCTCTAGAAAATGCCCGCGCACAGAGGGCATATGGGGCCTCAAGTGAGATCGGAAAATGTGTCATTCTCGCGAATGAGGAAATTGAGGGCAGAGTGACCCTGATTCTCATCGACGAGCCTTTAGGCTATTGAGCACAACCGGAAAATGCGCTCTCCAACAAGTGCCCCAAACCGACGCCGGATTTGACGATATTTCGTTGGCGAGTGGGTGTTTCAGCAATCATCCTTGTTGCAAACTAGTGGCGTTCCGTGGGCAGATCGACACTGTCGGTTTTTGGAGACTTGCACGCTTGCCTCAAATTGCTGATGATATTTTTTGAGCGCGCGATTCAACGCGGGGAACGCGATGGCTCACTGCAATAAGCAGCATAAGGGGGACTCGCACTCAGCGGGAACGCACGTGTACCGTTCATCGTCGTGCGAAGATTTAGCGCAGCGTTGCTCGTTCCGGAAATCGGCCCAGGTCCGCTCTCCATGGCGAGTCCTGCAGTCGCATTGTCAGCAGCTCAGTGGCGCTCCTTCTTGTTTCTTATCATGCTGTCGAAATAGTCCTCTAGATAAAATAGGCGAAGATAGTCAGGCAATGAATTCATGCGCATGTTCATGTCTTTGACCTGTAACTCAGTCGGCGGCGTTATGGTCTTTGCAAGTTCTGCACGTATCGCGTGGCGTTCTTTTGCACTCAAAAGAGCACTCTCAATGTTTAAGTCTGCGGCGAGCCAAAAGACGAAACGGCTAAACGGGTCCTCTACGCACTCTTCGATTATCTTACCCAGGACAAGAGTTGCTTTGCGAGTCCGCCCCCTCGCGTCCGCGTAGGGATATACGAGGGTTGCCACGAGTAAGTTATGGCTGAAAACAGTAGCGATCTTTTTCCATTTGATGACATAGTCAGGTGGGCCCACCTTTCCCATTCCGGGGCCCTTTTCCGATGGTTGCGCGCCTGCCTCGTCAGGTGTCATTATGTCACGCCTTTGGAATCAATCGCTTTCCACCGCACCGTGCTATATGCAGATACCCACATACATTTAACTTCGTTCGCTGACGCGAGAAAATGAGCAAAGAGCTTAGTGGCATTCGAGAGCCGGATCTAAATAAGCAGCTGTTACATAGACAGCAGAATTGGGGCACTCGTGGTGCGTCAAAAGAACGATTGGTAGTACTACAGTTGTAAGCGTCGTCCGGTTAGTGAGATAAGGACAACAAAGCGTCGGGGCGAACAAAGAAACTTGAGCAAAAGAAGAGGTACGCAGTTATGAATGTGATAGATGCGCTGCACGCCCGCTCGACCGTGCGTGCTTACAAGCCTGATCCAGTGGGCAAGGACACGATTCTGAAGATTCTGAAAGCTGCAACCCGCGCGCCTTCATGGGCGAATACCCAGCCGTGGGAGATTTTTGTCGCGGGGGGCGAGGCGCTCGAGAGGCTGCGCACGGCGTACGTGGTACGCTCCGAGGAACGCGTGCCATCTAATCCGGATCTGCCGGCACCGCAGACGTGGCCGCCTGTCATCCGACAACGTATGGCCGAATTGATGTCAGCAAGGGCTCGACTGATATTCACGGACGGAGAACGTGACGACGCTGCAATTCGACAAAGCTTGTTCGAATCCAACTATCGGTTTTTTGGTGCGCCGACCGTGGTGTTTCTTTGCCTGGATCGAAACCTTTCGTCTTGGTCACTATTTGATATGGGGCTGCTGGCACAGAGCGTCATGCTGGCGGCACAAGAATATCAGGTTGATTCGGCACCCGCTTTCCTTTTCGCATCGTACCCTGATCTTGTTCGTGCAGAATTAGATATTCCAGAAGAGCTATCAATTCTTATCGGACTGGCACTTGGGTACGCCGATACGAACCACCCGCAGAACCGGTACCGAAGCGCTCGGCGGCCTATTCAGGACGTTGTTCACTGCAAGGGCCTTTAGTTGCAGAGCTCAATCGATAGTGCGGCTAGAATCTTTTGCAAGCATTTGAGCTTGAGAGCAAGAGAGCTTCAAAGCGGTTTTTGTTGATCTCTTAACCCTCGAGCGTAGTCAACTCCGTGAGCTGTGAGGCCCAAAGATGCTATCTTTCCCCCGAGAATGGGCTGTGCTTTTAAGTATCCCGACAGGTCCAAATCCATCGCGTAGCGGTACACCTCTTGTTCACTGAAGCCGTTCGTCTTAGCAAGCGCGTACAGCTCACCGCGTTCGATACGTCTGGTGCTGTTCCCCTCTACATGGTTTGACAGGCAGAGGATAAAATCATTTTCGCGGTCTGACAAATCCACCATAAATGCCAACAATCAGAGTATTTCTACGAGCGGCTTATCTTCGTTTCGCCTCCTTTAGTTGCCATGGCTGAGTGACGTGCGCCATGCTCACGTTTTCAAAATCAGGCTCTGTCTTTCGCCTGCGACTGTGATTTTTCCTTTATTCAGGAACAAGGGTTATTAAGCTTTAGTGGCACAATTACTTATGATGTCGGAAGCGCACCGTGTGCTGTCCTTAAGGAGCCGGCAAAAAAGCGCAAAAGAGGCAGAACCGCTGTACTCGGCCCTCAATACGGTTAACGTCTTGTTGGGCAATGTCCTCGTTCGGAAGGCCATTCATAGCCTCTGTGTCGACGACACGCAGGCGATCTACAAAGCTTTGACCTACTACAGTGGCCAAAGCGATCTGAATCTCTTAAAGAAGCTCAAGCTGCTGCCGATCTGTGCGTTCGTCGAACTAGGAAGAATGTCCTTCCACGTGGACAAGTCCACGATGCAAGGATACTTCAGTCAGCAGGTGACGCGACGCGGTCTATCGAATATCGTTAAGAGCATAGCTGATTACGGGATCAGCAAGCCCCTCAAACTTCAGGCGCCCTTTTTGGTCGTTTGGAACTACACGGATGCGTGCAATCTGCATTGCAAGCACTGCTACCAAGGTGCAGGCAAAATGTCAAATGATGAGCTCAGCCTCGACGAGCGGCTCAACATCGTCGATCAGCTCGCTGACAACGACGTCGTCGCTATTGCGTTCTCTGGGGGCGAGGCGCTCTTGCGGGACGACTTCTGGGAAGTCGCTCGTTACGCCTCGAGCAAGGGGCTGTACCTCTCAATTGCGACCAATGGCACTTTGCTGACGAAGGACGTGGTTCGCCGACTTAGGGACGTCGGCGTTGAGTACTTCGAGATAAGCCTTGACTCAGTCGATCCTGCAAAACACGACGCATTTCGGGGTGTTACAGGCGCTTGGGAACGCACGGTAGCAGGCATCAAAAACGTCGTGGCCCAAGACGGAGTGTTCTCGTGCATCGCCAACACGGTCACGAATGAGAACTACCGCGAGCTGGATGCGCTCGTCGAATTCAGCAGGAAGCTTGGCGTCAATAGGACCTTGATCTTCAACTTTATCCCCGTAGGGCGGGGTGCCGACATCATCGATATGGATTTGCCCCCGGATGCGCGCGAGCACGTTTTGCAGCAGATGTACGGGTACCTGAGTGGGCAAGACGAAAGCTTTGAAATTCTGACAACGGCGCCGCAATTCTCACGCGTGTGCATGATGAACTCACAAAACGGGATTATCTCACTCGCACACGTTGGGGCAGCGGGTTTCAGCGATAAGGTGGGGTTACTCGCTGAGTACATCGGGGGATGTGGGGCCGGCCGCATGTACTGCGCTATTCAGCCCAACGGAATCGTGACACCGTGCGTGTTTATGCCGATACCTGTCGGCGACTTGCGATCAGAATCTTTCGTCGACATCTGGAAAAACTCCGAGGTCATGCAGTCGCTCAGGGAACGGCACGATCTTAAGGAGCACTGCGGGTCGTGCGATTACAAGAACGTTTGTGGCGGCTGCCGCGCCCGCGCGTATGCGTATTTCAACGACATCAAAGCCCCGGACATTGGATGCATTTACAACCTGCCCGCGTACAACGCGCTCAAGCATAAATCGCGTGCACCAAGCGTCGCGGTCGAGACAACAGAGACCGCTGAATCAAGTTGAACGATCCAGCAGACTGTGAGGCACTTTACTGATTTTCGGAGTGCGGGTCAACCGACGTGCCGAGAATGGGCGTTGATTTCATCTTGAGCGCGCCTTTGAACACTTTGTACATTACCATGGCGAACAGAAGCTTGTCTCGGCTTAATTGCTTGAACAGATAGTTTGGCCTTAAGTAGAACTCTTTGAATGCCTCTCTTTGAGTGTCCTGAAGCTCCCTGAGCGTGAGATCAACGGTTTCAATGACCGGCGTGAGCAGCGTAAAGTGCGTCCAGTCCTTTATTCTAATGAGTCCCATTTTGCTAGCGAGTTCGTAGAACTTGGTGCCAGGGTACGGTGTAGCGAGCGAGAAGAGTGCGTAGTCAGGGTTCACCCGTTTTGCGAAGCCAATTGTTTCATCGATAGTAGTTTTGCTCTCGCCGGGCATTCCAAGAGTCATTGAAGCGATCGTATGCATGCCGATGTCTTTTGCGGTTTTGAAGGCGCGCTTGGCCTGTCCTACTTTGGTGCCCTTCTGGACATTGTCGAGGATCTTCTGATTCCCGCTCTCAACGCCAAAAAGCAGCGTTCGGCAGCCCGCCTTCCACATCTGCGAGAGCAGCTCTTTATTGAACCGATCGACCCGCGCTGTGCATCCCCATACAACGTCAATTCCGCGGCTGATGATCCCTTTACAGAAGCTGTCCACCCACTTCGGAAACAGGGTGAAGGTATCATCCATGAAGCCGACCATTCTAACTTTGTAGTCATCTACTACCTGTCCCATCTCGTCTGCAGCGTTCTCTGGCGATCTGAAACGGACTCGTCGCCCGTGCATCGCACTTGACGCGCAGAATGAACAGCCCATCGGGCATCCTCTGCTGCAGATCATGGTGGCTAGGACCTGTTTGCGTCCAAAGAGCATGTATTCGCTCATAGGAAGTAGGTGACGCGCGGGGAACGGCAGTGCATCGAGATCTTCGATAGGCCTTCGTTTGGGCGTTTCAACGATGCGGTCGCCGTCGCGGTAATTGATGCCATCAATGTTGCGGAGGGGCTTATCATTCTCGATAGCGTCGACGAGCTCGAGGGTAGCGTATTCCCCCTCATTCCTGACCACGACATCGACGAAGTCGTTTTCCAAGACCTGCTCTGGCATGAAGGTGGCGTGATATCCCCCCATAGTGACTGTGCACTCAGGGTGGAGCTCTTTGGTAATTTTGCCCACGGCGAGGGCTTGCTTGATCGTCGGCGTCGTCGTCTGCACCCCGAGCAGATCGACGTGCTTGTTTGCAAGCTCTCGTTGGTAGCCCTGGAAATCCATATCGAGCGCCGGCGCGTCTAAAATGGTGACCTTGACATCGTTCTCTTCGAGTACGGCGCCGATGTACGCGAGACCAAGGGGAGGCGCGGTGAGACCTAACACATCCTTATACTTGGATGCGATGTCGGGAGGATTAACAAGGAGGACTTCCATCGCGATCTCTCAATAGGTAAGGGTGCCGAAAATATAAGGTTAACCGCAGAGAGCAGCCTGGCATACCGCGTCGCATTTGGCGTGCGCGTGATACNNGAGCAGTGCCAAGTGCTCACGTTTGCCGTTTGTCAGAGCGCTTAACTCTCGATTAGAGAGCGCTCTGAAATAGCACGCGTCGATGCACGCCATATTTTCATACCCTTCGCACCTGTCGCACTTGTATGCTCTTCGTGTGGTTTTGCGCTTTCGCGTGCGTCCGGTCTCGGCACTCGTCGCTCTCCTGTCAAACAGCATGTGCAAAACGCTTCGCTCGCGCGCTTCAGGCGTCGGCGCAGCGGGGCCCTCTTCGATGAAGATCGCATTGAAGGGGCAGCTGTTCGCGCACCGGCCGCAGCCGATGCATTTGTCTTCATCGATGGATATGACGTCGTTCTCCCGCACAATCGCCTTCGGCTTGCACACCTCGATACACGCAGGGTTTTCACATTGCTTGCATACGATAGGGAGCGCTTCTTCATCGAATATAAGCCCCCTTGACTGTAGCACATCTTTCACTTTCAGGCGCGCTTTTCCGCCGTGCCGTTCCGCGCACGCCATTTCGCACACGCCACAGTTTTCGCACCTTTTCAGATTGACGGTCACTACCTCAGTCATAGAGTCACTCTGCTCTTCGCGCGGCGTTCAATAGCCAACGTCAGCATGTAGCCCCTCTTTCAATAAGTATTTGTAGGCGCCTATCGCAGCCTTTGCGCCCTCCCCAGCTGCGACGATGATTTGTTTTTCGGGAACGGTGGTGACGTCGCCCGCTGCGTATATGCCAGGAACACTCGTCGAACAGTCGTAGCCGACGACAATCTCTCCATTCTCGTTGAGCGTGACGAGGTCCCTCACGACGTCCGAATTCGAAATCAGGCCGATTTCGATGAATATACCCGTGACCGGAAATGACACCAATGAGTTGTCAGAGAGGTTCTTGAAGACCGCTGCATTAACCGCGTCATCTCCTTTCACCTCGATGAGTTCATACCCAACAAGTAGGTCTATGTTTGCTGCCTCGCGAATTTTCTCCAAATATACCTCATCAGCCTTCCAAGGGCTTCGGTTGATGAGATACACTTTGCGCGCAATGCGTGTTAGCTCGTATGCAGCGGTAAACGCGGAGTTCCCGCCGCCGAGTACCGCGACGTCCGTATCCATAAAAAGTGGCGCGTCGCACGTAGCGCAATAACTAACGCCGCGACCAACGAATCTCTCCACGCCCTTGGCATTGAGCGTTCGTGATCTTTTTCCCGTGGCAATAATAATCGTTTTTGAGCGATACTCGTCGTCTGTCTCGGTGCGCGCTACGAATGCGTCGCTCTCTTTCCCCACACTTTTCACTTGCGCAAATTTTCGTGGCACGTTGTACTTTTCGACCTGTTTTTCAAAGCGATCCATCAAATCGGGGCCTGATATGAACTGATAGCCCATGTAGTTTTCGACATTGAGGCTGTAAAGAACCTGGCCGCCGATGTTCTCGGTAATCAGCAGTACGTTCAACATCTTTCGAGTCGCGTAGACTGCCGCGGTCAACCCTGCTGGGCCGCCGCCAACGATTATCAGGTCATATAATGCAGCGCTCTCTTTCATGGTGGTGCGAAATGAGATTTGCGCCAAAGTTTTTAAGAATGTTGCTTGTTACCGCGCCCATCACAGAATGAAACGAGCTGGCATGGCCGAGAAACGTGGCGGGTGCCGTTCGGACCGCTCACCTACTCGTTGGTAGGGCCACTTTCGTTATCTGCAGATGGCGTTTGCGGGGGATCTTCAGCTTGAGGCGTCGATTCCCGACTCTCGCGTGCTACGCTGGATGTCTGTCTCTCCTTCGGTCGTGGCCGACGTTTTATTTCGCGTTCGCTCATCGTATCTCGAGAAAGCCGGTCAGTCACCACAGTGTCCCAAACCTTGCTCATGGTGATGGCAGAAACCGGACAAATCATCGCGCACTCACTACAAAACACACAGTGTCCGACGAAGATCCGCACACTTTTCTCAGAGGCACTTGTGCGCAGTGCGATGGCTCCGGCAGGGCAGACTTTTCCGCAGCGTCCACACAAGATGCATTTTTCGGGATCAATAATCGGCGTGCCACGGTAGGCTGCCGGGACTTCAACCTCAGACGCGCTCCGTACGGTTGCCGTCTTGCCCACTATGCCGACTGTAAACGAGTGTATTAAATCTTTGATAAATCCGGAAGCCATTCTATAGTCCCACCCATCCGAACAGGAAGTGCATGTACCTCACGCCTGCAACATACAAGATGAGATCCGTGACTGCGAGTATGGTAGGGATAGTCCAATAATATCTGAGCACGCGGGTAACACGGGTTCTCCCGGTAGTCGCCTGCCAAAACGCAATGAAGGCGCTGACGAGCACTGCTATGATCGCGAATTGAATGATAATATTTATGGCCGACCCGAAGTGGTAGATCGCCGTTCCAAAGAACACGGTGGCTATGAGCGACGCGTAGAGAAATGTCTTAAGCCACTGCCCAAGTCGCAAAAGGGCGAGATTCGGTCCCGAGTACTCGACGTAAGGGCCAGAAACGATCTCCGTCTCGGCTTCAGCGATGTCAAAAGGTTGAACTGCCGCTGCGGCAGGCAACGTCCAGATTGCAGCAATCGCTGCGAGCGGCAAAACGGTGATCCACGCGGTCGCCGATATCGTATTTAGCTCGAACGATCCTGCCGCGAGAGCGACCGTTACCATGGCTATGATAAATGGAGCTTCGTAAGCGATGAGGAGTGCAACCTCGCGAGCAGCGCCAATGGCGCCGTACGGGCTTCCGCTGGCCGAACCGCCGAGAATTAGTGCAATTGGCGGTATTGCGAGGAGGTAAATCACCAATATGAGATCGCCCGCGCCGACTGCCGACGCAGAGGCGGCCAAAGGTATAACCAGTGCCGCAACGAGCATAGAGGCCACGCTGAGGATCGGCGCGAGGTTGAAGAGCAGTGGGCTTGTCACATTCGGCGTCAAGCTCTCTTTGCCCATCAGTTTGAAGAAGTCGTAAAACGCTTGGAAGATGCTTGGACCTTTGCGAAACTGACTGTGCGCCACGACAATACGGCGAATCCCCTGCAGTAGCAAGGCAGCAACAAAGGCATAGACCAGCACGACGACTATTGAAGCGATCATCAAATCCTCCCTGTTTTCAATTCCTGTGCACTGACGATCTTACGTCTGCCGTCTTTTATCACAGTCACCCGATCAGTACAGCTAAAGCAGGGATCGATTGATGCGGCGATGATAGGGATATCGGCTACTTGACATCCTATGAACTTCGGCACGTAGGAGGGGATATTGGCGAGCGTCGGGGATCTGATCTTTATCCGCTCGAAGAATCTCGTGCCATTTGTCTCGGNNTCAGGCAGGTTCGCGAAAAGCTCCTTGGTGAGCTTAATTGATTGTTTGAGTTCTGCTAAGCGCACCAGTGCTTGAGCCACGACGTCTCCATCTTTCGCTATCTGGGGCTCGAGATCGAAATCGCCGTACGCTGCGTACTTGCACATAACTCGCGTGTCCTCGGGAACGCCGCTCGCACGTGCATTCGGGCCCACCGCCCCTAGACGGATCGCGTCCTCTTTGCTTAGGCAGCCGACGCCCTTACATCGTTCTGCGATGCTGCTGTCCTTTAGCACTGCTTTAGTGATTTTGTCGGCAGCGGTGTCGAGATAGCCGAGGACACCGAGCGCGGAACGTGTTTGTTCATCGGAGATATTCCACTTGACGCCGCCGATTGTATTGCATCCGTGCATGACCCTGTTCCCGCTCAGCATTTCGAAGAGATCCATCACCTTTTCCCGCTCGCGCCAGGTGTACATGAATAAGGTATGATAGCCGATCTCTTCACCCGCAATTCCCGCCCACAGCATGTGCGAGTGAATCCGCTCGAGCTCTGCGTAAATCGTCCGTATATATTTCGCTCTCTCGGGCACCTCGATATCAGCGATGTCTTCAACGCGTTCGACGTGGTTTAGCGGGTGGGCGTGTGAACAGATGCCGCAGATACGCTCGACAAGGTACACGATTTTAGGCATTGGCCGCTCTTGGCAGAGTCGTTCGATGCTGCGGTGGTTGTAACCGATTTCATAGTCGACGTCGACCACCTTCTCGCCCTCTACCTCAAACAAGAATCTCGCAGGCTCCTCCAAGGCGGGGTGGCTTGGCCCGATCGGGACCTTCAACTTCGCAAAGCCACGATCGTTGACCTGTGCCACGGTTACACCCTCCTGAGTGGCGGCGTCGGATCGCTGTATTTCGGTGGCAGTTCGAGCGGCCTTGAATCAGGAATCCCGATCACGTTGATGCCAAGCAAGCCGATGAGCTCTCGCTCATAGAGCAACGCTGCGATAAAGTGGTTGGTAATCGTCGGGACGTTTGGATTGTCATAGGGAAGGTTCACGATGATGGTGTGAAGCTGTGCCGATAGGGCAAAGTGGTACAGCACTTCGAGATGATCTCGCGCGTCTTTGCCGGTAATGGTGGCAACTCGTGCCCCCTCCTGCTTAAGAAATGCAAGTGCCGCATCGAGGTCGTCGGGGGCGACACGGTAGTATGAGTTTAACCCCTTGTGACTCGATTCTGTGACCTGTACTGCGTCTTCGAGCGATCGCTTCATCTTCCTGCCTCGGGAACGTTATCTGATGACCGAAACTTCGGATCGATGACCGTCTCCTTTGACATCGCTTCGTCAAATCGTGCCGTAGGTCGAGCGCCTTTGCCTTTCCTCTTTGAGTCGAGCATCTTTGCTGCGGTTCGAATGCCGGACAGAATGTTAAGCGGTCTAGGGGGGCAGCCCATGACGTAGACGTCGACTGGGATGACCGTGTCAAGCGGTCCCGTTAACGAATACCCGCCATCAAAGATTCCGTTTGACACGGGACAACTCCCCACCGCAACGACGGCTTTTGGATTTGGAATCTGGTCATAGATCATCGTTAAGCGGTCCTCCATGCGTTTGGTAACGGGGCCCGTTACTACCAGTACATCAGCGTGCCGCGGAGACGCAACGCGCAAAACGCCGTAGCGTTCCGCGTTGAACCGCGGATTTTGAATCGCGAGTACCTCGATATCGCATCCATTACACGATCCGGTGTTTATGAAGTAAACCCACGGTGACCTTGCTCGAAACATCATCAACCTCCTAGGATGGCGAGTGATAGCTTATGGATCTGGTCCATGATTGCTGTCGGAAACACACCCATCAGCACGCAAAGAACGCTCAAGATAATTATAGGGAGTATTATATAAATAGATAGATTCGACACTTTAGGCGCTGCTATCTTTTGATCGACAGTGAGGAACACCCGTTGAAAAACTTTGATGTAGCCCGCAAACATCGGAAACGTCAGCACGAGCAGCGCCACCGACAAGGCGGGATAAACCCCCCCCTTTGCGAAGCCCGCTTGAAGAATCAAGTATTCGCTGATAAAGCCGCTGAGTGGCGGGATCCCCGAGAGCGCAAGTGCTCCTATCAAGAACCCCCCCGCCACGATCGGCATCTTCGTAACCAGGCCGCCAAGCCCGTCGATATTTCGTTGCTTGGTTGCCGCGATAATGGCCCCCACACAGAGGAAAACTAGTGATTTCATAACCATGTTATTAATTATTTGAAAGATCCCCCCTGTAAGCGCAGCAGATGATCCAATACCAATCGCAAATAGTATGATTCCGGCTTGTTCTATCGATGAATAAGCGAGGAACCGCTTCAGGTCTTTCTGTGTGTACGCCATAAATGCGCCTACCCCCACGGTAAGCACCGCCGTGACTGCGATGAACAACAGCACAATATCGAGAGTCGGGTGCAGCGCAAACAAGAATCGAATGAGGATAAAAGCGGTGGCCGCCTTGACCGTGCCCGCTAAAAACGTGCTGACAGGCGTCGGGGCCTCACCGTACGTATCAGGAACCCACGAATGCATGGGAACGACGCCAATTTTCGTTCCCAATCCTATGAACAAGAAGAGGCTTATCAAAAGAACCGCGCTGCTCGATGTGCTTCCGAAGCTTCCTATGTTGAGCGTTCCGTAGTTGACGAACATCAAGATGAGCGCGATCAGCGTGAACGAGCTTCCGATGCTGTTTAAAACGACAAATTTTGTTGCTGCCTCAAACGCACGTCCCTTTCGGTACGTCACGAGGATTGCCGTCGAAAGGGTGCCGATTTCCAAAAAGACGTACAGCGTCGCAACGTTGGTGCTGAGGACCGCGGCAGCTGTGGAACTTATGATGATCAAAAGGAGAGGGTAGTAGATGCGTCCGGCGTTTCCGATGTAAGGGAGACTAAACCACGTGACAAGTGTTCCGATAATGATCACCACGTACGCTATCATAAGCCCTACCGTGGACAGCCCGGCCGCCGTTGCAAATGAATCGAGGCCGGCGGTCGCGCTCGTGGCGACAAATAAATTAGCCGTGAAGAGGACGGCGCTCAGCGTCATCCCAATGACAGCGGCATATGCTGCCATTTTCGTTTTACGACCGAAAAGCGCGCATATTGCTGCAGTGATCAACGGAATGGCCAAGGTGTACACGATATACATTTCGGTTCTCCGCTATCCACGAAGGTTAGTCAGCTTGCTGCTGTCAATGGAGCCATATTCGGCGAAGTCCATCAGCGCTATCAAGGTTATCGTGAGCGTGATTAGCACCACGAACACCTCGACGACTACGGCAAGCAGCGCGGTGTTTTCTCCCCACGCTATGAGAAGTGTTGCGATGTTTTCGAGGATGAGTATACCGAGTAGGAGCTTTAAAATGCTTTTTTGGCTCACAAGGGTCAGTAAAGCGATACCGAAGAGCGCTATAAGAGCGTAGCTTTCGGTAGTTCGTCCAGCCGGAAATTGTGATTGCATTGAAAAAGCTACCACATACGAAAGCGCTAGGGTTACGAGCGCCACCGAAATCATTGGCAGCGTACCAAATCGAGGCTGGGTGTGTTTTGTACGAGCAACGGCCAACAGGATGATGATAGGAGCCAGTATGCCGAGCGCCGCTTTTACGAGTGCCCCCACCAAATCGTTTTCCGTCAACAGGAATGCGGCAATTACCAAGTTTAGAGCGAGGAGTGCCAACGTTGACCACTTGTCGCTTAAGATCACGATGAGAACCGCACATATCACCCACAGAATATCAAACGCAAGTATTGTCTCCATTAGGACCCCCTAAAAACTAGAAAGATAGCTCCCGCGAGGAGCAGCCAGACGAATATCCACGCGGCATACCTGATCATGCTTCCGTTTTGTGCTCGGCGTAGCGCTCTCGACAGCGAGTCCACGCCTCGCCCGATTGCAGCGTAGGCGTAGTCAGGGTCAATCCACCGCAATCGCTCGAACGGTTGCGTCACTTGGTAGAGAAAGTGCCTTCCAGATGCGTACACGTATCCTTCAGGCAGCTCGTATCCCGCTCCGAAAAGCTGTTTGGATGTTGGAGCAGTCTCACGAGGTCGCCGCGTTAGGAATTCGTTGAGGATCAGACCGACAAGTATGGCCGTCAAAAGGAGAATCGCCGCTAAGGCAGGAGCGAAACTGGATACGCCTGGTATTTCGATGTTGGTAAGCACAATTGCGGACTGCGTGACCACTGTCCCGGTGTACGGGACCTGCGTTATGATAGCGAGCGGGTATTGCGCGAAGACGCCCAATGCGACGCATCCCGCCGCAAGAATCGCCTGCGGCACCCACATCGTCGCGGGCGCCTCGTGTGCGCCTTCCAAGTCGGCCGGAAGCTGACCATAGAATACGCTAACCGTCGCGCGGAAGATGTAGCCTGCGGAGAGCACGCTCCCTGCCAGCACCACGATCACGAAGACCCGTAAGCCCGCAGTCGTCGCAGCGATGCTGCTCGAGTAAATGAGCCATTTGCTCACAAAGCCGACAAGAGGCGGCAAGCCTGCAAGTGCCACGGCGGCGATGGTGAATGAAGCAGCGGTATACGGCATCTTTCTCGAGAGTCCGCCCAGCTTGTTGAGATCCATCGTATGCGCGGTGCGATCAACCGACCCCGCCCCTAGAAACAGGCAGGCCTTAAAAAAGCCGTGCGCAAGAAATTGCATTAATCCCGCGACGAGTCCTATCGGCCCGAAGCTGAACGCAAGGAACATGAATCCGAGGTTTGTGATGGTGCTGTACGCAAGAACCTCTTTTAGGTCGTTAGCGCGCATGGCGAAGGTTGCAGCTAATACCAGGGTGGATCCACCGATGATGGCCAGCACCCATGGCCAGGCACCGGTAAACAATGGAAAGAGTCGTGCAGCGAGATACACGCCAGCGGGGACCATTGCTGCGCTGTGCAGCAACGCAGAAACTGGCGTGGGACCCTCCATTGCGCTCGGCAACCACGAGAAGAACGGCAGTTGTGCAGACTTGGCGAATATAGCGATGAGTGCGAGGGCGAGCAGAGCATTCATCTGCCACGCTGCGGGCGTCGACGTTAACAATGCGTTGATGCTAAGGCTGCCCGTCCACGCGTAGGCGCCGATCGCAAACAGCAACAACGCCTCTCCTGGTATGTGTGTAAAGAAGAAAACCTTTTTTGCGGCTTTGTTCTTAAGGGGGTCAGCATACCAGAAACCGACCAAAAGGAACGAGCAAATGCCTACGATCTCCCAGCCCATGTAAAAAACGACAAGATTGGCGGCATTGACAAGCATCAGCATGCCGCCGATGAAAAACAACATGAGGAAGTAGTAACGCCCTCTTCCGCGCTCATTTTGCATGTAGCTATTTGAGTACCATATAGTCACGCACCCCATGAGCGCAACAACGATCGAGAACAGAAGACTAAGCGCGTCGAAGCGGAATGAGAACAGCTGTAGATTGTCGACTACCACGTTCGACACGGCTGCGGTCACTGGGCCGGCGTACGTGATGGTAAGGATTGAAGCGAAGACGAGGGTAATGAGCGCGATAAGGGTCGAAACGTAGTCTACAATTTTTGACTGTGTGAAGGCGCCAAGAATAAGAGGCACAAGCGAAAGCACGGTAGGAGTGAATATCAAAGCGAGCAGAAGGTAAGACGTCGATAAACCATCCATAGCACGACTCCGTTTGCGGGTCGTATAGATGTGACGGTTGCATATTAAACTGACGCTTTTTGCGAGAGCGCCGGATCCGGTTCGAAACGGGCAGCAATCAAAACGCAGCCATCCTGTCCGCTAAAAGCTTGTAGATGAGCCATCATTATACCGATGATGGTTATATTAGATTCTGCGGATTTGATTTAAAATTGAGGCCATTTTATTTTTATTTACCTTTTTTATGAAAAAAGATGAGTAGGAACTCTGAGATAGGGACTCATAATGGCGCGTAAAATGCACTCAACTACCATGCCGAGGTGTTTAGTTGAAATATGCGAAAAGAGATGCTAATAAAGCGCTTTTTTGGTAGGCAGTTTCGCTGCTTGTTGCAGGGTTTGTTGCGGTTGTTTTTTGCGACTTCTTGTAAGGTCGGGGTATTCGAGGCGCCGCGTCGCGGATACGATAGTCAAAGTGGAACAAAGGTTTATAAACGCATCTTTGCTAACCTATCCAAACGGGTTTTTCAATGCGCATAACCTTGCTTGGTGGCACGGGAAACATCGGAGAGGGACTGGCGCTTCGCTGGGCTCCAAAACACGACGTGGTCATAGGATCACGAAGCGCTGAAAAAGCTGAGGAAGCGGCAATTTCCTGCGAATCGCGACTACGCACGGAAGGCATTACGTGCGAACTGTACGGGGAAGAAAATGCTCAAGCCATAACACATAGTGATGTAGTTGTGCTTGCCCTCCAGTATCAGTTTGCGATCGCTACGGCGGTTGCGATCAAAGATCAGTTAGGGGGCAACGCAATAGTCATATCTCCGGTCGTGCCAATGACGAAAGACGGGTTCTTGCGCTACGTGCCCGCCGACAAGTATGGAAGCGCTGCCGTTGAGATACAAGATATTCTTTCGAACAATAATGTCGTTTCAGCGTTTCACACGACGCCTGCCGCACGTCTGATTGATCTCAAAGACAAGCTCGGCCTAGACGTTCTTGTGTGTGGCTCTGAACAGCCGAAGGCAACCGTTATGGAGCTCATTAAGGACATAGAGGGACTTGCTCCCTTCGATGCCGGACCGCTCGAAGCGTCATATATGGTAGAGTCGATAACGCCTCTTTTGATAAACGTATCAGCGCGAAACCGCCTAAAGAACAGTTCTATTCGCATAATAGGGCAGAGCATTGAATGAGTGGCGGGAGCCCTAGAAAAGAGTTGTGCCGCGTTATATGTACTCTCTGTTACTGCTGACCTCG
Organism: Candidatus Methanoflorens stordalenmirensis; assembly: GCA_003139855.1. Classification (GTDB taxonomy): domain Archaea; phylum Halobacteriota; class Bog-38; order Methanoflorentales; family Methanoflorentaceae; genus Methanoflorens; species Methanoflorens stordalenmirensis. The sequence continues at coordinate 20,721 of PLGY01000020.1, forward strand.
TTAGTAGCCCGTTGCGGGCGATTTACGTTATCCACTTAAATATGACGTCCGCATCGCGTGGCGGCGGTGTCTCGATATCTTTCACCGGATAGCCGAAAATGAGCGGCATCATTAAACGGTACCCTTCCGGCACGTTCAGCTCTGCCAGCGTGTTCTGATCAGAACCCAGCGGCATACCTAATCCTATCCAACAGCTGCCGATGCCAAGTGACCGGGCGGCGATCAGCATGTTCTCGGCCGCAGCCGCGCAGTCATACTCATGCGAAGTATACGCATGCGGCATCGCGAACATAAGGATAAGCACTGGAGCCTTGTAGAAGATGTTAAATTCCTTCGTTTTAAGCGCCTTCTATTACTTTGTCGAAA
>PLGY01000074.1 GCA_003139855.1 Candidatus Methanoflorens stordalenmirensis
CTTGAGATCGGAACTTGAGGTTCTGCACTGTCTGCTTCGTCAAGAATGAAAAGTGCGCTAACATTTTCGCCCATTGATTTTTGAGAATACCTCGCCTGAACCAGATTGCACGAGAGATACATGCTGAGTTTGGTATCGCTCCCTCGACCGTGGGCCGGTAGTGGAAAACGCGCCGCGCGCACTTCTGAGTCCTTCCCAGGCAATCCGCTCTCTGTCAATCCTTTAGGCTTTCTGTTCCAGGGCAGCTACGCGCTCGCCCATCGGACCCTGACACGCCCTGAACTCTGCACAGCACTTCTCGAGCTCGTCTACGCGCTTCTTTAACTCGTTTATTTCGCTCTCGTATTCCATATTTTCACCTCCTTGTGTAATTGATAGACCGATTGGCTTCTTAACACGAGCCATCGTTTTGCTTTCCTTTCTTTTTGTTTCTTCGGCCTAAATGGATTATGGACACCCCAAGGTCTACTTGGTGCAGGTGACGATCGTGTTTCCACCCACGCTGAGTGCGGCGTGACGCGGTACAGTACTGGATAAGTATATTATGCGGACTTTGGTTCGCACTTCTCTTAACCATCGCAGGCCGTTTTGCTTGCGACGATTTGCTAGAAACGGCATCAAGAGCAACAGCCTTCATCAATCGCGGCTTCATTCTCGCGTTTGTCAAGCAGTGATTTGATCGTGTTACACACGTCACAGAGGTGCACCGACAGGGCCTCGGGGTCGTCTTTGTATTTCTCAAGGTAATCGTCGATCACCTCGAGCACTTCGGCGTCCTGTCCTGCCGTTCCCCGTTTGCTCTTGACGTACTGATTGACGGCAGCGGGAGTAACGCCGAGTATTCGTGCGATCTGTGCCTGACTTATTCCTTCCTCCTTCATCCTCACCGCCATCTCAGCCCGTATCACGGGAAGGACGTACTGCACAATGATCTCACATCGCGGCCTGATCTTCGACGACCTGTCAGTTTCAGTCATAGCTACAGTAGGTCATATTTCCCGGCTATCTCCTTAAAGACATCTGCCACGTACGATGTCTGGTCCCACGTTAAGCCGTATGTGTTGAGCTTCCACGTGCGCGTCGCTCCTGCAAACTCGCCAACGACGCCCCTCTGTTTCAGCTCGTCGCTGAAGAAGAACCCTCGTCGCTTGTGGGTTGTAGCGATCTTGTCGAAACTGCCTGTGGTATCCACCTTCGTCAAGGTGTGCTTGCGCGGGTGTTCACTCAAGCATTTGTTACCCTTAATGTCAAGGATCGCGTTGATGACGATGTTCGACTTCGCCACGTACTCCTGCCAGTCATTGATGCGTCTCTGGATGGTCGGGAAGGAGGCCATCATGGCGAGAAGGTTCGCTCCCATGAGCGTGCAGCCGAGCATTTCAACCTCTTTGATGCCAAACTTGCGTCCTGTGACGTCGCCGATCATCTGCGTCGTGCGGAGGACTTGATCTGCATACTCGCTTGTTGTGGCCAGCACGCCGCTTGGCGCAGGAGATGCCATGGACTTGTGCCCGCTGCCGACGACGAAATCGACGCCGAGCGCCTTACCATCGACCGGCTTGATGCCGACGGTGTACGCGCCGTTATAGAGGATCGGCACGTCATACTGGTGCGCGGCCTTCGCGGCTCCTGCGATATCGTGCTCGTTTGCAAACGAGTAGTCGAAGTGGTCGAGCATCACGAGGGCGGGCTTTTTGCCCTCTTCGCGCGTCACTTCCTCGATCTTCTGCGCGACAGCGTCGCCTGTGACGACGTTATCCTTGTTTAGGGGGACCTCTTTGACCGCGGCCCGCGCGTTTTCAACCGCCAAGAACTCGGTATAGTGGGCGAGGGCGGAAACGAGAACGATATCCCCTTTCTCCGCGAGTGAGAGGCAGACGGCCTGGAAGGCACGACGTGCCCCCGGCGTGACGCGCGCTTCGTCCATGTTAAGGAACTTAGCGAGATCGCTGTGGAACTCAGCGATGGGCGGCTTGGTAATCTTATCGAGACGGAACGGCTTGCGGCACTGGTCGCACGTCGAGTAGCCATCGCCGTAGGCGATGAGGGCTTTCATCGCCTCTGCTGTAAGGCGGCCTGCCGCTTGGATTGGATGAATGTTAACGTAGTTCTCTTCAACCTCACGGACGGGTATATCATTGATCTTCATTCTCGAAAACTCCTTCCAGCCTCAACAGCGCTTGCTTTGCGCGAGCAACCGATTCGCGCGCCTGGGCTCGCTGTTCCTCGTTAAACTTATGCAGCGGTGCCGTCTCCCTGAGCAGCACGCGCAGATCGGTGAGCGCGAACAGCGCTTCAAAAAGGGTGTCTACCTGTTCACTCATGCTTCAACCTCAAAGGTCGTCGTGTGTGACGTACCATTCTCTATCATCTGTCCTCTGTGGACGACAATTCCTCTAACGTTTAGTACGGTACGCGGACTATGAACGTTCATAAAAGGACAAAATATGCCTACAACTGCACGCTGATTACTGCGGCGGCAAATAGAACTATGTACGAACAAATTGACCATGTGCGAGATTTGCTGTAGGTGTCGATCGATCGACGTAACCGGGGGGATGCACCATTCGACTTCTTCTGATCCACGCTGATAAGATCAGCTACAAGGCAACGCAACGAACCAAAGTAGCCGAGGACCTAGAATCGAAAGAAGATAGTATGGAAGACTGTCTTGTCGTTTTCTCGAGCGTAGAAAAGCTCGATGAGCTCAACGCCACCGGTGTAGCTGATGCTGCAAAGAACAGCATCGTTGACGTGCTGGGCAAGCTCAAAGAAAATCGCGTCATGCTCTTCCCTTTTGCGCATCTTACGAGCACCTTGAGCTCTCCCCAAGTAGCATTGGAGGTACTCCTGTCGCTCGAGGCTTCGCTGAAGAACGACGGGTTTACCGTGAAGCGAGCGCCCTTTGGGTGGAACAAGGAATTCGACATCAAGAGCAAGGGACACCCGTTAGCGGTCCTTTCTAAGGTGATCTGCCCGTATGGCCAGATGGAGTGCGATTTCCTATGCCCCTACTGCACGAATCCGATAAAGATTCAGGACCTTAGCAGCCTGCGTGAAGCACCCCCGCGGCGTAGCTGACCTGAGGGTGACGAACGTCGCCAACATGTTCTGATCAAGAACACACGAGCGATAAATAAAAAAAGGCTAAACGCGTGCGATAGTGTATTCACGCGCGACAGACGCACGGGAGGCGAAGAGTTACATGTATAGCGATAAAGTGATGCTCCATTTCATGAACCCGCACAACATGGGGGAGATCGAGAACCCGAGCGGTGTGGGGGTGGTCGGGAACCCGGTGTGCGGGGACCTCATGCAGATTCAAATCAAGGTGGAAGACGGGATCCTTACGGACGTCAAATTCAAGACGTTCGGCTGCGGGGCGGCCATAGCGACGAGCAGCATGGTAACGGATCTGGCAATCGGAAAGACGATTGAGGAGGCACTGAAGATAACGCGAAGCGACGTNNTGCCTCCGGTGAAGATGCACTGCTCGAACCTGGCGGCTGATGCCCTGCACGCAGCGATTAAGGATTATCTGGAGAAAGGGGGACGCGGTGAGTGGTTCGACGGTAAGGGCACAAAGAAGAAGAGTTGAGCAAAAAAGGGTGCGCGTCGGCGGCGGGCCGCCTAGCGCGAATGATACCGAGCTGTTTTTAATCCTAACTAAGCAGGCTATTTATTTCAGCAATCACGCGAGCGGTGCTCGTAGGACCGATGGGCTGTCTAAGCACCAGGTAACGGTGTAACGCCTGCGCCATATTGAATTACAGGGTAGCTTGCGGCGTTGCTTACCCAACCAGGGTCGCCAGGTTCGAGCTCAGTGACAGTATATCCGTGTGCCTGTAAGAGTGCAACTGCGTTTGCACAGTAGTCGCAACCTGGCAGCGCGGAAACCGTCACGGCGCCGACGTACGTGGGCGTTGGGGTGGGCGTTGGCGTTGGGGTGGGCGTTGGCGTTGGGGTGGGCGTCGGGGTTGCAGACGCTTTTTGAGATGAAGAATTTGCAGCAACCGATGCATTCGGTGATGATGAAGTCGAACTGGTGCATCCTGCTGCGGCTACACACATAAGAAGTGCGGCGCATATTGCGATCATTGCTGCTTGTTTTTTCATAAAAAGTAATACCTCGGAAAATGGACGTTGCAGTGAATAAAGGGATTCTTGCTTCAAGATACATAAGGTTTCTGTATGCGACATCGTTTCACGTGACTGTAGGCGTTATTTTCCCAGGAGATAGGCATTTATCGTTCTTTTGTCCCCTTCGGTATATTTGGATCGTCGCCCTGGCGAGGCATGCAGTGGGTTACGTGACCGCTTCCTCAATGCTAGCAGTGATGAACCGCGCCCAATAGCGAGGAGGAGTCCGAGCGGTGTGGGGGTGGTCGGGAAT
>PLGY01000052.1 GCA_003139855.1 Candidatus Methanoflorens stordalenmirensis
GGGAGGCCGGTTCCATTGCTGGTTTGGTTGGAGGTCACAGCCATGCTCGTGTTCTGAACGTTCGACGAAGCGGGGGAGGCTGTGGAAGTAACGGCACTTGCAAGGATGATGTTACTGTAGCTAGTGACCGGCTGTAATAATGGATACTTGTCGCCATACGCTGACCGCGTGCTTCCGATCCCCGTGCCGTTGGAGGTGGTGCCGTTGTAGTCCGAGTAGTAATTGCCCATATGCCCCGTCTGGGCGGTACCGTTGTAGGTGTACGCCATTGGTTGCGGGGAATCGAGCCTCACCGAAGAAGACGAGACAACTAGAGCGGACGGTTGGTCAATGAAGTTATTGAGGTATATCGAGTGGTTGGTCGCGTCGATGAGACGTATGCCCATCTGAACGTTCGCGCGCAGCGTGTTGAAGGTAAACGTGTTGTTGTCCGACTCCCGAAATCTGACGCCGTACCAATCGTTTTGGCTGATATTGTTTCCTGTAATATTGTTGTTTGACGAATAAAACAGCGAAATGCCAAAAACGTGGTTCGCGCTCAGGTCGTTATCACTCACCGTGTTTGAGCCGCTGTAGTACATGTAGATGCCATCGCTGTACGTCGCGTTCCCACCGCCGCCTGTCTCACCAGTTGCCACGTTGTTCGCGATCGTAGTGGAGGTGGCATAGTCACAGTAAACACCATAACCGTTGTTGGCTAGATTGTTGTGGCTCACGTCGCTGTTCGTCGCGTTGGCGAGATATACCGCGAAGACGTTGCCATGCGCGGTAATGTTAGTTATGACGCAGGAAGTAACACCGGCAACATGTACACCAGATTCGCCGCCCGTTATGGTCAGGCCGTCAATGTGCACACCTGGACTCGTTAGCAAGAACACATCTTTGCTCGAATCGGCTGCTTTCACTGTGGCGTTTCCCGCTATCGTTAGGGGTTTGTCCACCACGACGTTTTGTGTGTACGTGCCTGGTGCGACGAGCACCGTGTCGCCCGGTTTCGCAGCATCCACCGCTTGCTGAATGGTTTTAAACTGCCCCCCGGCACCAACAGTCAGGTTTGCCGCGCTCACCGGGACCGCCACAGCAGCACACAAGATCAGAGCGACTGCGGCAAACAACAAAGTGTTAGGGACCAATTTCGCGCGGCGCATGTTTAGAGCAGATCAGGCCAAAAACGAAGCTTGACGCCTTACTTCACTAACGTAAGCATTGATATAAAGTTGACGTTTGAGTAGCGCGCTCATGAAGCGTTGCTTTGACGAAGGTCGGCGAGTCAGCACATGCAACGCGTAACAAACCGCCTTTGAGGGCCTGTGCAGTTGGGCCACGGGGCCTCCCTTTAATGGACGCCGGACAACAGCCATATATATGAACAGACGACAAAAAAACTTCAAGGTGATAAGCTGCTNNGCGCTTACTGATTGTGCAGGCATACTTCAACACGCAAAATATGCGATTCCGAACAGATTTGAAGGTTATTGTGTTGATGACAACGTCAGAGCGCTGCTTGTGACAGCGAAGCACTGCAGTTTGTTTCAAGATGCATCCACGCTCGATTTGTTGTCGACCTACATGGCCTTCACTTTTCACGCGCAGAACGACGACGGTACCATGCGCAATTTCATGAGTTACCAAAGGGACTTCCTTGACAACGTAGGTTCCGATGAAGCTTTGGGCAGGACGCTCTGGGCGTGTGGATACACGAGTGGCGCTTTGTATCTCCCTGAGAACGTCCGAGAAGTTGCACACGTCATTTTTGAACGCGCAGCGATACACGCGACCAACAGGTTATCCTTAAGAGGGATTGCCTACTGCCTCCTCGGCTTCTATTATTCAAAGGAGTCATTTAAAGGCGCGAAAGAAAAAATCAGGGCGCTTGCAGCAGAGATCCTACGCAATTACGAGGACACGAGAGCGCCAGACTGGGAGTGGTTTGAAGACTTCATGTCGTACTCGAACGCTCGGCTGCCCCAGGCGATGCTGCTTGCCTACGATGCAGTTGGCGATGGGCGACTCCTTGCGTGCGGCGAACGAACCCTGAAGTTCCTGTGGGATGAAGTGGTTACCTCAAACGGTGTGATAAATGTCATAGGAAGCAACGGCTGGTACGTCCGCGGAAAACATAGAGCGCTCGGCGACGAGCAGGCGATCGACGTCGGGGCACTTGTCGAGGCATTCTTAGACGCTTACAGGGTCACCGGCAAGCGGCAGTACTACCAAAACGCACTTGCGTGTTTTAGCTGGTTCACCGGCAACAATCTGCTCAACCTGCCGATCTATGACGAGGGCACAGGTGGTTGTTTTGATGGTCTCTCGCTCGAAAAAGGAGTTAATCAGAACCTTGGCGCTGAGTCTACAATAGCCTACCTCTTGTGCAGACTGGCATTTGAAGAGGTCGAAAAGCCTGCTCCACGTCGCCGAAAGTCCACGGAAAACGGTTGAGTCAAGGCAGGATTCTCCAAAGCCCGTAAAGCACAAAAAAGCTCAACGAATAGCGAGGACAACAAAAGTCACTGGTGCACCTCTATGCAGAACCCTCCCGCCCAAAAACCCGAAGACTACGTCAAATCAGCGATGAAGGTTATCGCTGCGAATGTGCAGGCCATAGCTGATGAGATAGACTATTCTGAGGTAAAGGCATTTGTCAGCGATATCCTAAGCGCGCATCAGAACCAAAAACGACTGTTTGTCATGGGTGCCGGCAGATCGGGACTCGTCGTTAAGGGCTTTGCCATGCGATTGATGCATTTGGGATTCAACGTTTATGTAGTTGGAGAGACGGTGACCCCGGCCGTTGAAACTGATGATCTTCTTATCGTTATATCGGGCTCCGGAGAGACCAAATCAATCAATGAGATGAGCGCCCTCGCAAAAGCCAAAGGCACACGACTCGCCGCAGTATCGTCAAATAAGGACTCTTCACTCGGGTCTATTTCAGATACTATTGTAGTCGTGAAGGGACGAACTAAAACGAGCGGCATGGATTTTATGGAGCGACAAGTCGTCGGCTCGCACATATCATTTGCTCCACTCGGCACGATGTTTGAAATAAGCACGATGGTATTTTTAGACGGCATCATCGCCGCTCTTATGGAGATAACAAAAAAGAGTGAGGACGACTTGAAGAAAAAGCACGCGACCCTTGAATAAGCCGTTTTTGCACGACGCTAATGAACGGCCCGTCAAAAACGGGTTACTGCTCTGACGCGTGAAGCAAAATGTGCTGGAGCTCGGGCACGATGAGGGCTTCCATCGCGAGCGTCACGGCGTTTGGAGAGCCGGGAAGACAGAAGATGGCCGTGTTTCCTATGATACCGCTTGTAGCTCGTGTGAGCATGGCGGGAGAACCGATTTCATCGTAGCTGATGCTTCTAAATAGCTCGCCAAAACCTGGAATTTCTTTTTGAAACATTTGCTGAACTGCCTCGATAGTTACATCGCGTGGGGCGAGTCCGGTCCCGCCCGTAGTGATGATTACGTCAGTACTACTAAGGAGGGCCCTCACGGATGTGGTTATTAACGCTGCTTCGTCCGATATCAGCGTATACGAATGAACCTTGTGGCCAGCGCTCCTTAAAAAGTCGATAATGATTCGGCCGGATAGGTCTTCAGCCTCTTCCGGTGCCTTGACGCTTCCATATTTCGCAAATCGGGACGTGCTGATCGAGATTACGCCAACTTCAAAGCGCTTGTTCACGGCGGGCTTATGGTGAGGCTGTGACCGCTGGCGTGGCATACACGTGGATTGCATTAGTGCGTATATAGCATTTCTGACGGAGATTCCGCCGCAAGACGCAGACGCCACGTTAATAAGTATAATAAGAAGCGTCGCCTACTCTTTCAATTATGCGTGTTATCGCATTAGACGTCGGTACAGGAACCCAAGATGTGCTCCTATACGACACGAGCTTGGTTACAGAGAATAACGTAAAAATGGTAATGCCTTCGCAAACGGCAATAGTCGCCAACCGGATCAAGTCTGTTACAGAGCAAGGCCGCAGCTTATTTTTGTGCGGCGAGACGATGGGAGGTGGGCCGAGCAGCGCAGCCGTTCGAGCTCACTTACAGAAGGGATATTCGGTTTTTGCAACGCCGCTTGCAGCAAAAACACTCAATGATGATCTTGACAAAGTCCGATCGTGGGGAGTAAAGATAACCGTAGCAAAGCCGGAAACAGACTGCGTTCGAATAGAGATGAACGATGTGGACGTGCCCGCGCTAAGCTCTGCGCTTCAACAATTCGACGTAAGTCTGCCTACGATGTGTGCTGTAGCGTGTCAAGATCACGGTGAGAGTTCAGGGAGTAATAGAATTTTTCGTTTTCAGCACTTCAAGCACTTGATCGCGACGGGTGGTGAGTTGACCAGTTTTTGCTATGTGAATGGCAGGATCCCCAACTACTTGACACGACTAAAGGCCGTATATCGGACACTAGAGGAGAGGGAAATGCAGCGGATCCTAGTGATGGATACTGGTCCAGCTGCAATATTGGGTGCGCTGTGTGATGATGAAGCGGCTAAGCACGCGTGGGAACCTCATATCATTGTAAACGTCGGAAACGGTCACACTCTAGCAGCTATGCTTGATCAAAAGAAGATCATCGGCATGTTTGAACATCACACGTCCTCGATCACCACAGAAAAACTCGACTATTTTTTGTCCCTGTTTATGGATGGTAAATTAACGAATGAACGGATTTTTCAAGATGGGGGGCACGGTTGTTACATACACGAAACCGGATACCGGGAGATAGATCGAGCTTTCAGAGAGAGGGGCTTCTGGGTAACCACAATAGGACCCCAGCGAGGGATCATGAAGAAATCTCGACTGCGTCCGTATTTTGCAGCACCGGGTGGTGATATGATGTTAGCTGGGTGTTTTGGATTGATAACCGGCTTCAATAGTTTAGTCTGATTTGCCTCCCTCAACCAAGAGGCGTATGAATAATACACACCCCCCATGTTTGCGTATCCATAAAACCTTAAACACTAAATATTGAAACAAATTTATACAAAAATTTATATATTAAAAGGTTATTACCCCTACAACACGCTATTTTTTTATAACTTACTACCAAACAAAATTCCATTTTTTATTTTTACAGTAGAAAGCATGGGGAGCCTCTCAAACCTTTTCCACTGGTAATGAAGGTATGCCTGGAAAGAAGAACAAGTTATCGATCTTACTTTGAGAACCCTTGCGCAGCCTTACAAATTAACGAAGATTATGCCGTTTCGAAGCAAAATAAAGCCTGGATTAAGTCTTTAGGGAGCGATCGATATATGTCCATTATTGCTTCGTGACATCACAGGAATACAAGTAGTAGGGTTTGCAGTGGAAGAAATCGCTAGTTCCATAGGAAATATAGGTTATGTTGCACTGGAAATGCAACCTTAGAAATCATAAAGTTTATTAACTCACGTTTCCACTATACGGTAGGACTAAGCGGATGGCTCTGAGTAGTCAGTTATCTATGGTAGAGTTCAGTGCCTCCAGCAAGCATTCGCTTCCTCTGTTGAAATTGGAGGCAGAAAGTTGGAAGGACTTTTTGACAACCTTTTAGAAAGGAAACCTGTTTTCAAAGATAAAGAAGTTCTCAGGCCATCCTATACGCCTAACTATCTGCCTCACAGGCGCGATCAGCTCAACTCGATTGCTATTATTTTGGTCGTCGCTCTCAAAGGAGAGACCCCCTCCAATATTCTTGTGTACGGAAAAACTGGCACAGGGAAAACGGCTTGCGCCAAATTTGTGGGCAAAGAATTGATGGAAGTCGGCGCATCTCGAGGAGTTCCGTGTAACGTTGCGTACATAAATTGCGAAGTGGTCGATACTCAGTACCGCGTCCTTGCCCATCTGGCTCGCCAGTTCAATAAAGATGTGCCGATGACGGGGTGGCCAACAGATCAAGTCTATTCGGAGTTTATTGAAGCACTCAACTCGCAAGGCGGGAGCGTCATAATAATTCTTGACGAACTTGACAAGTTGGTCCGAAAAAGCGGGGACGATGTGCTTTACAATTTGTCGCGAATTAACCTTGAGCTCACCGACACCCGGGTCAGTCTCATCGGGATATCTAACGACTTGAAGTTTACAGAATATCTTGACCCTCGGGTCAGGAGCTCACTAGCCGAAGAAGAGCTAATATTTCCACCTTATGACGCGAATCAACTGCGAGACATCCTCGAAGAACGAGCGCGTCTAGCCTTTAAGGAACACGCGTTGAATCAAGAAGTCATACCACTCTGTGCAGCCCTGGCCGCTCAGGAGCACGGAGACGCCAGACGCGCGCTCGATTTGCTGAGAGTATCAGGAGAATTCGCCGAGCGCGTGAATGTCGACAGCGTTAAGGAGGAGCACGTTCGGACCGCTCAGATGCGGATAGAACTCAACCGAGTCGCAGAGGTAATTCGCACCCTCCCTACCCAAGCGAAGCTGGTGCTGTATAGTATAATCACACTTCATCAAAACGGAGCGCGAAGCGCAACGACCGGCGAGGTAAACCGAGTGTACGAAACGCTTTGTAGGCAAATAGACCTCGACGTGTTGACTAAAAGGCGAATCACCGATTTAATAATGGAGCTGGATCTGCTCGGAATAATCAGTACAAAAGTTGTCAGCAAGGGCAGATACGGGAGAACAAAGGAAATATCTCTCTCGGTTCCCTTAGACGAAACGTTTCGGGTTCTGTTAGAAGATTATCGCTTGGAAGCTTTAAACGGAACGCGATTTACAAGAAGATCAGTCAAGGAAAGCTTATTCTAACCTCTTGATAGTGGTGGTTGAGCTCGGAAAACGCTCGCGGCGACCAAAACAAACGCTCTCGCTGCGTTTTTCTGTAAGCCCTTACCGCAACGCTTTTAAATTCTGACAATTACGACAGTAGTAAACGCTCCCCAGGCAACCGATCGATCAAACGTAGTCCAATCATTCAGCGATGTGATTCAAGTGGCCGATTTTAACACTGAAAATCAATTCTTTCAAAACATTTACGACGATGATTCGGTTGTATGGATGGGGCAAAATACCAACCATTTTCCTACGCCACCAGCGATCAAGCGGGCTATGGTAGATGCCATCGACAAAGAGGAATACCACAAATATCCACCCCCGTATGGACTTGAGGAGTTACGGACCCTTATACTTCAAGACTTGAATTTGAGCTCACCCCACGAAGTACATGTGACAGAGGGCGGTACAGAATCGCTTTACCAGGTGACGCGCACCCTGCTGCGTCCTGGTGACGTTATGATCTCGACGGATCCAGGTTACTACGTCATTCATAAGTTTGCTGAGCTAAGCGGAGCCAAAGTTCTTGACCTACCGATCTACGCAGCAGATACTAACTACAAATTGACGCCGGACATGGTAAATGAGGTGATGAGCAAGCGAACTAAAATGCTGACCCTCGTCGACCCTCTGAACCCGCTGGGCGTAACCTACACAGCAAAAGAAGTCAAGGCGTTTTGCGAAATAGCCGAAGACGCGGGCGTCTATCTGTTAAATGACGTGACCTACCGAGACGTGGCAAAACTCCATACTCTCGCCGCCGACTTTTATCCTGAAGGTACGATAACCATTTACAGTTTTTCAAAGAACTGCGGCTTAGCTGGATTACGGCTGGGCGCTCATATCGCAACAAGCGAGCTGATAGAGCGACTGGCCCGTTACAAGATAAATGACCTTGGAACGTCAATTGTTAGTCAAATTGCGGGAATTGCAGCCCTCAAGACCAAACTCGATTGGCTCCCTAAGGTGGTTGAGGCCATTATGGCAAATCAAGCCATCATAAAAGACGCTGTCGACAAAATACGAGGAGCGTATCTTCCCGTTTATCCGTCTCAGGGAAGCATGTTCGTTATCGATATCTCAGGCACGGGCAAGACTCCTGAAACCATCGCGGATACGATGCTGAACCGCGGTTTTTTCATCAGAGCAGCTGAGTACACCACGCGAAGATTTGCCGACAAGTATGTGCGTGTAAGCTTTACTATCCCTAAGGCGCAAGTTGAGCGATTCGCGATCGAGTTTTCGAGTATTTTTTAACATGAAGCACTGCCTGAACCGTGGAATTCTGGTGGCAATTGAGGGAATAGATGGCGTGGGAAAAACAACGCAGTCCATCAGACTCGTCGAGAGACTAAAAGCCCTTGGGTTCAACGCCGTCCGCTTTTTCGAGCCGACTAATGAAACTCTGGAGGCACAAGAGATACGTCAGACGCTTGAGCACGGCTCCCCCGAAAAACCGAGCGGCCTGGTTGACCTTTTTCTAGCGGATCGCAGGCACGATGTAGAGACGCACATAATGCCCGCGTTATTAAAAAAGAAGATCGTCGTACTGGACAGATATTTCTTGTCTACCGCGGCGTATCAGTCAGATAGTAGACCGTGGCAAGAGATACTAAAGATGAATCGAGAATTCGCACCGGAGCCGGACATTAGTTTCATTATCAACTGGCCTGCAGATATAGCCATGGCCCTTATTGAAAAACGCGACAGTAGTTTGACTACTTTTGAGAACGAAACTGCTCTAATCAAGGTACGGAGGCGGTATCTCGAGATGGCGCGAGAGGATTTCGGGAACTACGTCGTCGTTGAAAAGATTGCGGATGAAGAGGATGTGTGCGACGAGATCTTAGATACCCTCCTCAAGTACCTCCATAAAAATAGGCTCGTTCACTACGACGTTTGAGCCACCAGTGCGTCACGTTAAAAAACTCACATTTTGAGCGTCTTTACTGGCTTACCGGTGCTGAGTCTCTTTCGTGAAGCCATCTAACCGACTAACGCGTTTAGAAAATCCCTCTCAGTTATAATACCCGAGAGCGCCCCATCGACCACAACCGGCAATACGCTTACATCGCGCGCTATCATCAGGTCTGCAGCTTCACCCAAATCTAGATCGGGGTCTACACTAAACGGCGGTTCTCGTGCTACGATCTTAATGGGTACTCCCAAAGCCTCGTGCATGTTGCCTGTCACAAGCTTGTCAAAAACCTCGCCGCCTCCAAGGTAGTTCACTATGTCTGAGGTCGTTACGATGCCGATCATAACCCCCTCGTGAACAATGGGTACCCGACGAAAGTCGTTTGAAACCATCACTCGTGCAGCCTCTTCAACCGTGGTATCTGGTTTGACGCTTACGACGTCGCGGCTCATGAAATCAGCGACTTTCTTTCCCGTTATGACATTGGCCACAAGGCCGACGAAATCACGCTCGGACACAATTCCTACAACCTTGCTATCGTGACTGACGATCGGGAAACCACCCACGTTTCCCTGCGACATCATTTTGATGGCATCGTCGATCGAATCCTCCTCATGGAGGGTGATAACATCTTCTTCCATTATTGAACTGATTTCTTCGTTTATCGCCGATAGAAAGTTCCCTTTGTGCTTGTTCTCGATGATCTGAGCCTTATCGCCCCCGCCGAGAAAATTCACCACGTCCATTACAGTGACTATCCCGACAAGTCTGTTTGTTCCAGGATCGCTCACGGGCAGCCGCCTAACACGATATTTAACCATCGTTTTGACTGCCCCCATAATAGTCATTGTGGGAGGTATTTGGACGACATCCTGAGTTGCGACCATCATGATGTCGCCCTCGTGCTCCGACAGCTTGCTTTTGAAGCCTAGGCTCCCTCGGTCCGATTTACCGCTGAAGTCATCTTGAGTTCTCTTCTGCCGTTTATTTCCGCGTAGCATTGTAACCTTCCGTGGTTGTGTCACGTAGCATTGTAACCTTCCGTGGTTGTGTCAAATTATGGCTCGGACGAGGTCTTGTCGATCTACTATCCCGATCAGCTTGGAGTCTTCGACCACCGGCAATCGTCCGATTGCGTATTGCTTCATCAGATTCGCCGCTTCCCAGAGTGATGAATCTGACAGGACGGTAATGACAGGAGTTTTCATAATCTTTTCGACGGCCGCTGAATGAATCCCTCGGCCTCCCCGTTCGTCCTCGCGCTCGAGTCGCACATAGCCTGCTTTGAGAACATCTTGAAGCGTGACGATACCGATGAGGTGCTTCTTCTTCACCACCGGGTAGCCTGAAAACCCGTATTGCGCCATATTAGGCCACACTCTCGATAGGAGATCAGTCGGACTGCAGGTCTGAACGGTTTCTGTCATCACTGAGTCGATCGTGATTTTTCTGTCAAAACTCAGAGCGTTCATCAGTACTTCAGAGTCAATCACTCCGATGATCGTGTGATCTTCTTTCGATTTGACCACAGGAATGTCGAACCCGGTCGTCGCAAATATTTTTGCCATCTCGATCGGGACAGAGTCAGGAGTAGCAAGGCCAGTCTCGCGGACGAAGCCGATTACCGTGACGTCTGATTTCGTCGAAGTCACCTTGATGACGTCTGGCAGTATTACCATACCCTTCACGCGGCTTTGGCCATCGACAACCGGAAGGCTTCGGTAGCCGTCTCGCATGAGCTGACGGACGTGAGTCACGTAGGCGTCTTCACGCACAGTCACGGGTGGTGACATTAGGTTGAGCGTCATCGAACGCTCTCCTTACACGATTCGCATATGATGCTGCCGTCTGTATATTCGAGCACGTAAGAAAGCTCTCCACAGATCTCGCAGACACCGAACGAGGTAGAGCCTCGGCACCTCGGACATTTGAGGCGCCCTCCCTCTTGCTGCAGATCGTCTGAGTATTCTTCACACTCCTCACACTCGCCTTGCGTTATGACGACTTCTCGGCGGTCGAGGACACTCTCCCTGTTCATCTCTATCAAGTTGTCGAGAATTTGGTTCACCTCAGAGGAGACTTGGATAACGTCTGCGTCGGTAATAATTCCGACTAGTTCATCTCCGTCGAGCACCGGAAGACGTCGGATTTTTTTTTGGACCATCATAAGTACTGCGTCGTGCACATCGTCGCTGCTTTTTGTTGTGATGAGCGGTTTCGACATGAGCTGCTCGAGCTTGATAGAGCTTGGCTTAACGTTCTTAAAGATAACTTTCGCAACCATGTCGCTTTCCGTGACGATGCCGACTGGCTTATCATCCGTGACGATTATTATGCTCCCGACCCTTTTTTCGACCATTTTTTTTCCGGCTTGCGCAGCCGTCATCTCGGGAGTTGCCGTCACGACAGTCCGCGTCATAACGTCTCGAACCGCCAACCGTGTTTCCATGAGATTCGCCTCTTTCGCGTGCGCCCACTGCTGGTCTAGCTGAGCATCCTACCGTTTATCTTCACAATCAACGGTAAAATGGCTCACTAGTCACGTAGCAGAACGTTGAGCATGCTTGTATTCGAACATCCACATATTTTAAAGCTTAGATTATTGCTTCTAGTGATATATCTTCTGGTAACCGGCGGTCACCAGATATAATATAAATGACCACGCTTGAACCACAGCTTTGGGTGTTATGTATGGTTTTGCCTCCTCAAGTTGCGTTGACTAGTAGCAATGTTTCAACAAACTTTAGGAGCAAAATGTTGATGTTTGGCTAGTGGGGTTTTGGCGCTCGGGGGTTGCACGTAACACGCGTCGGAAACCCCTGATGTCACGGTGCGCCGCAAACTTCCTGACACGGTTTATGACAGTTATATGAAGTATTGGGGAGGTGTGAGTTTAACAAACTGAGCTAGGCGCGCTCATGCAATTTCTCGAGGCGTGCTTGCGATTTGTCAATCACCACTGGCGGCGTTTTCGTTGGCTTCGGGTCCCCTCGCCCTTGTGCGCAAACAACGTCCTGCTCGCGTCCTAAAACGAATTGCGCCGGCAAATAACGCTTATGCTTGGCCGGGTAACGCGGAACGTCAATCTGCCACGCGGCGAACGGCGATAATATTCACAATACGGGACGCGCTCATTATCGCCGCGAAGCTTACAGCCGACAAATTTAACGCACCTACTGCAGTCCATCATTAACGGATACATACTACGCGCCCTTACACTCGTTACCTATGTCCGAAAAAACGAATGATAGCCACTATTGCTGATACCGAGATAACGCCATAAAAAGCGAGGTTATTCCATCGCTGGAAAAAGAGGGGGGTTACCTTCTCCTCCTCACTACATAAGCGGCGATTACGAGTCCGACAAGAGCGAGCGTGACGTCGAAGCCGGGTATCCCCTGACTTGTGGCCGCAGCTGCGTTGCCGATGGCGTAGACGTTGCCGTCAACGCTCCCCACGTACACCGTGCCGTTGGCGACGGCAGG
>PLGY01000004.1:0-6005 GCA_003139855.1 Candidatus Methanoflorens stordalenmirensis
CGCGTGTTTAAATCTGGGCCATCAATGAACCGCAGCAACGGCTTGACGGCTGGGCGGCCAATTTTCACCAGCGCCTCGGCACAATACGCGTCGATGCCTCCCCAGGTTTTTCTGAAGGCGCTAATGAGGTATAGAATGGCGCGTGCAGAGCCGATCTCTCCCAACGCCCAGGCGGCATTCCGACGTACCGACCAGTGATCGTCGTTGAGCGCCTCAATCAGGGCGTCTGTGGCGGCTTCGTCCCGCAGCTCTCCGAGCGTCTCAGCAACCTCTGACCGAATGCCTGCGTCGGGGTCTTTTAGCGCATTAATCAGTCCGTAGAGGTTTTTTCTCTCCTTGAGGTTCGCGATGTCTGCTTTCGTTCGCATATGCACGCACCTTGATTGTCGTCGAGCGAGCTTGCACGCGTTGTCAGCAAACAGCGTCAGCGATTTTCGCAGTCGACCCGCTTTTTGAGAGCACGACGACACGGCTGACGGGAGATCCTGCGGCGATGGCGTAGCCCGTTCGTTCTGCGATATCGTGCGCAAACGACATAACGCCTTCGTACGACATCATCGCCGTGCGCGGCAGTCGTTTTCGCGAGAAGCCGAGGTGCATATACGATTTCACCTCGANNTCGTTTGCGAGCGTGATGCGAATCGCCGTGCGCGAGGGATGATCGGCGAGAACGCGCAGCGACTCGAACAGGTGCTCAAATCGACGCGTTCGCGGCCTGCACACGGCATAGAAATGCTCTTCATCCGGGCTATTCAGTGAGACGTATAGTTGGGTCGGGCGCACAGCTTCGAGGACCTCCGGGTGACTGCCGTTTGACACAACGAAGGTTGTCATGCGTTCGCTGCGATAGCGTTTGATAAGCTCGTCGAGATAGGGGTACAGCGTTGGTTCGCCGCTGAGTGAGATTGCCACTTGGCTCGGGTTATACGCTTCTTCCAGCTTGTGTAGGTCCGTTGTTGGGGAGCCTTTATAGCCTGATATTAGCCTCCTCTGTGCCGCTATCGACCCGTCGACGAGAGTTTGCGGCTCGTCGAAGGTAGGTTTCTCCGCNNTGCTCTTTATAGCACACGCCTTCGTTGCGGAGTGACTTTTTCAGCCAGAGACAGGGTTTGACGGCCCCTCCACAGCCGACAGCGTGATAGCCCTGTTTTGCCAGCGTCTGGCGGTAGGATACGGGCGATGACTCGCGAGCCTTCTTTCGTCGCATAAACGGGCACTCCCTTTACGGTCACATCGAATCAACTGGTTCGATTCCGAGACAGTTGAGTACGTTTCGTAGCACGATGCGCGCACACGTCACCAAAGCCAGCCGTGCGCGGGACATCGCGGGCTCTGCGGAGAGCACGGGCAAGAACCGATAAAACTGATTGAACGCCTCAGCGAGCTCACGCGCATAGGCGGCCAGCGCGCTTACGCTCAAGTTCACCGTGACGTCTTCGATCACTGCGGGAAACAGTGCACACAACTTTATGAGCTTCACCTCGTATTCGTCGGTCAGCAAGTCCGGCTCGTAATGATTGTCGAACGTGGTTTTTATGAGGATGTTCGTCGCGCGCGCGTGCGCGTACTGTAGAAACGGTCCTCCCTGACGTTCGAAGTCGAGGGCCTCGTTCCAGTCAAAGACCATCGGCTTATCCGCCGACACCCGGAGCATGTCATAACGCGTCGCGCCGATGCCTACAGCCTGTGCTATCGCGCGCTTTTCGTTTTCTGACAGCGTCGAACGCCGCTTGGCGACCTCCTCGTACGCTTTTTCGGTCACCCTTTCTAATACCTCGTCGGCGCTGACGAAGTGGCCGCGGCGCGTGCTCATTGAGCCCTCGGGTAGCGAGACGAACTCAAAAAAGACGACTTCGGGAGCGTTGATGNNGCCAAGCACGTCGATCATGCGGTTGCATCGCCCCGCCTTCCAGACGTGATAGGCGATATCGCGCGTTGCGTACACCGACGTGCCATCAGAGCGCCGCATCACGAGGTTCTTGCTGATTCCGAACGGCGACAAATCGACGTGCGTTGACCCGTCAAGTTCGGTGACTCTGTGGCTTCGGAGCTCGGCAATGATGCCGTCGATATCGTCGAGGAACTCGCTCTCCCACACGAATCGATCGTGAGCGACGTGAAGATTCTTGAGGGTCTCGCTGATGCCGCGCAAGCAAAACTCGACCGCGTCCTTGAAAAGCCACTGTACGTCTTGATCGCCGCTTTCGAAGCGCTGCATTAGCTGCCTAACCTCCACAAGCTTTGCGGGGTGGAGTTCCACGGCGGCGTTCGCCTTGACATAGATATCGGCGGTAGCGTGGTCTGACTTCTTTCCCTCGGTGAGCGCGAAGTTCATGATGCCCCAGACGACGAGCGCGATCTGTCGGCCCATATCGTTGACGTAGTATTGGGTTTCCACGCGGTACCCCGCCTGCTGCAGACAGCGCTTCAGCGTGTCGCCGATCACCGAGTTACGAATGTGACCGACGTGCAGGGGTCCGTTAGGATTCGCTGACGTGTGTTCGAGAACCACTGCCCCCTTAGCGTCAATGTTGCCGTAGTCACGATCTGCCTCAAGCACGGTGCGAAGCGTACGATGTAAGTAGTCGTTGCTCGCGAAGAAGTTGAGGTACGGTCCCGCTGCGTCGGCCCGCGCTACGAGCTCGTCAGCGCCGAGGTATTCAGCGACGTTTTGCGCAATCTCCTGAGGCTTCAGCCTAAGGATAGGCGCGAGCTTAAAAGCTATAAGGCTGGTCAGATCAGCATAGCCGGGCTTGACGGTAAGTGCGAGGTTGTCGCTTGGATACTGGCACTTTTCTAACGCCTCAGCTAATAGCTGCTCGACGTGCCTGCGGAAAGTTAGAAACACGAGACCTCTCTAGTGCTCGTCGATCGCAAAGCGCAGAATTGCTGCGATGCCACCGAATGCTCGCATCAGCTGCTCTCCCTCGTTGAAGTCGGTCGAGATGAATTCGACCGCCGTTCCTGTATCTCCCGCTCGGCGGATGAGCTCATCTACGACGTCTTCCTCGCGCACCCGTTCCATAGTGCCCTCACACTTGGGGCACACCCCCACCCCTTTGATCCCCCGAATCGTCTCCTCAAGCGTGAATCCGCACAGAGGACAGCTGTTGGTCACGCGCTGAATGCGAAGCGCCTCTGAGAGAAGGAGGGTGTCGACAGCGCCCACCTGTAGAGCTTTTCGCACCTGTTTTTCTCCGTAGGTCGCCTTGTTGGAATCGTGCACGAGCTCCTTGAGGAAGCGTTCTACAAGGTTCTTCTCGCGCATCAAGTCGAGCTCTTGCAGCACTTCGGCGCCGTTTTCGACAAGTTCGGAGAGGCCGAACTCGTCTGTGTAAGAGGCGTCGAACGCTCCGAGAATCCGCTGCTGCAGTTCGTGATGGAGGTACTCACCATCGACGAATTCTTCCTTGGTCGGGCTGGGGCCGCCGATGAGCACGCCTTTGAGTTCAGGGTGTTGGAGAAACTCGTTATTCGCCGCCTCACCTATGCGTTTGAAGAACTCGTGAATGGCGATGAGCCGCAGGCGCTCAAAACGGCGCTGCGATTGCCCGCCCTTCGTGTGTTTGCCTGGAACTCCTGAAGTGAGGTGCTTCGTCGGCTCGATGCGCTTTCCGTTGAGGATGCCGACCGTCGCCTCGTTTCGGTCGACCACGACGAGTCCGAAAACGTCCTTTTCCCTCAGCATCTCCTTGAGCGGCTCGAGGTTGAAGGTTGAATCGCAGCGGTACTGATATGATTTTATGGGCTCAATCGGCTCAACGACGAGCGTTTCCATAGTCGTCTTGTCGCCGCCGAGCGAGATCGTCCCGGTGAAGATCACGATGCCTTTTGACGGCGGAAAGCGATAGTACTTGAGGCGCGACATGATCGACGAGAGCGCGCTCTGCACGTTGGTGCGCGTGCTCTTCGACTTGATGTTCGCCGCTTGGCCGTACTCGTCGCGAAGCTGACTTGTCACGTCTGAGATCTGTTTGTCGGGCGGGATGTAGATGGTGATGAGTTCTGTGGCTTGGCCCTTCTTGCCCTCGAGGTTCTCGATAACGCGCTTGAATTCGTAGCGCTTTATTGATTCGATTGGGTCGCTCATGTCGGTAGATCCCCGCCTCGCACACGGACAAAAAGTCAAAAAGGACCACGCGTCTTGCAGCTGGTCGCTCGACAAAAGATATAGTGAGCACTTTATTTAAAAACCTTTTAGCGCGTATACAGCCAAGCGGGGCGAGGGAAGCTATATATGGCCGCAGAACAAAAATATATACTGTACGACGTTCAAGCGGTTCTTCCAGTGACCTGGTGCTGCGATGAGCTTCGCACCGTTGCTTGTTATAGGAGTCTACATGTGTCTTGCAATTCCTGCAGAGGTTATTAAGGTAGAAGGGAATAAAGGCGTCGTCGACTACGGCGGTTTGGAACAGGAGATAAGCCTGGATCTTGTTGAGGACGTCCGCCCGGGGGACTACGTGCTGATCCACGTCGGCTTTGCCATCGAGAAGCTCAGTAAGGAATCTGCACTCGAAACGCTTGCGATTTTTAAGGAGTTGGAAGAGCTCGAGCAGGAAAATGCATGAGTTTGGCATCGCGACCGAGATTGTCAACGTCGTGAAGGAAACGGTCGAAAGCCGACCGGTGAAACGACTGGTCTCGGTGACCGTTGAGGTCGGGCAGCTCGCGATGGTGAATCCTGAGCAGCTCAAGTTCTCCTTTGAAATAATTACTGAAGGCGGCCCCTTTGAGGGCGCCGAAATGAGAGTCGAAACGCAGCCCGCCGTCGCTAAGTGCAAGTGCGGCTTTGAGGGCGCGTTGGGGGACGAAGACTACGTGTGTCCTAAGTGTGGCGGCATGTACGAGCTGCTGTCAGGACGGGACATCTGTATTAAAAATCTTGAGGTCGAGCTCGAAGACGAGAGCTAGACGGCTAGGTGACTGAGTCATGCAAACGCAAGAAGCAACGGGCAACGAACACGTAAGTTTGCTTCACGGGGCGGGCGGCGAGATGATGAACGCACTCATCGTCGACGTTCTAATGAAGATTAAGAACAAGAACGTCGGCGGCATTGGTTTGGAATCGTTAGACGACGGCGCGGCTATTCCGCTGGCGCAAGGTGGCTATCTCGTGCTCACCACAGACACACACGTGGTCAAGCCGATCTTCTTTCCTGGAGGGGACATCGGACGGCTGTCGATATCCGGAACGGTCAACGACCTTGCCATGATGGGTGCGGCGCCGCTCGCGCTTACGAGTGCGATCGTCATGGAGGATGGCTTTGCGATAAGCGATTTGCGTAGGATTGTGGCATCGATGGATGAGGCGACTCAGGAGGTAGATGCGGCGATCGTTACCGGTGATACCAAAGTCGTTGAGAAGGGCGCGCTTGATAAAATACTCATCAATACCGCAGGGATCGGTTTTGTTGAGAAGCCGGTACGGGACTGTGGTCTGAAGCCCGGGAATAAGCTCATCATCACAGGCACGATCGGCGATCACGGCATCGCGGTGCTTGCCAAGCGGGAGGACTTCCACTTTCGCACGGAGCTGCGCTCGGATGTCGCCCCCATATGGCACACCGTCAAGGCTGCACTCGAAGTTGACGCTTCCGCAATAACGGCCATGAAGGATCCCACGAGGGGTGGCGTGGCGAGCGCCCTGAACGACATGGCACGTAAAAGCGGCGTGGAGGTCGTTATCGAAGAAGACCTTCTGCCAATTAATCAGTCAATACAGGCTGCTGCTGAAATGTTGGGCATCGACGTGCTGGAAGTTGCCAATGAGGGGAAAGCAATCATCGGCGTAGAGCCCGACAGTGTTGAGGCAGTGCTCAGCGCGATCAAGAAGACCAAGTACGGGAGAAACGCTGCCATAATTGGTGAAGTTAGGACCGGCAAAAGAGTTCTGATGACGACACGTATCGGTGGAACCCGCTTTGTCGATGCTCCACTAGGCGATCCCGTGCCCCGCGTGTGCTGAGCGCTCAAGCCGTTCTAAATTGTTTTGAAGGCTCACG
>PLGY01000004.1:6021-33321 GCA_003139855.1 Candidatus Methanoflorens stordalenmirensis
ACGCTCCAGTTGACGTTTTCGCGAAGCTAGCTAACGAGCTACAAAAATTGGCGTACTGCCGGTCTTGATCGAAAGAGCGTTAACTGGATGAAAAAAGCGACGCAGATTCTATGCGACTGCACGAATGGCATAATGAGTGAGGCAACGATGGATGCCGCGCGAGAAACCGCCTTGCGCAAATAGCTTCAGCAAGCGATCTGAAACACTTCTTTTTGAAGTTCAGCTGCAGATAAGTAGTTTTGTTGTAACAACCGGATTTAACAATCCAGCGGTCGTGGGATTGTTCCCGGTATACAATGAGTGAAGTCAAGCAGGGACAGGAGTGCATAGCAACTTGATGGGCTATAGCGCTGGAATGTGCGCGCCGCTTTTTTGGGGTACTAGGTAGGGTTCACCCTTGCTGATGCACTTCACACGCGCGGCGTCGCTCGGCTTCCTTGTCAATTCAAAACGCCAGGTTGATGTAGTCCTCAACGGTTTGACTATCTTTCGCGCTCACGCTGACGAAATCCGCAATCACCTCGTGTTCTCTGCGGATCTTATCCCAATCTTTAGTTTGAGCGTCTGCGGCTTCGACAAGCGGCAGCATTCGAGCCATTATAGAGGCAATATATGCCAAAGCGCGGCCCTTGGCTACGTCTGTGCTTTGGCGGTCATTGCGCACGAGGGATATCGCCTCCTCTACGACGGCAACCAGGCCGTGCACGTCGTCGACAGTTTCAATTTCAGAGGCGGTCTGACGCTTACTGAATCTTTTTTTCGTCTTTGCCTGGGCCCGCTGCCTCCGCTTGTATGCGTTGTTGTATTCGCGCCGTTGTTCGGGGTCTGCATAGGGCATTTATCGATCGCCTCTCGTTATTCTGTCCACTCCTGTCCTCTCAACGCGCATTCCCTCAGAGCAGACCCCTCGGATCTCCGTGGGCTGAGGCGAGGGAGCGATAAGTTTGTCGATCGTAATCGACTTCATATTCCGATGTTGTTTCATGTTAGCACCTATCATGCCTTTGCCAAAAACGCGTATATAAACCCGACTACGGGATAACGCCATATTGGGCTCCGTTCATTTTTTTTATAAAAAACTGCTAACTACTGGATCAACTGCTTCATACAAGCAGCTAAAAGGACGTTGCGGGGGGTGGCTTGTTCACCTTTCAAAAAAGGTGGTAATCTTAACCAACGGTCGAGCGGCACCATTTCGGCATCTGCACTCGGCGTCTCTGTAGCACTTTCAATCGGAGTCTTTATCGTGCCTTCTGACACGTTTAGGGGCGTCTCTATATATGGCGAAACAATCGTGTGTGTACAAAATCGCTTGGGGTAGATGGGCACAAAAGGGTGATGAGTAAATATGGTACAAGAAGAAGCCTATGAAAAAATTAGTACCACTGCCAAGCTAGTGGCGCACATAAGGGCGTTTACCGATATTCCGTTCGCCAAGGAGATAGCCGCAGCAAGCGGAGCAGAGACAGACTTTCAAACACTAGCAGGCAAGAGCGCGGAATTCATGACTCAGTCTGCTTTCAATTTGGAGGCACGCTGCAAAACTACTGATCAGATCATTGCACGTTACCATATTACACAAGTTTTGGAAATCGCCGCTGGACTTTCTCCGCGTGGTCTCGCAATGACTGAAGATCCAAATGTAGTCTATGTGGCCACTGATTTGCCGGAGATTTTAGAACAAGAAAAAGCAATTGCCGAATCCATACTTACAAAATTGAACATACATCGTTCAAACCTGTATTACCGGGTTGCAAATGCACTTGATCGAGAAAGTTTGTTGCAAGCGGCCATTCCTTTTCGATCAGACAAGCCTATTGCGATTATCACGGAGGGGTTACTTCCGTACCTTACCAGCGGAGAAAAAGAAACCTTGGCAGGCAACATCCATGCCCTTCTTAGACAATATAACGGAGTATGGGTTACACCGGATGTGAACACCAAACAAACCCTCAAGTTTTTTGCTCAAGCAGATGACACTATGCAGCAACGGATGCAGAATGTATCTGGCGCGACTGGGCGTGACATCGAAACGAACACATTTGAAGACGAAAATGCTGTGCGACAGTTTTTCACCAATGCTGGATTCACGATCGAAGAATATCCTTGGTCAAATGTTCTTGAAGATTTGTCTTCGGTGAAACTCTCGAAGTTTAAGCGAGAGGAGATTTTTGAGATTCTGCAGATGCAGAAGACGTTGATTTTAACAATCCGTTCGAGCTGAAAGCCACTTTGCGATCGTGATCGCAATGGCTTCCGCTCTGCGAACTTTTCCCCAAACCCTAGACTTATTCGCTCGTCAGGTTTGGCGTCACCTTGGTCTGGCACACATGAGTGGCGAGATATGCAGATACGATCCCAATCCAGAGAAGGACGGAACCGAGAAATACTCTTTCAGTCAGCCCACCGATGCGCGCGTCTAGGTGAGGGAATACGAAATCTAACCCGAACTCGATTACCAGAAGAATCACAGCAATTACGGACAAGGGTAGCGCGTTAGGTTTCAAACCTTCAAACTCGTGATTTTTGCCCAGTTTCCATGAAATGGCAAATGCTCCGAATGCACCGCCGATGAAGGCGATCAGTGCAACAACGATATGAATCGCACCGTGCCACGAAACAGGTGTGGCAGGTACGTCGGTCGGAAATATTGCAAGGAGTATCGCTCCAATTGCCCACGCGCCGAGCAGATATGTGCCTGTTCGAAGATGAGACCTGGCAATTCCATTTAGATCTAAAGTTCTGAGAAAGGCAAAAATAAACACAAGGGAAAGAACTCCGCGATTCAAGAAGTTCAAGGTCATGATAAATCCAAATTTGCCCACTGCAAGATCGCTTTCTGCTTGGCTTATTGGGCTATAATGTGGCGGCAGGCTCTGAGCGATTACATCGAGTACGGCGTACAGGATGATCAGTAGTGACAACCCAGAAAAGTTTAGCAGGATTTCGCTTCTTGTATTCGTTCATCAAGGCCCGCTGCGTTTCTTTTTGATCATTTACTTTTCTCCGGATAAATTTATTTTGTCTTGCCGATTTTTTTCGCAACACTTTTCCCTCTGGCCTACGCGGCTGAGTCAGAATCGACGTGACAAACGCAGCGAGAGTCTCGGCAAGCTGTTCTTTTAACTCAAGCGCGAACGTCTGCAGGTATGACCCGTCAAGCCGTTCGGCTCTGCCAATACAGTAGCTGCATACCGCGCCGTGGATTACGACATATCTAAGTTGCGCGTCTCGCCGCGCTCGTTCCACGCCGTCTAACAGCTCTTTGAGCGGCATCGTTTGAAGGTAGGCAGCAAAGAGGTTGTAGACTGCCTGCTTCCTGTCTTCAACGTCAGTGCGGGGATAAGTTGCTTGTACATACGGTGCGTTCGTGCTGATGGTGATAATCGAACTGCAAGAACGTGCTGATAGTGAAAGGTGAAAGAAGGATGACCTTGTCAACAGACAGGGGTTGCTTCTACCCGTTCCTTAGCTCCTAAAAGCTTCTTCTTTTTTAGATTCCTTTGACTTTTAGGCTGCTGCGAAAGCTGACAGCGACCGGCAGCAATCGGTTATATTGTAAGCGGACGGCCTCAAAATCGTGTGGGGTGCTAAATATCCCGAGATTCTAATTCTTAGCTCTGGCTCGGTTGACTCGACGGGTCTGGTAGCTCCGATGTGACTCTCTAGAATCGGCAACGGAGCGAAATATGCAGAGCTACAACGAAGCACCGCGTAACTCTAACATGTTGGGGTATAAGTTACCCTTCGAGGAGTTAATGTCAGAGAAAGGTTCATATCAATATAGGATAACGGGACACAACATGGAAAGGACGAAAATCCTAGTCTCTAAGGAGGCGCGGGAGCTGCTAATCGGCTTTCAGCTTAAGGAGGCTGCTCGACTAGGTAAAAGAATCTCGCAGAGCGACGCACTAGTTATAGCGGTTGAGCTTGCGAAGCAAGCGAGAGACACGGAGAGGGGCGATTGATTGGAAAGGTTGGACCGGTAGTTGTGAGATGTCAGCTAAATCGGTGGGATTATGCAACTTATAGGAAAATCAAAAATCGGCAAGCTATCTGCCAAAGGTATTGATTACCCACAGCTGCGCTTGCCCAAACTGTATTTTGATGCCGTGGGTAAGACTGCTTGTATTTATGAGACTGACACGAAGGAAGGCAAGCGTCCCTCATTGTGACAGAACAAAGCGTGCCAAAGGAAGACACGGTTTTAAAACCGAGCGAAGAANNGCTCGAAAATCACCGCAGAAAGCTTTATTATCAATACTTGGCTAGTAAGCTGTGCTGCGTCAGGCAGTCGCTTTGCGTGCGCAAGCCCGGGTAGTGTAGCGGCCTATCATGGAGCCCTGTCGAGGCTCCGACTCGGGTTCAAATCCCGACTCGGGCGCTCCTTTTTTGATTTCCTTTGACCAACGGGGCTTCTCAGCTCAAGGAAAAAAGTGTAAACTCGAGTGTAAACTTTTTCCTCAGCCCAACCACAGCGGTTTGTCGGACCTCGTGCTTCTATTTACGCACGAAGACTTGAGCGGTTATCTCACTTTACGGGCAGCAGGACTGACATCCAAGACGGTCACGTGGCTGAAAAAGTCAGCTGAGTTGTTGTGGGACGCCACACGAGGAGCTGTGAGTGTAACCACAATGCTCCACTTGCGGGGTCACGTCCTTGCAAAATATCAGGATACAGACGCTAAACGCAAAGTCCTGCAGTTCGCTCGTGCATTTCTCAGCTACATGTCAAAGATCAGCTTCGACCAGCGATATGCCTCGTTTGACTTGTTCTTACAGATCCCGCGGTCGGTCAAGGAGCAAAAGTGCGTGACAGACCGGATTGTCACCAAAGAAGACGTTGAGAACTTACTCACAGCGATTAAGCACGCATATCGTAGCGGCGGCATTGAGGCCTATCACTGTCTGAATTATGAAGCGATGGTACTGTTTGGCGCATTCACAGGGCAACGACCCTTAGCGACGATAGCACGACTCACCGTTGGACAATTAAGGGAGGCGACGAAGATGGATAAACCCGTCGTGGACGTCCTTCCGTGGCAAGATAAAATTCGCATGCAGCACTATTGCCCCCTTCATCCACAAGTTGTTGAGGCAATTCTGCCTGTGCTGGATGGTCGACAGGACGATGCGCTTGCTTTTGACCAATTGTCGTTTCAACAATGGCTGAGGTATCACGAAGTTCGACTCTTAAAAAGCAACGTTCGCATTGTTATGAGCGATCTGAGAAAGTTTGCGGAACAATATGGCGACGTTATTCAATGGGATCAATCAAACCGGGCGTACATCATGACGCACGGCGTGAGCGGCATTGATTGGAAGCACTACAAACATCCGTTGCCCGAGCACGTCTATGATGTGTATATGCAGTATTGGAAGGATGTGCGTTGCGTTCTATGAACAGCACGGCTAATTCTTGAAATATCAAAGCAGACGATACAGCAAGATACAAAAGAAACTAAAAAAGGCGTTCTGTAACTCAGGTTACAATAAGAATTTGAAATTAGGGTGCGAGGGAATGGTTATGTCCAAGGAGCCGTGGTTGCGGGCCGATGTTCATCCGTCACCTCGCCACTAAATGTTCACCTGCAGGCCGTTCCTGATGTCGTCCGCGATCTGCATACAGATCTCATTGAGTCGGCGTTGCTGTGCTTCCTTTGAAGGCCCTACCTCGCGCGCGAGTTGCTTAAAGACGAGCCTTATCATCGCCGGTGTGATCCTGATCTGTGCCGCCTTTTCATTGATTGCATGCCCCGCTTCGCGGGCGCCGCCGCTCGAGTGCGATCGTGTTGCCATCGATCACGGTCGATTGAATCTAACGTCGCTGCGTTGTTCATTTTCTTTTTTCAGATTCGATCTTGTTGTAGACAGCGACTGCAACTTACTTCACATTGTCCTTTGTAGCCCCAGCCTGTGATTCCAGGTCTCGACGTGCTGCCATTTTGTTCTGATCTAATTTTCCGATTCGGTTCGATTCGGCACTATTCGGTTGGTTTCCGAATCGAGCGCGATCTTGTTCGTCGGTCTTTTCCTTGTTAGTATGCCTCTCCTGCCTTCTTTGATTTTTGATTCGGAAATTCGGCGATTTAGTAACATACACTACATCCTCTCTTGTGTTGTTGTAGAGTTATTTTTACCGAATTACCGAATCGAAAAAGATCCGCCGTAGAGACGGCCGTCGATTTCATTTTTTTGCATCTCCGCTGTCTTTTTGCGATTCGGTTGGCTTCCGAATAGTGCCGAATAGTGTCGAATCGATATTAAAAAGCGTTGTATCCGGCAGTTCAAGAAGCAAATCATAATACGGATATGCACACGGATTCAATGGTTTAACGGGTTCGCCATCGAATTCTATTTCGGTTGTTATCTTCTTGACAGCCTCATCCCCTTCGCGCAATCGATAAAACTGACTCGCCTTCGTACCCTGAATGTAGTTTACGTAGCCATATTGGAGAAATTTTCCTTGCCCTTTGACGGGATCTTCTTTGACTCGCAAAGCGTCGTTGATCGTTGCGACTCCCAATCCTGTGCGCTCTCGTAGGTCGCTCGCATCTTCCGACTCCTCGGCATTATTCGGGATCGCTTTAAGCAGATCATACTCAGCTCTTGTAAGACTACCTCGAGCGAAGTTGCCGAATGTCGTGAGGATGAACCACGCTTCGCGCACGTCATTCTCTTGGATCTGCATAATGCCGGGGTCGCCTCGGGCGAATCGCTTTTCAAACGCGGCGCAAAGGGCGAATGTATGAAACTCCCGTATCTGTGTGACGTTGAATCCGTCGGCGTGGAGCTGTCGGTCAATGGCTTTCATGAGTCGCCTCACATCGTCCGATGGAGGTTTGACAGCGACATTAAACCCGTCACTCCATGACACTTCGAGCATCCTTTGTAATACTGGCAACCGTGGGTCTTCATCGATCGTACTTTCGTCGAGGTCGTGGTCCGTAACCATCTCGAGTTTTTCTGCCGTTCCTTTAGCGGTCGGCTCATCGAGTGGCGTTTGAATAAATCGGTTAAGGATCTGCCTCGCAACGTCATTTTGAATCCCTTTGACGCTCATCGTCATTACGCATCGCGGGCCTTCAACTTTGAGAGCGACGCTTTCTTGATCTATGACTGTTTCATGGGTGAATCCGGTCTCGTATTCATCGGCGAGCATCTTCAACACGCCAAAGTCTTTCATCTCGGACAACTCGAGAATGACGATCAGCTTGCCGACGTAATAATTAGGATCTGACTCTCTGACTCTGATCGTCTTAATTAACGGTTCTCCCGTCTTGGGGTCAGTCATGTCCTCGCCGGTTTTCGGATCTGTCCGGGGGACTCGCTTCTTGACCCGTCGAAGCGTTTTGTACCAAATCGCTTTTGGTGATAATGACGTCAAGACCTCTTTGTGTCCCGGGGGCAACATCTGAACGAATTTGAGCATAAGTGACGTTTTGCCCATGCGACTCGGGGCCGTCATATCGGAGTGAAGCAGCGCCGTTGTGCTGTGAAACGCTACTCGCTGAATCTCTCTCCACATCGACGTCTTGAGGTCGTGCTCTCCTTGGTGATAGTCATCCATAAGCCAACGATAGAACGCGATGGCTTGCCTTGGATGCATTATGAGCCATTGCGCGAGCGAATCAATGCTATCTCGGCGCTCTTTCGGGATTGCTGCCATAGTCTCTGATGCTAACCCGTCACGGCGCAGGACGTCTATGCAACGCAAAACCGTTTCTCGATCGAGCGGGCCGGCATTCTCGCACTCGATAAAGCCCTCGCGGACGGCAACCCACGTCAACGCATCGCCGCCTGTGTGATGTCGTTCGCAATGCCACACAGAGCCGTCAGAGTGAACGTGAAAATTGGTCTTAGTATCTGAATCGTGTATCGGGTGCGAACCTATGATCTCGTCGCTTTGTTGACGTGCGTCCATCGGCAGAACGCACACGTCGAACATATCTATGCCATAGCGTTGGCAAATCGTTTCGCCGCCTGCCTCAGCCTTTTTCGTCCTGACGATTCGCGGCTTTTTTTCCACAAAAAAGTTGATCCATTCTCCCGGCAGATCCGCTACGTCGACATCATCAAGCATTCTATAGCGCTTGCCGTCTCGCACTGACGGAGGCAGCATTACGATGCCATTGGATTTCAGCTCCAATCCCGGAGCCAGCTTCGTCTTAAACTTTTTGTCCTCCGATCCGGCAGGACGATTATACGTCAGATGCAACCCGCCTGACCAGGTGTTATATATAAGCGTCTTGGGGAGTCGCCCTTTTTCCTTTTGTAGCTCGTTTAGGGCGTCAATTCCAAACGCCTTACCTTCCATCCGAGCCTGTTTAGCTTCTGTCGGATGCCCCTCCTCACTTTCAACGTCAATCAGCAGTGACCCGTAAACTCGCCGAATGATGTTCGCGTTTGGATGTCTCAGCCAATGTTTCTGTAACTCTGCCGCGTCATTCGTGGCGTTCTCAAAATCCGGGCCGCCTAAGCCTATGGGTTTTTTCTCTCCGGTCGCCGGAGCTGGAAGCAAGCTGAACCCGTGCCGCTCTGCATAGTCGAGAGCAGTATCGAGCATCGTCATTTTCGGGCCTCCCGAATACGGTCAAGACCCGAAATCATTGCGTCGAGATTATCGGCTCCGTCGCTGAGAACTAGAGAGAGTTCGTTATCGTCTTGGTCAGCGCGATCGAGCGCCTCGCACGTTTTTTGATATAAAAGCCTTGCGAGCTTTATGAGATCGTGCTCAGATTGCGTTCGCTCGTCGTGAGAATCAGAAAGGTTTTTATTAAGGCCCTTGGCTAAAGTAGACATTGTCTAAATTCCTTTCGTGCCGAGCTTCGCTCACTCGGCAGCCCTTTTTGGGCTTGTTATTCTTTTCGCGCAGGAAATACGTTGTATTTCTCGGCTTTCTCTCGGCTCTTACAATCCCTTGAGCTTCAAGTCTCAGCAGTCGGTACATCAGGCCCGCGCGTGTGATCGTGTCGACTGATTCGATCAGCTTCTGTAGCCTACATCCGCGCGGAGATTGACCTATCAGGTCCAGAAGTTTTCCATCAATAGGATGCTGAAATCCAGCGTTCAGTTCGTGTATCATTTCTTCCTCTCGGTTTTCAGAGGCAGCGCCCCGCATCATGTTTATCGTTTAGCTTTAAACTGGTTTTCTAAACTTTAGATAAGACGAGTAAACATAACATTTAATAGCCTATCCAGCGAATAAAATGGTCATATGGACTTTCAAGAGCTTAGATTACGCCTAAAAAAAGTGGGTCTCGGTGAAGAAGACCTCAAGGATGGCACGCTCAAAGGATGGGCCACGAAAAAAATCATTGTTGGGCCGACGAGAGACAGTAAAGCGGGTCGTCAAGGGGCGGCTTGGAAGTGGACGAATAAATCTGCGGAAGAAGCAGCCGCCGTGTGGAGGTTGCTACATCCAGCAGACTACCAACTGGATGAGTTCTATTCGAAGCCTTCCCTTAATACAATTAAAAGAGTGAAATTTGAGGCGCAAGCCATCAATAAGAAGCTCCGAACCGATGCCGAGTATTGTTGCCGTGGAGAGATGTTTCAGTCAGGTTTTGACCTTCGCGGTGTAGAAGGCGTATATGTTAAATCAGTCGATCTGCACCGACACATCCTTACGTGGATTTCGACCGTTGAAAAAGTGAAGCGCAGGAGATCGGTTTGGAGACCTGCGATCATCGCCTATAGGTGGAATTTGCACGCCGTCGACGTTAATTTCCCTAAATTGAAAGGTGAACTGAAATTCGATGGGGTTACGTTTATGCTTTCGGACGAAGACGGCATAAGGATTCATTGTGGCCAAATACTTCCGCCGGAAGTTAAAAAGAAGGCAGATCTTCAAGCGAACGCTTTGCTGCAGGCAGATTTGGAAAAGGGTGTGATGTTTCCTTGGAAAAAGGTGTGACGCTTCCACGAGTGCATCGTCCGTAACTCGTGCGGTGCTACGTGGTTATTAAGCGAACCTCTGCCAGTGTTCGATATTGCACGCTATCTTTTCCAACGAACCGCCCGCTGCGTCCTTGGTTTATGGCCTCGGGAGAAAAAGCGTGATGACTGAATTTGAATTCGTTTCCGCATTTATATATAGCACGTATCTTGAAAAGTTTAACATTCGCGGGAGGTTAAAATCTTATGACTCGAAAAGAACGGATGGATCTTATTGAAAATATCCAAAATGTCAGAGGCTCCAAAGTCGTTGTCTATATTACCGGCGATAGGCCCAATTTGGTAACTCAGATTGGGACGGATATTTTTCCTTTTTTACATCAGCACTTAGCAAGTGGCGGGGCGGATAAAATTGATCTCTTTTTATATAGCCTCGGTGGCGATACCATGGCAGGCTACGCTCTCGTAAACTTGTTTCGAGAGTTCTGCAATGAGTTTAACGTAATTATTCCGTTTAGAGCGCTAAGCTGCGCGACATTAATCGCCCTTGGCGCAAATGAGGTTGTAATGACTAAAACGGGCCAACTCAGCCCAATCGACCCGTCGTTAAGTGAGCACCCGCTGGCACCTGTCGTAGAGCTACCCAACAGGCCACGTGCGGTCGTTCCGATAAACGTTGAAGATGTTAACGCTTTTCTTGACCTCGCAAAAGAAGAGTTCAAACTAAATGACGAGCAGTCAATGTTATCCGTTTTTGACAAACTCTCTTCAAAAATTGATCCGATTGTTCTCGGAGCAGTTCAGCGATCGCGACAGCAAATAGCATTTCTTGCAACTAAGTTAATGGAATATCATACAAAAGACGAACAGGTTATAGAGAAGTGTGTGCGAATCGTAACGCGTGAAAGATTCTCTCACAGCTATATCATAAGCAAGACAGAAGCGGAACAAACATTGAAGTTAAACGTTATTGAACCAACTGGGCCACTTAATGCGTCGATCATGATGCTAAACGGCTTATATCGTGAAATGCTTAAACTAGACGTACCTTACTTCCAGACGAACGACCAATCTGATCCCGACTGGGATGTTGCAAATCTTAACTTAGGTATCCTCGAGTCCATGAAGCTCACACACGTATGTCGTCCGGTCATCAATCAAAATAGACAAGTAATAGCTGGGCGCTGGTTAGAGGATCTTGAATTGTAGGATACAATTATGAACAAAGAGAGGCAACGCATAAAATATATGGACAATCTTGAAAAAAAAGAATCCCTGCCTTTGACTGGGCAGACACTTGCAATTCCATCAACAGAACTTTTAACTCTCAAAACTTTGAGTTTGTCTGTGACACCAAATACGAACTCATTTCGTGGAAACGCACTCTAATTTAGCTCAGCTTGGTGCGTCGCGCCCACGCGATATGCCGGATATAGCGCTTCATGCACGTTGCTCGCCATGAGCGCCGTTTGTGTCGTCGTCACTATGCGGAAAATACGCACTCAGGCGGGAGTGGATGCATCGTCTCTACCTGTACCATCAAGAGCACCACTTTAACTATGCGCCTCATCTTGGGCGCGCTTCTCGACAGGCCGAGCCGCGAATGAAATTGCTTGATGCATCAAAAAATAGCGGTGATACTCAAGACTTTTCTTGTTGTTTTTTATTTATATCATCTAATATTTTCTTTTCTTGTGGCGATTGAACAAAATAGTAAAACAGGAGCTTGTCAATCACAGTTAAGTTGAATTCTGCCTCATTTGGTTCGACAGGCATTATCAAATTGGTGTGTTTGCTTTTATTGGGATGTGCGGCGAAATTTCCTATAATCCGCACCCCGTGGAGCATTTCAATCAAATTGGCATTCAGGATCGTTTTGCTTTTTGTGACCTGATTAATTTCCCCCTTAAGATTGCCTTGCTTGAAGTTCTTTATATCCTTGGCCGATACCTCTCGGATGATACTCTGTAAACATCTTCTGCTAAGCGCAGCTGACGCAGTAGGGCTAAGGGCAAGGACCATTGATGCTTCTCTGTAATCTTGTGCGATTTTGGGGGGCGTACCTATAGGTATTGAAGGTAACACGAATTCGGGGCGTATTAATCGAGCTCCTGATTTAAACGGCTTAAAGATTTGCGCATATTGACCATCCTGCATAATTAAACCCGCGTCCCCTTTTTCTAAATATAAAACGAGACGCTGACATTCCCTCGTGGGGCAAATTGTTCCTGAAACCGCCCAAGCCCCGTCGGAATCTGTGCCGAACCACATCCTGATTTTCTGATTGGAGAACGCGTTATGACAGTGCGGACATTTGATGGAAATGAGCGCATCATCACCAAAAAGTTCCTCGCGCTGAGGATACACACCTAGTCGATTATTCATACCTAGGCATTTATCGGGGCTTGAAATATAAGGGTCTTCTTCAATTTTCAACGCCTCCGAAGCCTTGCCCACCAACTCTACCTAAATAATCGATAAGCCTTGCAAGAATGAGATAATCGCAGCGAAGAAAAATGCAAACGCGGCAACACGCAGAACGTTGCGGTTTACCTTGGCAGATTTATTAAATCCATTTGCAAGATTTACAATGGTCTGAACTGCTCTGTTGAAGCTCTCAGCCGCCTCCAATAAGACGATTTGGAACTGCTTCCACAAGGGTTCAATTTGTGAAGTAGGTGATGGCCCGACTGCCAGAGTGCGCTGGAGTAAAAAAACAGCGAAACGGTGCGAGAGCGTCTGCAACAAAAGACCTTCGTCTTATCTTAGCGTATTCCTTTCGCTCTCTCCTTAGCTCCTTGTTCGTCGTTTCTTTTTTCGATTCCGCTGTTTCTTGAGGCACGTTGAGAAACGTAGTGGCAAATGCGGGTTGATATGCCTCAAAAAGCCCTTGAAACGCAGCTGCGGCGAATCGCAACGGTTATGCTTGAACGGCACAGAAAAAACAATCGTGCGAATCTGTGACACGGATCGAACCGCAACATAACGCAACGAATCTGTGTCGATAAGGAGAATGAGTCAACGATACGGCGATCTATCGGAGAACGGCACGACCATCGTCAGTATCGGATACGACAATCGGATGACACACAAGGGATAGAACGATGCCAAGGATTCTTATAAGTGACACGGATATAGAACGGACGATGACACGGCGTTTGTTACGATACAAAAGAGATCTTATGTTTACTTTTGTTTACTCAGTCAATCAATCGACACTCAACGAACGGCGGACGAACCGATGATACAACTCACCGTCGCCTCGGTCGTCGTGCCACTTACAACCTTGATGTCGTCAGTCTCGAAGAACATCACCTCGCCGAGATCCGACTCCGAGGTCTTGATGAGATCGAAGCGAAGTGGTATGAGGACACGGATAAACTACGGGCAAGACTCAAAGCGATTCGGGGTTAGCGACGACGAACTCCACGAGGTGGCAGCGTTCGCGGCCCGGTTAGATCCCGAGGTCGTCCGTCGACTATATGAGCGACTCCAAGAGGAGACAAAATGAGTTACCCGGGCAAGTTACAAGACCGATTGACCGCGAGACGTCAGGCGTTCTATAAGGCAATATCAACGGGCATGGCATTAAGCGAAGCCGTGCCGACGTTCGCGGAGCGATACAAGGTCAGTCAAGACGCTATCTATAAAGACTGGCAGAAACGCGAGAAGTGGGACGTCATCACGGTTGACCCTAATCAGGTCGTGCAAGACTGCGCGAATGAACTCGACGAAGTCCGGTCGCGGTTATGGACTGAAGCAAAGGACGCACTCACGGAGGGCGCCCGGATCAAGGCGCTCAGTAAACTCTCCGATATAATCTTTCGTTAACTCGAAGTCTATCAGGCGCTTGGCATCGTGGTTAATCCGCACGACTTGAGGCGACCGACCGAGGCAGAGATCGAGGCGCTTCATAAGTTTGTCGTCGAGGTCGCAGGCGAGAACGTTAAAGATCAAACGAACCTCGTCAAGGACTTAATCACCGCGCAACGGTCAGGTCGCGGGCCTCGGCAGATCTTGAAAGAAGCGGAAGCAAAGAAAGCGGCCCCGCTTCCTCCAATTGATTAAATACTAACGCCATTCGAGGTTTGCGAGTGCCGAGATCGGCACGTTGCGACTGACGTCGTATGTCCGGGCCTCCTCGACGAAGTTCGGATAATCCTTGCCTATGTATAAGAGTTTCATGTTCCTCACCTCTGCGTTGTTCACGCAATGACGTAGTATCCCATAGTTCCCCAAGACGAGGCATATTGCGATGTCCCGGCGTAGGTTGCGCCGATTGTGATGTCTCCGGGAAGGATAGGTACAAGTCCGGCAGTTGAGAACGTGAACGTCCCATAGCCGTTGCTTCCGGTCGTTGCCGACCCGAGTTGCTTGCCTGATGCGTCAAACGAGACAGTTTGTCCCGGGATCGGGACAGTCTTTGCCGATACTGCGAACGTGAACGTGATGCTCGCGCCGCTCTTTATCGGGTTCGTGTTGCCTGAGATCGAGACTTGCGTCGGGATCTTGTCGACGGGCGTCGGCGTTGTGACCGGCGTGTTCACAGGGATGTTGTTGCTCGGCGAGATCGTCGGCTCGGGCGTTGCGACAGGCACGTTCGCGGGAGTCGGTGTTGCGACTACTGTCGGCGTTGCGGTCGGTGTTGCGGTCGGCCGTATAGTCGGCGTAACGGGTTTGACTGCCTCGGTCTTGTTGACCTTGGCGGCCGCCGTTGCGTTGTGTGTCGTGTTCGTTGTTAAAGGTACGGCGTTGTTGTTTGCGCTACTCGGAGCCGTGCATCCGCACATGCCGACGACGACGGCCACCAATACGCCGATTGTCAATAGTTTCATGTATGTTTTCATTCGCTCATCTCCTTTTATCCGAAAAAGAAATAAAAAAAATTAGGCATCGACGATTCTCACGTCCATGCCGTCCTTAAACACATAGTTCGGTGCGTCGTGAGATTCGACGACCCGCCACTTGTCGACTGCAAACCATCGATAAACATACTTGAGCCAATTGATCCCTTTTTTTTCTCGGTCTTCGGACATAAGGTGCTCAGCCTCCAACTACCCAAGATGTAACAACCAAGCAAACAACATCTATGGCCTCCGCTATTTTTGGTTGCGTACTGCTCGCATTTGAAAGAAGCGAAAGCCAGCTTAAACATTCCGGTTGGATGCCCGGACGAAAGAGCGACGTCTTTAATGGTAATTAGGTGCATCTTTTTTCGATTTTGAGCTATGCGCAGGCTCGGTTCAAAAGGTGACGCTGCACTCTAAGATTTGCATGTCTAAGTCAGTCGTGCAAGCACTTAGAAAAAAGAAATAAGGAGCAGGAGCTGCGGAGACGGCGAGAGGAACACGTGAGTGCGCAGCCAAAAGACAACACTTAAGCGGTCACGCACCGCTTCTACGACCTAACGATTTGCGTCACGCTGTAGCGTGGAGTTACAGCCGAGGCAAAGCGCAGGGGGGAAGAAATGAGGCCATTAACATTGGTGATATGTGTATCCATTATAGCCGCGTTGTTTGTCACTACGTGCGGTTGCACGTCATCGTCGAATTCGTCGACGTCCGCGACGCCCACGACTTCCGTTACGCCAACGACGTCCGCGACTCCCGGTTTCGGAACTCTTTCGGCCGACAACTTGGCCGGCGCCATCAATGACCTGTACACATCGAAGAACTATACTGTAAACACTCCGTTCACGATGACTAAAACCGGCGACACGATCACTTACCACGGCGTCGTAACTGATGGGCCAAAGGTAGCGACGCCCTATAAGCGAAATGTCACCGTTGTACTTGTGACAGATCGCACTGCCGCCTTCGCCGCGTATCAAGCCGCGATCAATGAGCAAAAGGCGCAGGGCTTCCAAGAATTCATATCAAGTAACGCGTCACAAGCCATCTATTGGGTGGGCTACTTAGGAACGACGTTCTCATCAAACCCGTCGACTCCTAAGGTCAACATGAACCTAAACGAACCTACGTCAATCGGCTTAATTCTCGGCGGCGAGTACAATGAATATCTCAACAGCGCCAACGTGAACAACTACTATCAGGTACTGACAGATCAGCAAGCGCTTGCCACATAAACGACCAAGGAAACAATCTTAGCGTTTTGCACGTCCTATGAAAGCGTGCACGACGCTTCTTTATTCTTGAATTTTGATTGACTTTTCTGTCAAAGGGGGGCGATAAATGACAAAAGATACGTTAAAAATGGTTTTGGTGCTATGTGTCCTCGCGGGCCTCGTCGTCGGCGTGTGCGGATGTACGAATCCGGTTCAAACTGCACAAAACGCAGTCTCACCGTCCAACAAGGCGATCGACTACGGCAACGCGTTTGTGAATATTGTCAAAGCAGATCCCGGCGAGAATTCGGTAGTCACATCGTCGTCAGTCGTAGCGAACGGCTCGGACGCTGCGCTTATGACCATCGTGCTGACGAACAACACGCACAATTCTTCAAGTCTGATATGGCAGAATGGAACGGTTGACACCTACGCGTTCAACATTAAGCAGTTTTCGAGCACCGACGAAGCAACGACATTGTACAATACGCAGAGCTTCGGACTAACACCACAACCCGCGAGCAATGTCACGTCAGGGCAAACCAACGTCGCAAGTCCGTATAAAGCAGTTACCGGTCACAACGCGACGACGATAAACGCAGCGATGAAACTCGAGAGCTTTAACTTTGTCTCAGCGAGTGCAGATTTCGTCGCACAAACGAACGAGTTCGTGATCTACGGAACGATCAGCGTGACGGGAGTGTGAGGCAAGCACGAGAACAGTCTCCTATCCACGCCGGAGATGGTGACGATTGAGCTCACCGTCGACAACACGGACAGATCAATTGCTGGAGTTTATATAGTAGTAAAGGAGATTCCTTGGAAAAGGAACGCGCATGAGCGGCTTACTTGAGCTTATAAGTGAGATTCAAGCAGATAAACGGATTCCTGCACTTGATGAAGCATCAACGAAACAAGGAGTGATCCTTCCTCTGCTCTACGAATTGGGATGGAATCCGTTCAAGGTGGAAGAGATACATCCCGAATATACGGTAGGCACGAAAAAAGTAGATTACTCACTACGATTCGAAAATCGTAACAAAGCCTTCATTGAAGTGAAAAAGATCGGCACCGATCTCGAGAAGCATCAAGAACAATTGTTGAGCTATTCTTTTCAAGAGGGTGTGAGGCTCGCAATTCTAACTAATGGCGTCACTTGGTGGTTTTACTTACCTATCCACGAAGGGAGTTGGGAACGGCGCAAATTCTACACGATTGAAATTTACGATCAAGCAGCTGAAGAGATAGCACAGAAGTTTGAAGAGTTCCTTGGTAAAGAAAATGTAATTTCCGGAAAAGCAATCGTAAATGCTGAAAGCGTTTATGCGAGTAAACAAAAAAGGGACATCATAAGAAGCACCATTCCAAAAGCGTGGAATAAATTAGTGACTGAACCGGATGAAGATCTTATCGAGCTTGTCGCTGAAATGACTGAGCGATTGAGCGGATACAAACCCGATCATCCTACGGTAGCGGCGTTTCTGAGCGACGATTCTGTTGTCTCAAATACTCCTTATGACTTAATGACCCCACAAACGCCGCCACAAAAGAGATCTGTGAGGATCCCGAAAACTATCAAGGAAGCTATTGGCAGCGAAAACTATGCGAACACTTCTGTTGATTCTTTTGCCTTTCAAGGCACGAGATACGAAGTGAAGTATTGGAAAGATGTGCTTATCGGCGTATCTCAAATTATGCTTGATAAGCACAGGGATCAATTCTCTCAAGTCTTGAGTTTAGTCGGCCGCAAAAGACCGTATTTCACAAGAGAGCCTAATGAGCTAAGAGTTGCCGAAAGGATCGACGAAACAGACATCTTTGTTGAAATAAACGTCAGTGCAAACCGCATAGTCAAGCTCTCGAGGCAAATAGTTGCTTTGTTCGGCTATTCAACTGAGGATCTATCCTTTGATTTCAAAAGGCGGAAAAATGATGCGTAAGATACTGTCGTCTCATGAAACAAGGTATCAGTTATTGACCGCGGTTGTGACGGAATGCGTTTTGTAGGAAACTCCAAGATCGGAAGGCTCTCCGCTTGACATGGTCTCTCTGAACAACGAATTATCTCGCAACCAAAACGACAACAATTAACCAATCTTGGGGTCTTTTTTAATCG
This sequence comes from Candidatus Methanoflorens stordalenmirensis, assembly GCA_003139855.1. Lineage (GTDB taxonomy): Archaea > Halobacteriota > Bog-38 > Methanoflorentales > Methanoflorentaceae > Methanoflorens > Methanoflorens stordalenmirensis. Next base: position 24,099 of record PLGY01000004.1, read on the forward strand.
GGAGTGCGCAGATTTCTATGGCAAACCAATACACACACATCGCCGACGTAAAAGTTGGCAGGGTGAAGGGCAACAGCAAGATTTACCCTCAGCTCCGCCTGCCGAGTCAGTACGCGGAACTCGCCGGTAAAAAAGCTAGTATTTACGAATTAAGCGGACCTGAAGGCGAACCCACATTCATCATTAGATTTGATAACCAAAACCAAATAGCGGCCTATCTTGGGGACACACTGCCCGAAGGGCGTGTGGCCGACGGGCGCGAAGTGCCCGTTCAGCCCTGTCGAGGCTCCGACTCGGGTTCAAATCCCGACTCGGGCGCTTTATTTTTGCTTTTTTGAACTCGCTGAAGCTTTATTTTCTAAAAGAAGTGATTTTAACCTGTTAATTTCTGATTCAAGTTCAGACAAGCTAGATTCGACACTATTTAGGCCATCAGGTTGTATAACTTTAGGCAAAAGTTGTATAACTTTTGAATCCGGTTGTATAACTTCAGAAGGCGCTGCTCCGTCATTGAAAGTGACCAGAAGTGCCCGCCTGTTATCCTGCTGAGTCTCAAATATCTCTGCAACGTTCCCAATTTCGTTTGCGTAGGTCTTTGGCAGCCTAATAAGTGGGTAAACGACGCCAGCTTTGGCATTTAACTTTGTGACCTTTGATTTTCCTATGTGTTGCACAGTTTCATCTCCTTCCTGAGGCAGTCATGGCCTATAGTGACTTACTAGACGTGGCGTCTGAGACCTAGTCGTGGCGGCTTCGCGCCTCAGATCCTCACAAATATTCTATTGTTCTCAACTTTAGTTTCGTACGTTTCAAGGTCGAGTGTCTCGATCTGCCGCCTTATTTCAGCCAGCTTTGCCTCCATTTGAAGAAAATTAGCGGGCATCGTCTGGATTATTTCAGGCGGTACGTTCAACTCTTTAGGATCTGAAAGTTTCTTTCCAGTTGTTACGTCATACGTCGCAAAGTGAAGCGCACACATAATTATCTTACCTTGAAGCGTACCCAAATGAAGTGACGCATTCATATGCGGGCACCGATCGTTAAATGCGTAGAACGTGCCCTCAACATTGGCGATGACCACCTTTTTTCTTTCAACCTCAACAACGCCCATTTTGCCTTTTTCAATATNNTCTGCAACATCAACCCATTTCACTCGTATACCCCCTCAACAGATGTTTTATCGTCTTTTTATGATTACCGATTAACAGTTTCTTTGGCTTAAGTCTGGGTTCTAGTTCATTTTCTAAGCCATCGTTCGTCGTATCTCTTCATCCTCGCGTTGCGCTTGCGAATCCACCACGCCCAAAGTATCAGACGCGCGGCGCTGAATGCCACGAGCAGAATGAGAAGAAGAACCACTGCGTTCACTGGGTTCATAATTGGCTCACATGTAACCGTGATTTTTGGTTTGTTTGCTCATGACCTTACACATTGGCTGTAGAGAACACACGCGTCACACAACATACGTGCTCGCAGTCAATAACTAGCTGTGAATCAAAGGGTAACGGGATTGATTTTCAACGGGCTTTTTTACGTGCTCCAATCGCTAAAATAAGTAGTGCTGCCCGCCCCAAGCCACCTCTCCGTCAGATCATTGAGGTGTTACAGCCGGTGATGTGCACACACGACGCAGAAAAGCTTGCGATTTCTGTGCTCGAAATCTGGGAAGAAGGTTATTGCGAAGGGCGAAGTTCAAAGTTATGAACCGGTTGCTGTACAAGCCAGCTCACAAAGGTACTTTAAGCGGCCAACAAAAGGAGCATTGAAAGGGCTTCAATCGCTGAAATTGGCGATCCAAAATGCCACTAGAAGGGTCATCCGCTGACTACGAGCGCACATACTGAACACCCCTACTCTCAAGCTCGCGCAGATACAATCGATGCCTTTAAGCGCTCTGATTCAGGGAGTATCATTCAGCGTAGAAGGTTTACGCTTTTAAGCTCCTTAACGATTCGATCGACCGCATTAGCCGCATCTTCGGGCTTTTTCCCGCCCGTGATGACAAGTTTGCCGGAACCAAACAAAAGAATCACCACTTTAGGATCTGACATCCGATAGACGAGACCCGGAAACTGTTCGGGCTCGTATTCAATATTCTCGAGCCCGAGACCGAGGGCAATTGCATTTAGATTCAGAACTGAGTGTAGATCTGCTGACGAGACGATGTTGCTCACCTTAATCTCTGGTGTTCCCTTCACTTCGATTCCGATATTTCGTAGACTTTGAAATACGTTTTCAAGGCCTTTATGAACCTCATCTATGCTCTTTGCACCCGTGCAGACAATTTTTCCGGATCGGAAAATCAACGCTGCCGTCTTCGGGTTCTTNNCCGGTTGAGGCTACCACATTTTCAATTTTAATAGTGTCCCGCGGTTCAACCATACGCCTCCCCTGTTGGTTTATAAAGGCTTAAGCTAGAGAGCATGGAGAGGCTAAAAGCAATATGCTACTAGAATACTAGAATACTAGAATTGCCCCGCGTGACCCGAGATTATCTCCTCTTGAACGGCTGGGGCTTCAGTTAGCCATCGAGGGCGGCAAATTCTAACGAGAGCGGCCTATCGGGCGAGTGTGAGTGGTAAGTTACCGTGTTTGGTGCGGCCGGTTGTCTTTGCGAAGGCTCGTGTCTCAGCAATACCTCTATAGCGAAGACCGATATAGCAGTGCAAACAGGTCACTAGTGAGGATGTGATAAAAACGGGAGACTCAGACAACCACGAAGTGAATCCACCTGACCAATGCAATGGCTGTCATACTGGAAAGATAACCGCTGTTAGGGCAAAGCGTGACCGCCCTGAGTGTGAGCCGTGCTCAACGGCGCAGATTAGCAATCCAAGGTTTAATTACTGCTACGATTTGTGGTGCGAAAAAAACCCTTATAAAGCGGCTTTCGTAAAAGCGGATATTGCTAACTATTGGCGATGGCAATCAGGGAGTAAGTAAAGACAATCGCTAGTACGTGTCGCTGGTCGTTTTCTCTACTTTTGATGCACGCGGTTCAACATCGATCTCGGCGCTAGAGAGACTAACCGCATTATAGATTGTAGAATCGCGACGGCTGGCCGGTCTGGATCCGAGCAACCGATACCTATCGGTACGACGATCGGTGAATTTAAACAAGAGGTAGGGGTAAAATGAAAACGACTGCTGAGAAGGTAACGAAAAACGAAATAGATAAAGAATTTGCAGCCAAAAGACTCGCAAAGCTTGATATGGCTATAAAAGCGCTTGAAGATCTAGGCCCTCATAGGAATTACGGCGCGTTAAGCAACGCGATACACGAGCTTAACGTGCAAAAGAAGCGCCTGCAGGCCTAGCTAATATGAGCCGAGCGCTTCGCGCTCACGACCCCACATAAGCATAGCCGTATTCGCGACACTGATGCATGTGCACCTGTATCCTCTTGATAATCCGTCGTGCCTGTTGCCGTGTGCTGTCGGGTAGCCAGCTATCGTGCACACGGTCTTGCAGGTAGTGATAGGCTTCCCAATTGGTTGAGCACTTCCGTAAGAGCTTTTCTGCCGCCATATCGGCGTAATCGTTCTTGTAGTCGGCTAGTTCGAGTATGAGTTCGTCGACTTCGAGGCGATCGTTGTGCATAGTGTAACGGAGGCGTTTTTCTGAATAATGGTTGACGAAGAGCAGTGCGGAAGTAGTCTTGGGGATTACGTGATACTAAGACAGAATAGTTGCTTCACTCTAATTTGTTAGAGGGTCGGCCCTATAGCTTCATGTCTTCTGATGGCGTCGGCTAGGAGTACCAATGTTGCGCATCATCGTCACAAAGACACTTACTATTAAAGCGTGGCGAATATAGGGGCCAATAGGAAGATAAGACCGCAAATGCCCCCGACCGCTAGGATAGAGCCAACAAAAACGATAAATCCGTATTTCGCTATGACATTCATCTTCAGACTATCATTTTAATTCCATCTTTCTTATAGGCTCGGAGTGTATGCGATGATCCCGTTCTATCGGTCTGATATGCAGAATCTTATTATACAGGGTAGCTTTGGGGATCCCACTGGGATGAGCCCTCATCGAAGGCCTTCAAGCAACACGTTAGACTTTAGAGACCGGCGGCGTTATGCGACGCAAAACACCGGATTTAATATCACGTCGATTGCCACATGCTGTCGAATTGCAAGAAGTTATCGTACTGAAGGATTTCTGAAGAATTAGTTGTGTTATGACCGCTCAATTGGTCATGCTGCCAATATTGGAAAGTGGATTCTGCGGGATTAGGTTATATTAAACGCCGGTAGGGGGCTTTTGATATATCAGTGGTTGTGAAATTGTATCCTGATTTGTTAAATGCATTTAGATAATTTGTTGCATAGTGTGTCGTCGGAAATATCATCAATGTTTCTTTGGAAGAGTAAATAGGGGCATTTTGCCCCTCAGCATGACGTGTTGAAGATATTGTTACCGTGTCGTTACCTTGCCATACAACCGACCACGCGGTAGTTATCCATCCGGGCAAATTAATAGATTGTGACTGGCGTTGGGCTACCATATTTTCGAGAGTTGCGTTGGGGCTAGAACTTGAGGATGGAGATATTGAGGGAGTAGATGATGGCGTGGGTGTAGGTGTGACTGATGCCGGAGATGATGGCGCATTGAGGTTTACCGTGCAGCTGCCGCCGCCAAGCCCATCGTTATAGGTTAAGGTCGTTGCTGTCGCACTTTCGATGCTTGTCTTGCGCGTGCAAGTCGGTTGCGTGCGCCACTAGAGCTGCCATTCAAGCATGACCGTTGCGATTCGCCGCAGCTGCGTTTCAAGGGCTTTTTTAGGTGAAACTGCGTCTTTAACCGCTCCACTTCTTAACGGGCCTAAAAAATCAAAGGAAGACGGAAAAAGAAACGACGAACAAGGAACTAAGGAGCGAGCGAAAGGAATACGCTAAGATAAGACGAAGGCTCTTTTGTTGGAGGCGCTCTCACCGTTTCGCTGTCTTTTTTACTCTAGCACGCTCTGGCAGTCGGGTCATCACCAACTACACAAATCGAACCTTGTGGAAGCAGTTCCAAATCGTTTTATTAAAGGCGGCTGCTCTCTGGGTCGTGTTTGCAGGCTAAGAGAGGCAGCTATGCGCGAAGCTGATGTTATTGGTGACTAAAAAAGAGAAAAAAAGGGGCGACAGCCCCTCTCAAGCTTTCACCACGACGGTGTGTGCGACACGATCGCCGAGACGCTGTTTCTTATCTGAAGTCCAAATAAGGATTGCGCCAAGCAGGAAGGGGATTACGTACGGAATTTGGTCAATATACAGCAGAATCGTGCGGATAAACGCTGCTCCGTGGGTGATCGGTCCGCTGTCTCCTTCGCTTACCACTTTTATCTTGACTGCCTTCATGCCCACCGATTGCCCATAACGCCCTAAGAGAAGCGTAAAGTAGAGCAGTCCGAGCGCAATACCCAAAGCAACGTAGTACGCAGGGTACGCAGGCCCAAGCGAAACTGCGCCAGTTGACGCATCAATCGTAGTGGCTGATCCAGTAAACAGAAAAATGAGTATGTAGTCGATAATCCCTAAAATAAGGCCATCGATGATGAGCGCCACAAAACGAATAGCGACGCCCTGATACTGCACTTGGGGCTCTTGCGTGGCATACGCAGAAGCGGCGGGCGCAGAACCCTGGGCGGGTTGTTCAGCGGCGGGTAGTGGTGCGCCACAGCTCTCGCAAAACTTTGTACCTGGTGCAGCGGGAGTGCCGCATTTTGCACATTTGTCTTCTTCCACGTGTTTCACCTCCTTTTGCAGTTGTTAAGCCATGAGAAAGGCTTTCTTTCTAATCTACCTTGCGATTTGCTCGATAGTGCGTCTGCAGTTTCCTTTCGGTGCGGCGCAACAATCGGCCGCATCGACTATAGCAGAATCGGCAAGCACTGTTCTCGTTTCGTATCAAGAAGAAGCAACTAGCAGAAGCGTGCTCTTTATAACCTCTTTGCGGCGTGCATTCACACAGGGCCGTTCGATCGGTTAAAAGATAGCCTCCCAAGAGCGTTTCGAGATGCTAAGCTGCAGCATGTGGTCGTTTGCGGCTTAGCCTGTAGGCACTGCCTCAGCAAGCCGTAACGGCCTGATGGGTGGTATTTGCTAACTTTTACGCTTGAGTTGAAAGAACAGCTCGCCCAGTCTCTCGCAACATTTGTCACATCGATTCTAGCAGCGTCGCACCGGGCAAATTTAGAAAGGGCAGGGCCACCTCTCCGTCAGATCATTGACGGTTGGGGCAGGTCATGTGCACTCACGACGCAGAAAAGCTTGCGATTTCTGTGCTCGAAATCTGGGAAGGCGGTGAGCGCGAAGGGCGAAGTTAAACGTAGTAAGATTCTGTTCTGCGCAGCTACAGCCCATAATGAAGCCAGCTAAAGTGAGGGCGTTTCTTCACGCATTCGAGAACGCCGTTCGCCCATTCCGGCGCGCAAAACGCGCTGTCGCTTTCGTGCGCGGGTGCGCAGAGTAACAAACTAAAGTTGTTATAAATCTTAAAATAGCCACATGCGCTAGTGCATGTTGCCGGTTAAATCACTAAGGTCGTTAACGGAACCTCGGTTGATTCCACAGAAAGGGTCGATGCATGGGTTGTCTCACGCTTATGGTGAGCTTGTTGGTTCTGTGGAAAAGAGACACATTGGATCGTCGCGAAGGGCAAAGTTAACGACCCTAGACTATTTCTGTAATTGTCGATCGCAGTGACAATGCTGCAGTTCTCACGTGTTCTTGTGCCGCAACAAGCGCTGCAATCCTACCTCGTCGGTGGGGCCTGCAAAAGCAATACTGCACGACCTTAATCGCTGAAATTAGCACCTAAGACGTGCTTAAGAGGCGCATCTCAACTACCGCTTGTCTTAGCGATCATCTACAGCGATTAATGTCAAACATCATCACAGATCAGATACGCAACACAACAAATGTGCTGGCGCGGCAATACTCATGCTATGAATCGTAGGGTAACGCGATTGACGTTCAGCGGGCTGCTCTACGTGCTCTAATGGCTAAAATAGATAGGCCTATTACCTTGAAAGCCGTTAAAGCCTAGGTTAACACAAAAATATGATAGCTAACAGTCTGAAACTCAATCTCAGTCGTCACCGCGTCAGATTACGCCTCCATTCCTCAAACTTAATATTTTTTTCCTCCTCGTGCCGTCGGGCTTCTTCTTCTCTAACTCGCTTTTGCTGTTGCTGCGCATCAATCTCACGATAATGTCGGTTCGCATACTCGATATACTTCGCCACAATATTCCAGCATTCCCCGTTCCTGTTTATTGCTGCTTTGTCTTTTCTGCATAGATATATGACTCTATCACCAACGATCCTTGCTTTTCTATAGGCGGCTTTCGACAAGAAGCATTGCGCCCATTCTTCGGGCGGCTTATTAGAGAGAATATAAGGCACGTGTACCATGTTCTCGTGGTCGGCAACCTGCTCTATGCCGTTCGCATCAAAATCCAGAATCTCTATGTCTCTAAAGGTCATGTCATTTATCACCCCCCCTGTTGACGAAAAAATGAATCAAACAGGTTAAACGGCGGCGCGTTGGCTTAAGCGTTGTTATTTAGCTGCGCAGGTCTCTCGCAGACGTTTGTGCGTGGCCGGTAGAAAAGAAGGGTTTGACGGGGGCTAAATGGAAAAAAAGAAATAACGAGCGTAGAGTCACGACCGCGCTCGTTCAATGTTTCATACCAATTGGGATTTCATCAAGTTCCCCGTGGGGGTGCGCCACTTACACCAACATGTGGCCCCAGTGTCTCTCAACACGGGCTATGCTCGTTAGGCGTCTATAGTAGCGTCTTTTCTTCTTTCTGGCCCGTTTCTCGCCCACCACATGACCTCAGTAGAATAACCGGCTATATCGCTCTCTATGCACTCAATAAGCTCGGTTACTGTTGTTTTTAAGTTTTTAGCGTTGCGGTGAGGGCAATAATTCATAGAGAAACCGTCTGTTTCACGAAAATGGTTCCTCAATGCTTTTGGCAATCCCTACTTGTGCGGCACGTTCCCAGAGAACATATCGCGAGAGATTTGCTTCACAAAGTGTCACGAAAAACCGTATAAGGGATACCACGGAATACATAGGTGGCAAGAGAAAGACCGCACCGCCTGCCGACGGGATTAAAACTGAATATTATTATAAAGAGGCAAAATGACGTATTATGTGAGTCGTCGAGCACTTGCTACAGAATATGGACTTGATGAAAAACTCATCCGCGCGCTCAATCCGCCGGATAAAGTTATGACAGATTCACATAACAGAAAAACAGAGCTTTATGACCGCGAAAGAGTGAAAAAGTTTATCAGTCGGAACCGGGAGGCACGGTAAAAATTGCATGCGAAAAAGAAAGCTTACGGGGGTTAGCAGCGTCTTTACAACAAGCGTTGGCTACGAGCCAAACACCGATATAGAAAATGTCGTGAGCGCCGTTAATCCCCCCGTTTCTCGCGTTTTGTTTTATTTTTTAGCTCTCATCTCCTTACGTGCATCCGCCCCGCGGCAATCTCCACGAGGCACCATTTCGGCAAATGGTACACGTCTTGCTGGCATGGCTCATAGTAAGAGTCAGGGTTCGCATCACCATATACGACATACTGCGGTATCCCGCGGCAAAGGGGCGGCCACGCACCACGACCGCCGCGGGCACGGTGTTTAAGTTCTTTCTCTTTCCAAATTTGGTGTGCCATATTCCCCGCTGACACGGCTATTGCCTCCTATAACAACGTCTCNNGCCTTTCTCTGAAATCTTGCTTTTCATCATGCTGACGAAGAAATCCCAATAATTCTCATCCTTCGGCACCTCGACGCCCCATGCCGCGAGCTTTTGCAAGAACGCTACCCGTTTTCCGCGCCCCCTTCCGAGACACGCTATACAGTCTTTATCGCTGAGGACGGCGGGCGGACAGCATTCTCCCTTTCTAACGTCCCGGGTTCTATGTAAGCACTCGGTCATTTTTTCGTCCTCGCGTGTTCGCATACTCTACACGGGTGCCAAGTTCACAAACAAACAGATAGCTCATTCACTCAGGGGATTGATAAAGACGCGCCGGGCCTTCAATCTTACCACACTTTCGCGCTACTTTTAGTTAACAATTACCCACCTAGACCCACCATCCTGTCCCATGAACAACGACTCCGCAGAGGTCGATAAACTCATCATAGAAATCGCGGACTAAAAAAACGACTTCGCTGACGTGGCCGTCGAAAAACTTTTGGGGAAG
>PLGY01000038.1:0-2001 GCA_003139855.1 Candidatus Methanoflorens stordalenmirensis
ACAGGCCGCGGGTGCGGAAAGTCGCGGGGGGTCCGCGGCACTATGGGGGAGGTAAGCAAGCTTTCGAGGAAGTCGTGTAGACGGACGCGCGCGTAGGTGCGATAGCGAATCGAACATTGCTCGCTCGTAACGTAAATTGTCTTTTCCTGGTCGATATGCGCGGTATACTGCCCCAGATTAACGTCCGTCATAAAGGCACCGAGGAGGATCAGGCAATCACTTGATTCGACATAGTCGCGGACGGACGCGAAGCCCATCGCCCCCTCATATATGCCTATGTACATGGGATGGTACTCGTCGACAACGGATTTACCGAGAATTGTCGCAGCGACAGGTATCTGCACTTTATCGATTAAGGCGAGAAGCTTGTCCTGCAGTCCGAACCGGTGCAGCTCGACATCGGCAATTACGACGGGTTGCTGAGACTCGTTGATCATCGTCACCGCGTCGTCAAGAGCGGCCTGCAAAGCGTTAGGATCGCTCGTATCGTCCGCTCGCGGTACCAAATCCTGATTTGGCGGCTCCACGTGGGCGAACGTCATATCGCGCGGGAGCTCAATATATACCGGTCGCTTAACGCGGACTGCTTCGGATAAAACGCGATCAATCCCTTGGCACGCAGTGTTCGGATCATCTAAAACCGTAGACGCAACAGTCACTTCCTCAAAGATCTTCTTTTGCGTGTTGAAGGTCCGCACTTTATGGTGCAGGAGGGGGTTCCCTACCCTTTCTTTGATTCCCGGAGCTCCGGCTATGACGACCAGCGGAGATTTTTCCGCATATGCCTGCGCTGTGGCATTGACGACCTTCAGGCCGCCGACGGAGTAGGTGACGCACACAGCGCCTATTCCGCGTATACGCGCGTAGGCATCAGCCGCGTAACCAGCGTTGAGTTCGTCGCACGTCGTAATGAGATCGATCTCGCTGTCGCTCAGCTGTTTGAAAAAGCCGAGCACATAATCCCCTGGCACTCCGAATACGTGCGAGAGGCCCAATAATCGAAGTCGCTCAATAAGGTACGCGCCGACGTTTGCGGCACGATGAGACGTTCTGGATGTAGAAGCATCATTAGTTCCCATTTGGTTCCTCCCCATTACTTGGCCAGACCGCCTTCTTTGCCGCACAGCGGTGCTTGGTTGTTAGATGAGAAGTTCTTGAAGGTTCAACAGGCATCAATCGTTTTACCGCACTATTCAGGCATATACCTGTGGCCTCTTATTCAACGTCCATCAGTCGGTCAATGCGCTTTTTTCGCCCGATAGGCACCACAGTCAAGAGCGTTCCAATGGGACAACGGCCACGAGACCTGTCTCATCGCTCTCAATGTTAGCAAATACGGATATCGCGACTCTAGCAGATCCGCTTGACACGCCGCGGGCTAATGGGAGGTCCAGTCTTGCCGACTCCTTCTCAGCGGTTGCGGCTTTTCAAACAACCCGTCCCTGCAGCACGCAATGATTTATCATATCTAACTGGAATAGTGGGGGAGTGCTACGACTCGCGCGCTATGATTGCTAAAGCGCGCGCAGCGTGAACGTCGTGGCTGTGTGCAGGAGATCCCATGGAACCATACGCCGCTATCGCGCTTGTGACCTTTCTTGCGGCGTATGCAACGTTGGCCACAGAAAAAATCAACAATACAGTTGTGGTAGGCGTAGGGAGTCTGGTGTTGCTCATCACAGGCGTCCTCACACTCGCTGAGGCCATTAATTACGTCAACTGGGAGACCATCGGCCTGTTGTTTGGGATGTTCATCATCGTCGTGGTGCTATCAGATGCGGGGTTCTTCTCATACGTGGCATTCATCCTTGCAAAGAGGCTAAATTACAACCCTCGCACCATGCTGATCGTGTTCCCCCTCTTGGCAGGGCTGCTGGCCTCGTTCGTGAATAGCATTACGGTCATGCTCTTTCTTGCGGCGATTACAATCGAGATCGCGCGGCTCGTGAAGATCGACCCGGTGCCCCTCGTCGTCGCGGAGGTCGTCGTTGCCAACATCGG
>PLGY01000038.1:2110-20348 GCA_003139855.1 Candidatus Methanoflorens stordalenmirensis
CGCCCTCGCCGCCCTCATTCCCGCCTTTGCCCTGCTCCTTGTCGGCAGAGGAGGTATCGAGGACACCCTCAAGAAGGTCGATTACGAACTGCTGCTGTTCTTTATCGGTCTCTTTGTCTTAGTTGGCGGACTTGAAAAGACCGGGATCCTCGGCGTGTTTGCAACCGGCCTGGCAGGGGCGTCCATGGGGAACAACGCCGTACTGCTCTCACTGCTGCTTTTCGGGTCGGCCTTCATAAGCGGGCTGGTCAACACCGTCCCCTTCGCCGTGATGATGAGCTACGTTATCCGAGATCTGTCGCTCATTCCGTCAGTTCTCGCCACGGCCCTGATGGTCTGGGCGGTATCGCTGGGCGCCAACATCGGGGGCAACCTCACGCCCATCGGCTCCTCGGCGAACGTCGTCGCGTACAGCTCACTGGAGACGCACGGGATGCGCATGGGGTGGGTGCGATGGATAAAAATAGCGCTCCCGCCGACCGTGGCGGCGCTCATACTTTGCGATCTCCTGCTCTACGTCAAATACGTAGGATTCTTCTGAATCGATGGTGGTAACTAAACATGAAAGTCCTTGTCTGTTTTGATGGATCGCCCTCAGTNNTCTACGAGAGTTACAAGCGCATATTTCGGGAAGATTTGGAGCGGATCGAAGCGCTCGTTGGAGACGTTGACTCAGAGAAAAAAGCCGCGAGACGGATCTTCCTCGGCCCTCTATGCGCATATATGCGAGAACAAGGGCTCACGGTCCGCGCAGTTGTGCGGGAGGGGCACGCTGCCGAAGAGATCCTGGACGAGGTGCGCGAAGGACACTACGATCTCGTCATGCTTGGAGACGTACACTCTTTCTCAGCGTCGAGACTGCTCGTGGGCAGCACGGTGACCGAGGTAATGCGGAACGCCCGCACGTGCGTCATGGTGATACACCGCGCGCGTATGCGAATCGCAGAACAACACCGTTAAGCGGTTAGCCCACCACGATCAACGCCAGGAATCACACCTACTGATTAGGTCAAACCGCTCGAGTTCTGGGCCCGCGGGTCTCATTTTCGGTTATTGACCAGAGGTGGTCATTCAAAACCGCACTTTTGCGTATACGTCCTGCAGATCCTTATCATTGAACTGCAGGCACACAGCAGTCGTGCCCATCGACGCCTGTCCCAACACTTGCTGCAGCCGCCGGATATCGACCCAGTGCCGGACAATGTTGATGGCAAAGCTATGCCTGAAACTATGCGGATGCACGTGCGCGCCGATCACCGCTCCATACCGCTTCACCAGCTCCCGGGCCCACTGCTGGGATATAGAGAAGGCGCATCGCTCGCGATGGTATGTTTAGCCACGTCACGCAGCTCAGCCAGCGTTATCACGTCAAGCGGGAGCCGCCGCTGCTTGCCGCCCTTCGCCTTCACGATATTGAGACGTGATTGTGGTATTCGATGTCCTAGGGCCGCAGGTTCAGCAGTTCATTGATGCGGATTCCTGAGCGCCATAACACACGCATTAGTCGGTAGTCACGTTCACTGCAGCTGCCGCGCAAGATATTTAAGTGAATACGTTTCAATGCGGCATCAATGCTAAAAAGTGACCTGTTTGCAGCGTTTAAGACGGCTGTGATCTTTTTAGTATTATGCGGCTTGGTTTTTCCGCTCTTACTGGTGGGGATCGGACAGATTGCCGATAAGCCGGCTGCCGAAGGAAGCTTGCTGATACAAAACGGCACAGTTGTTGGTTCGAGCCTAATCGGGCAGTCGTTTGTCGATCCGATGCACTTTCAATCGAGGCCATCTGGAGTGTCCAATTGGGGACCAAACAATCCTGCCCTCATCGAGAATGTCAGTCAAGAGGTAGCCTATCAAAAGCAGCTCAATCCGTCTATCAGTCTCGTACCGATCGATTTGGTGACGCAATCTGGCTCAGGCGTTGATCCGAATATTGCATTAGGCAGCGCCTTGCTGCAAGTTCCGCGCATTTCGAATTTGACAGGCATCTCTCAAGATGTGCTCAACCGGCTCGTGAATCAATACACCGAGAATCCCGTTGCCGGCGTCTTTGGAGAGTCACGGGTCAACGTACTACAACTCAATTTAGCATTGGATAATCTATTAAGCCCCTCGGCGCTGAAATCTGCAGAGGCGAACTCCACGGCCTTAAATGCAGCAGCGCTGAATGCAACGGCCACGAACACAACCGCGAAGTAATCTTCGTCTACGCCCTCACGACGAGGATGTTACTTTGCGCGTTTTCAATAACTTTGTCAACTACAGTCCCAAAAACGACGCTTGCGCTGCGCGGACGTTCCGAAGCTCCCATAATCAAAGCATCGTAATCTTTTGCAATCGCTATAACCTGCTCAGCGACCGAGCCTGAACGGACTTCCACGCTTACTCGCTCATTCGCGGACGCCAATGCTTTAAGGTCGTCTAGCCGGACACTTTCATTTGCTTCGGTTATGTGCAGTAACGTTATCTGGCCCTGTGTAGGTTCTGTTAGCGTTTCGGCTATCTTGAGCGCCGCGATAGAATGCTTGTATCCTGCTGAAGGCACCAGTATCCGCTCAAATGCACTGTCATATTTTAGATTCGACAGTATAACATCACACTTGGCGTTTTTCATGATCGGATAGATGATGTCGCCGTGACGAATCTTGTAGAGAGTTGATCGCAGACTGTAACCCAGCAAGGTCAGATCCGCATCGTGTTTCGCTATCTGCTGAACAATGGCATCATAAACGGAGGAGGCTTGCGTGATTTCTGGGACGGCCTCGACGTTGAACCTCTGCGCTAATTGCATCAGCCGTACTATGAGATTGACCTTGTCGCGATAGTTCTTGTTCCGGTCAGGATAGTTTTCACGCGCGCGAAGCACGCCGAGGAGTATCAGTGCCCCTTCCTTATCGAGCAGTCTTAGCGCTGCTTTCAAAGTGTACTCAGCATTTTTTGGGTTCGAAATTGGAAGCAGGATGTGCTTATACATAAATGAGTTCGCGCCTTGTTCTTCTTACAGTGAACTTGAATTGTGCGCGTATCGATGCGCTATGCGTGGCCGCATATCTGCGTTGTATGCTCCAAATAGTTTGTTTAGGCCCCTAAGGGTGAAGTTTTTATACGGGCATGCCTATTGTGCGAGGGATGGATATATACTACGTCGTCTTCGTAGTCATCTCGCTATTGTTGCTCATATATCTTACCTACATCATACTATACCCCGAACGGTTTTAGTGGTGTGAATGGACATCCTGGGCGTTGTTCAAATTATCCTGGAGCTTGCTGCTGTGCTGCTCCTTGTCCGCCCCGTTGGCAGCTACTTAGTTGGCGTTTTTTTCAAGGAGCGAAGTCGGCTGGACGCGCTGTTTGGTCCGATTGAGCGAGGCTTACACTGGGCAGTCGGTGTTGACCCAAGTGAAAATATGGGCGTAGGACGCTACGTCCTGACCCTTCTTTTGGTGAACGGGCTAATGATCGTTATTGTCATGCTGATTCTAATTACTCAAGGGTACCTGCCCCTGAACCCGACGGGTGCGGTAAACATGCCGATCGACCTAGCCTTTAACACCGCCGTAAGTTTCATGACGAACACGAACTGGCAAAGCTATGCCGGCGAGACTCAAGCGTCTTACCTCACCCAGATGATCTGCATCACGTTTCTCATGTTCACTTCCGCCGCCACCGGAATGGCGGTCGGAGCGGCGTTCATTAGAGGGTTTGCGAGCAGGGACCAACGGCCTGGTTTTCGGGAGATACGCGGCATTGGCAACTTCTACTTTGATTTTGTGCGCTCACTGACGCGGGTGCTTGTACCGTTCGCGATCATCGTGTCGATTTTGTTGCTAGTGCAGGGGGTTCCGCAAACGCTTGCAGGGCCACTGAGCTACCACACTGTTGAAGGGAGTATCAGCACGTTGTACCGAGGACCGGTTGCTTCGCTCGAGTCGATAAAGCATCTCGGGACGAACGGTGGAGGGTTTTTCGCGCAAAATTCCGCGTACCCCTTTGAAAATCCCACGCCGCTGACCAACGTAATCGAAATCGTCGCAATGCTAATTATCCCTATTTCCCTGCTCTATACATTCGGGGTGATGACGGGTAACACCAAAGAGGGGTGGATTCTCATCGGAACTCTGACAACCGTATTTATCATTTTGCTCAGCATCGGGCTCCTTGCAGAGTCGTCAAACCCCGCTCTCTCGAACCTTGCGGTGAACCAGTCGATGGGAAATATGGAGGGCAAAGAGGTTCGATTCGGCACCGAGAACTCCGTAATGTTCACTGTGTCGACGACCTCAACAGGGACGGGATCGGTGAACAGCATGCTCGACAGCTACACGGCGATCGGAGGAGCCGTGCCGCTCTTCCTCCTTATGATCGGCTCCCTTTTTGCCGGCGACGGGTCAGGCCTTCTCACCATCCTGATGTACGTGATACTGGCCGTATTCATAGCAGGCCTGATGGTCGGACGTAGCCCGCAATACCTTGGCCGGAAGATCGAATCCAAAGAGGTCAAACTCACATTCCTCGCATTTCTCGTTCACCCGGTCCTTATACTCGGGTTTACCGCAGCAGGGATCGTTTTCGCGACGAGCGCTTTAGGCAACCCAGGGTTTCACGGCTTTACTGAGATGCTCTACGCGTTTTCATCAGCCGCAGCCAACAATGGATCAGCATTCGCCGGTTTGAGTGCCAATACCCCGTTTTTGAACTATACGCTTGGGGTCACGATGCTACTCGGAAGATACATAACGTTCCCGCTTATGCTCCTGGTGTCTGATTCATTGCTGCGTAAGAAGATTACGCCGTACGATGCCGGAACGTTTCGAACTGACACATGGATTTTTGGCCTCATACTGATCGGTGTCATGCTGATTCTCGGCGCACTGACGTTTTTCCCGGTGCTGGTTTTAGGACCTCTGGGGGAGGCACTCCTCTGAGGGGGCACATCATGGACAACCAAAAGTGGTATGGCGGGGCAATGCTCGTGGAGGCGTTAAAGGAATCGATACGGAAACTCGATCCACGGTCGCTCATCGCAAACCCCGTGATGTTTGTTGTCGAGGTGGGCTTCGTGTATACGCTCATACTCGCGATCTCCGCCGCCATAGCCGGAAGCGGACAGCTCGTGTTCATTAGCACGATTTCAGCGATCTTACTGATAACCGTGCTCTTTTCCACCTTTGCCGAAGCGATTGCCGAGGGACGTGGCAAGGCCCAAGCAGAGAGCCTGAAAAAAACGAAAAAGGAGGTCACAGCGAATAAGGTCGTCGGGGATCAGATCGTTGAAGTAAACGGGCACGATCTTGTGAAAGGCGATGTGGTAAGAGTCAGCGCTCGCGAGGTCATCCCGAATGACGGCGAGGTTATCAAGGGCAGGGGCGCCGTGGACGAATCCGCAATAACGGGAGAGTCTGCACCGGTAATTCGCGAAAGCGGTGGAGATTTTAGCTCGGTAACGGGCGGTACGACGCTCTTGAGTGATGAACTTATAATTCGCATTACGGCAAACCCAGGAGAGTCGTTCCTCGACAAAATGATCGCGCTTGTCGAGGGGGCGTCGCGACAAAAAACGCCCAACGAAATCGCACTCACCATCGTTCTTGCTGGCCTCACGTGGATATTCCTTCTCGTCATCGTTACGCTCAACGCGCTCGCCGGTTATTCCGGTGCACTGGTAGGCACCACTACCTTAATCGCTCTGCTCGTCTGCCTGATCCCAACGACCATCGGTGGGTTGCTTTCCGCAATCGGAATCGCTGGTATGGACAGAGTGACGCAATTCAACGTTATTGCCAAATCAGGAAAAGCGGTTGAGGCGGCAGGCGATATCAACACGCTTATCCTCGACAAAACAGGCACGATAACGATCGGCAACAGACTCGCAGAGGAGTTCATCCCGCTTGGCGACAAGACAAGCGGGGAGGTCACGAAGGCAGCGTTTCTCGCCTCAGTGCGTGATGAGACCCCCGAAGGCCGGTCAATTGTGAACCTAGCAAAGAAGCTGATGCCCGATTTGGTTGAGCCGGAGATTAGCGAAGTAATCGACTTCTCTGCGGACACAAAGATGAGTGGGGTTGATCTAGCCGATGGCTCAGAAATTCGCAAGGGAGCATTTGACGTGATGTCAGCTTACGTCAAGTACGTTCCCGGCGGATTTAAAGAAGTCGTTGACGGCATTTCACGCAAGGGAGCGACGCCGCTCGTGGTATCAATAGATCACGACGCTATCGGTGTGATACACCTCAAAGATACCGTGAAGCCCGGCATGCGAGACCGGTTGCAAGAGTTGAAGAGCATGGGAATTAGGACGGTCATGGTCACCGGAGACAACAGACTCACCGCGGCAACGATCGCGGCAGAGGCAGGAGTCGATGACTACATTCCCGAAAGCAAGCCGGAGGACAAGATAAACATCGTCGCAGCCGAGCAGGCAGCAGGCAAGCTCGTTGCGATGACCGGAGACGGCACCAATGATGCTCCTGCATTGGCGCAGGCCGATGTGGGGCTCGCCATGAATAGCGGCACGCAAGCAGCAAAAGAGGCCGCGAACATGGTCGACCTCGACAGCGATCCGTCAAAGCTGATATCGGTCGTGTCGATCGGAAAACAGCTCCTGATGACGCGCGGTGCCATTACGACGTTTAGCATCGTCAACGACGTCGCCAAGTATTTCGCAATCATCCCCGCTATTTTCGCCGTTGCTATCCCTCAAGCAAACAAGCTCAACATTATGCAGCTCTCATCGCCGGAGAGCGCGATATTATCTGCCGTAATATTCAACGCCCTTATCATCCCGGCGCTGATTCCGCTTGCCATGAGAGGTGTGAAATACAAGCCGAGTGACGCGTCAACAATTCTCTTGAGAAATATTGCGATTTACGGCGTAGGCGGCTTGATAGTCCCGTTCATCGGGATTAAAGCAATTGATGTCATCATAACCAGCCTTCATTTCGTCTAGCACGGCTCGCTCTTTTTCAGGCGACCGCTCGTGTCTGCTAACGGAATCGCCTCGTGGACCACGATTGTCGTATTGACAAAAATGCAGTAGTGCGAACTCCGCACGTTGGTAAGGGCGCCGAGTAGCTAAACTATCCAACACGTCCGCCAGATGAGTGGAATCTTAATCGAAAAGTTTCATATGTCTGCACGCGAGAACTGAACCGCACTTGGAAGGAGGTACAAGATGAAAATTGAGCTTGGAGCGCAAAATTGTCTTTACCCCATGCCAACGACTCTCGTAGGGGCAACGGTAGAGGGGGGCCTAACTTCGTCACTATCGCGCACGTCGGCATTATGGACCTGGGAAGTGTCTCCCCCGGGATGGCAAAAGCCCATTACACTAACGCCGGAATCAAAGAGAACGGGACGTTCAGCATCAACCTACCATCTGCTGATATGGTGAAGGAAACTTACTACTGTGGCTTGGTGTCAGGGAAGCACGTCGACAAAGCGCAGTTATTTCACGTTTTCTATGGCAACCTCAAGACGGCCCCTATGATTACTGAATGTCCTATTAGCACGGAGCGCAGGCTCATAAAGGTGGTTGATTTTCCCAAACACGACGTGTTCATAGGCGAAATCGTCACTACGTACGCTGAGGATGCGGTGCTGACCGACGGCGTAGTTGACTATGGCAAAGTGCGGCCGCTTCTCTTCACCATGACGGACCAGAGTTATTGGGAGCTTGGCAAGAGATTCGCAAAAACTTGGAGCATCGGAAAGGAGTTTGAAGGGGAGAAGTGAACTGAAGCGGTCAGCAAGTGATACCGATGATGTCTTAGTATTATCAACTCCGTGCGAGGCTTCTATGTCACGGCAACTGGATACGCAGCTTGCAGACTGCAGATCAGAAGCGAGCACCGATACTGGTAAAAGCGATAAGGGCGAAGCTAGGTGAGGTAGCAATGAAAACAATGAAAACCAAGTACATTCTTGTGCCGGTGCTTGCCTTGATTGTCCTGGCCACCTGCATATCGGGGTGCGTGTCAACAACCCCCTCTGGGGGGCAGGGGAACAGTACTAACGCCGTGCCTGTGTATCAGCCCTCACTGAAGACGGCATCAGTCAATACCAGCGAGGGCAATGTGACGACCTACCAGACAACTGGCTCCGCTACTCAAGTTGCTGATTTTTATAAGACTGAAATGGCAAACCGAGGGTACCAAGGTTCAACCCCCGTTCACCAAGGATCAGATGTGATCCTCACTTTCGTCAATGGAACAAGTTCGGTGCACGTCGCGATCGCCACGGTCAATCTGCAAATCGGCCCAGTAAATTTGTCTCAAGCAGGCGCAACGACTTTTATAATCACACAGCGTAGTGCGTAAGCATTCAGCGACATCAAAAGGACTTGTTTAGCGCTCCGACGTGTTGCACAGGACGCCAGGCACTTGAACGCAACCAGGGACGTTAGCCGAGCATCTGCGTGCGTTCCGGGGCTCCAAAATGTAGGGATGCGACGCTTGTTGCTCAGTGATGGTCGGCCGACTGTCCGGAGAGTAACTATAAATAGCCCACACGTAAGGGTACAACAACGCCACAAATGCTTACTAGCGACCGAACGGGGATCCTTAGCTCGCAAATAGGAGGAGCGTAGACTTGTTTTTGCCTATTTTAAAGTTGCCCGCTCGCGAGTCGTGAGTACAGACAATGATCAGAAAGTCAGTCGTTCTTGCATTAGTTTTGCTCGTCGGATGCTCGGCCATTTTTGTGCCTATCGTTTCGGGGGCAGCAACGACGGTTCCTGCTACGGCCGTTCCAAAGGCAGCAACGACGGTTCCTGCTACGGCCGTTTCGTCGTCACCGCCGACGGTTGCGGCTACGGCCCTAGCCCCCTTAGATGCCGCACCTAAGCCACAGCTCGACTACAGCGTGTCGCTGGCGCCCAATCAAATCTGGGATGGAACAATCGAGTATTTTAAAGCACAGGGCTTCACCACGGTAGTGCTCGTTGCAGCAGAACCCGTCCCGTACGACAAAGAGTTGCAGAAAATTAAGCAGCTGGGCATGTACCCTATTTTGGATGTCGAATATATCATCTGGAACGGAGGCGCTAACGAGTCAACGCCCATAACGCACTTCGATTCGGATTTTAGCATGTGGAAGCAAGCTGGCTGGCAAAACGTAGCTACCGAGGGAGGCCGAAGTGGCGATTTTGCTACGTTGAAGGATTACTTCGCCACTGTTACCTTTTTTAACTGCGACTTGTGCGGCGTTTGGCAAGACGGCTACATGAATCCTGATGTTACGGAAATGTGGTGGGAAGCGTACTATCCCTCCGAAATCGCGAGCATACAACAAGCGGCTCTGGTATCGTACAACCTCGGAAAGCCGCAGGGCATAACGGCTGGCGTGTGGGCTAAAAACAACGCGGCCCTAAATTATAGTACATACAAAACGCTACTGGATTGGAGTTATTCCGAGGGAGTGGGTTTCACTAGCTTCAATGTGTTCTTCGGGTTGGGAGCTACGATTGCTGACTATCAGCAGCTCGGATTTCCAGCGATCATTTCACAACTGCAGCAGGATTACCCACCCAAACCGATAGGGGCTTGGCCTGCGATCACAATAACCTCTGTTCGACAGGTGCCAAGTCCTCAAAACTCGATCATGTGGGATATAACCAATCTCGGCAACACAACGGCTTGGGTAGCCCCCTATGCGATACTCCATAACGGAACCGCAGCGCTGCCCGGCCGCGTCAATGGCGAAGCTGTTTTGAACCAAGATCCCGGCGCCGGTTCCTCGGGCGCCGTTCAACAGAACGACGGCTACGGCTGGGTACGCCTCGGCGCAGGCGAGCAGATTAGCGTCCTGTCGCCTCCGACGGTCCCCACAAACACCACAGGAGCAGCGTACAACGTCTACGTGTACTACAACAATTCCTCCCACGGGTGGCTTTATGGTGCGCCCCTCTATACCGCCGTCGGGGCTAAGCCCATACCAACAAACTTCTTCGGACTGTTTGACTACAGCAATACGGACGTAGCGGTGCTGTCACTGCTTGTGGTCGTCGTGCTAGTCACGATCGCACTTGTGCCTCGATTAGGACGGATGCGGCAAAAATAGCACAAAATTCGTCGTTATCCGCACTTCGAATAAAGGCCAGAGGATTCAATCTATCCTTCTGATCGACGTGCTGAAGCCTTCCAAACCAGCCACACCAAATGCCCTAAGAAAACTTTTCTGTGTGCGCGGCCCTCGCAAGAACCGCTTCAGTCGAATAGATCTATTTACGGTGGGGTCTAAAGAAATTTAGATTACTGTGTATGGTCCTCCTAAGAACTGCTTCACTCGAATAGAAGTCCCTCTTTAGAGTCGTTAGCTCGGTGCGCGGCGCATAAAACACATAGATCGGGATGCCAATCAGAATCGACACGATTCCGAGTGCTATGGTGCTGATGCCACATTCATATATGAGAAACACGCTCAAGATAACGCCCGAAACGGGGATTGCCAGCCCGGGGAGCCGTCCGAAGGACATGCGGTCACTCTCTTTTTGCCTCCCTCGGAGTGTCAGCACGGCGGCACACGTGACCAGGTAGATAAAAGCAAGATTAAACGCTGAAAAAATGATGAGTTGCGTTAATCCGCCAATTAATGAAAGGGATAACACAATGGCGGACTGTATAATAATCGCATTGACAGGGGTACCAAACCTTGGATGAATTCGGCTGAAAAGCTTTGGAAATAGTCCATCCAGTGAGATCGCATAGGATAGCCGGGCGGTCGCTAGCGTAGCAGACTCCTCAAAGCCAGAAATTGAGATGAGCGCCCCCAGCCCAAGTATCGTACCTCCGATAAGGGCAAGCTCCGGCGTGTACGACAGGACGACGCTGCCAGCTGTGGCAAGGGGCGCGGGATCGAATTGGAGCGACGTCCAGTTGACCACAGCGAGCGCCGTGAAGCCTATCGCTATATAAAAGAAGGTTACAATTGCCATGCCAATAATCATCCCTTTCGGGAGGGTCTTCGTCGGATCCTCTATTTCACCAGAGGGAATAACCGCCAGTTCAAAGCCCGTATATGCCCAAAAAATGATTATCAGCGCTGGTCCGAAATTGCTCCAACCAAGCGGGGCAAATGGTGTAAGGTTCGAAGCTGCTGTGCCTGGGTGAACGACCAACCAGATAAATCCTGCGACGATCAGCAGCAGTAGTGGGCTTAATTTTCCGATGGTAAGCACATCATTGACCCGTCCAGCACCCTTTACCCCCCGCACGTTTATGTACGCGATAACCGCGACAAAAACGATTTTTATGATGTCGCCCTGAAGCACCGTGAGCGAGGGCACGAAATACTGAAGATAACTCACCAACGCGACCGGCATTACGGCAAGCCCGGCAACTTCGGCAATCCAGAGGGGCCAGCCCACTAAAAAGCCGGCAAAGTTCCCCCAAGCCTCGCATACATATGAAAACGCACCCCCCACCTTAGGAACAAGCGCCGCAGCTTCTGCGAAGCTTAATGCTATAAGTATCGCGATTACCCCGGCAACGATAAAAATAACGAGGCTTGCAGGTCCGAGATAGGCACTGGCCAATGCCGAGACAATGAAGATATCCGCGCCTATGGCAGTGCCAACTACTAGATTTGTAACGTCGAAGAGGTTCAGTTTTTTCGAGCTAGCGCTGTTTTTTACCGCCATTTGGACCCTTCAGCAGCTACGACTTGTTTCTTTGCGGTCTTTCTATATATGGACTTGCCGCCTTGCTTCTTTCCAATGTGAGAGGCCTACGTGCGAGCGCTGTTCTTGTCAGCTCGTCACTTAGCCTTCATCTCTTGTGAGTCCAAGGGGATGTAAGCACAGCCGATAACTCCCAATCAGATCGAAGAAGAACCAGCCGAATCATTTCGACAACACGGGGTGGACTCAGACACAGCTACTCGAAAGTCGACTTAAGATGCTCTCTAATTCGACTGATCTCTTCTTCAGACGCGCCTGTGGCCTCGAAGATGGCGCGTAATGTGTCGAGGGCTTCGCTCTGTATCACGAAGTTGTCCACAGTTCTGTATCGAGTGGTCATAAGCGTTGTTCGTATGCCCTCGAATGCTCGGGTTATGTAGTTCTCCCGAAAGAAAGCAATATCGAGATCGCGCGTCCCACTGCCGGTGATTACAAGCATCGTTTTATCACCGTAACAGTGACTTATGTCTCTCAGCAGCACGTATCCAGAAGAGGTTGGTAGGAGCAGCACATTGCCAAAGTGCTTTTGGTAATAGTCCTGAAGAAGGATGAGGTACCGTTCCAACGCAATCAGCGCCGCTTTTTCATCCGATTCAGCAAGAATGACGAAATCTGCGGGAAAACCGATCTTCCGCCAATCGATTTGAATCGTATATCGCGTGAGAACTGCCCGCGTCCTAAGACGTTTGATATGGTAAGCAGCGGCGTTGCCATCGCTGAGGCCGAGACGTTCGGCCAGCTCCACGTTCGAAGCCTTTGCGTTCGCAAGGAGCGATAGTAAGATTATAAGGTCCTTTTCGTCAAGGGCGATCGTCTTTGCAAGTGCCTGCGTCAGTCTTGTCACGTGCGGGCTCGAATCTGGTTCAAACTCCTTGCTTTGCTTCATATTCGTGGGCAACTTCCTGAAACGCCGCAAAGCTTAGTACTCCGCTTAACGCGTTTGTATTTATAGGTAGCTTTTGCGATCTGTGGGCTTCGCGGCTCAAAAAAGCCAGCGCACGAGGTCGACCTTTCCCGCATCAGCGGTTGTGGGTTGCCCCAAGACCACGGATGCAACGTGCTTTAAATAAGTGCAGCACTACCTCACACTGATGCTCACAAAGCGGATTATTCCGTGCCTTGACGTCAAATATGGAGATGGCAACAGGGCACTCGTCGTGAAGGGCATTGAATTCGTTTCGCTGAGAGCAGCTGGCGATCCAGTAGAACTCGCAAAGCGTTACGATCAAGAGGGCGCTGATGAACTGATCTTCCTCGATATCACGGCCTCACACGAAAAGCGACAAACGATGCTGGACATCGTCGAGGAAACAGCCGACCAAGTTTTCATACCCTTTTGCGTCGGTGGCGGCGTGCGGACCATCGATGATGTCATCCAGACGTTGCGGTCTGGCGCGGACAAGATAGCGATTAACACTGCCGCCGTCAAGGATCCACAGTTTATAACGCGCACAGCCGATGCGGTTGGTTCGCAGTGCATTGTTTTAGCCATCGATTGTAGACGGAACACGAACGTGGAGAGAGGACAGCATATCGTTACTCTCGAAGATGGCACTCAAGCGTGGTATGAGGTCGTGATTTACGGTGGGAGAACCCCGACCGGCATCGATGCGATTGAATGGGCGATGAGGAGCGAGCGCCTGGGCGCGGGTGAGATCATGCTCACCAGCATGAATAGGGATGGCACACGAGACGGCTATGATATTCCCATCACGAAGGCGATATCAGAGTCCATCGACCTACCAATAATTGCCTCCGGAGGTGCCGGCACGGTTGAGCACATCTACGCAGGCTTTGTTGATGGCAAGGCGGACGCTTGTCTTGCCGCAAGCATTTTTCATTTTAAAGAGATCTCCATAGCTTCATTAAAGCAGTACTTGCGAGAGCGCGGAATCCCCACCCGCATGTAGCCGGTTTAACCGCACGCACACAACGAGTCGGTTAATGCTGTTCGCTTGTCAAGTAGCGCTGCGCTAGTTCGGTGTAGCTTTTTGCATTTTCCTCTATCCACTGAAACTGCTCAGAGGTTACCTCTTTGACAACTTTTCCGGGGACTCCCAGGACAAGGCTGCGTCGCGGTATCTGCGTGCCTTCTGTCACGACGGCGCCCGCACCGACGATGGAACCCTTCCCGACACGCGCTTTGTCTAGTATGATGGCGCCAATTCCGATAAGCACAGTATCTTCTATTTGTGCTCCGTGGACTATTGCCCCGTGTCCCATTGTTACCTGGTCTCCAATCCGAGTCTCGATTCCTTCTCGTATGTGTATGACCGCATTGTCCTGCACGCTTGTATTGCGGCCTATCTGAATCAAGGCCAAGTCACTCCGTATGACCGCGCCGAACCACACGCTCGAACCTGGGGCGATCGTCACATTTCCTATGACCGTTGCGGTCGGGGCAATGAAGACGCCTTCGAAGTTTCTGTTCATTAGTTCCTTCCAGGTCCTCAATATCACTAATGAGTTGTCTTTAGGTTCAAAAAGCCAATAATTAACCTAGTGCGCTATATCACATAGTGCACCACTACAAGTAGGGGGTTTATGGCTTCAGTTGCGATTGGTGGAACGTTTGATATACTTCACGACGGTCATAAGGCGCTGCTGAAAAAGGCCTACAAACTAGGTGACGTGGTTATCGGGCTTGTTTCTGATGAAATGGCACAAAGAAAAGCCCATTTAAGCAACACGTACGATACCCGCAAGAAAACACTTACCACCTACATAAAGGCGCTAACAGGGACTGATCCCGCGATTGTCACGCTTGGCGACCCGTTCGGGCCAACCCTGAAGCTGAAATTTGACTATATCGTTGTCTCTCCTGACACGTTTCGTACAGCAAAGGAGATTAACACCCTAAGATCACAACGCGGACTTCCACCGATAAAGATCGTATGTGTCGATTTTGTCCTTGGACAGGACGGACACCCGATATCCTCGACCCGTATTCACCGGGGCGAAATTGACGACCACGGCGTGCTCCTATGAAGGAAGCGGTCTGCTTCTGAAACACACTCCAAGAACGGGTCAGGCGTTCCTGATTCGATTGTGGACAGTTCATCGGAACTTCGGACGCATGCGCATATCTGCATAGCATGCTCGGCGACATTGCGAGCAGGACGAGAGGCTAGCCGCACAATCGGGCAAGAAATAGAGCAGATAGGACAAAAATAGGTACATTCGGCTATCTCGCGATGCGGTTGATCGAAGCACGCTCTTCACCCGGCTCGGCGTTATTATGGTTCTGATTTCAGAGATGGACAAAGCGAAGGCTCTGAAGCTTGTATCCCTTTAGTGGACTATGCGTGTCCCGACGCGTTTGCCTGCGAGAACATCAAGCAAGATTCGCGGTTCACGCCCGTCGACCACGACGGCCGATATTTTCGAGCGTTCAATAATCTTCGCCGCAAGCGGGTCGATGACAGTTTTGGCTCCGGCCTTCATCTCATCACACATCACGATCTTCACTAGCTCACCGGGTGAGATTTCGTCCAACTTGACGGCACTCTTGTCAATATACGGGTCTGCCGTATAAACGCCATCAACTGACGTTGCTATGACAAGAAGATCCGTCTGCACGTATTCAGAAAGGATCGCCGATACAGCATCGGTTGTCTGTCCGGGTGCCACGCCCCCCATCACGACAACTTTGCGCGAAGACATGGCCGTTTCGGCTTCTCGATAATCGTGTGGAATATCCTGAAACGCCGCGCTCGATAATGCCGAGATCAATAATCGAGCATTGACGCGCGAGAGGGCGATGCCGATAAGGTCACACACCGCTTCACTCGCCCCCATTGAACGGGCGGCCTGTATATAATCCCGGGCTGCTTTGCCCCCGCCGGTCACGACAAGTAAGGTATTTTCTTTTGCGAGTTCCTTGATCACTTCAGCGTACTCTAAGAACTTTTCCTGCGATAATGTTGGAGCAATCACAGACCCGCCGACGGAAATCACTGCTTTCATCAACTACCATTACTCAAAAAGGGGTATATGTCAGTTCCCGTTTGCTTAAACTATCAGTCATTTCATCGCGTTTCCTTCGTAGTCTTTCTACCGCTCCTTGCAAGATGGCGCGAAAGAGCACCGCTTTATCAGGCGGACCTAGGACTAGAGACCTCGGCATTTGACGCTCAAAAGCATTTGACGTGCGCATCTGGCGCACGCTGTTTTTGGTTATCTCACGCGCTATGCTAAACCCGCGCCCGTGAGTTTCTCAGTGGCTATAACGCTCTTCTAGCCACGGATCGCCCCGGTTATGGTAGCCGTGTGACTCCCAGAATCCGCGCTTATCTTCAGCCATGAACTCGACCCCGGTTACCCACTTGGCGCTCTTCCAGAAGTAGAGGCGTGGAACCACGAGCCGCACTGGATAGCCGTGTCCCGGCGTGAGGAGCTCACCATTATGCTTGAGGGCAAAAAGTACGTCGGGTTCAAAAAAGTCGCTTACTGAAAGGTTCGTCGTGAAGCCCTTCTCTGCGTGAATCAAAACAAATTTGGCTGCAGGCAGTACTTTCACTAAGTCGGTGAGCGATCGTGTGCTTACTCCCTCCCAATAGTTGTTGAGCTTCGACCACCCCGTGACGCAGTGTATGTCGGAGAACACTTTCTCTTGCGGAAGCGATGTGAATTGTTCGAAATTCAGCTTCCGCTCGGATTCCACGAGGCCTGAGATGGTAAACGTCCACTTAGAGACGTCAACGCGCGGGATGGAGCCATAGTGCAACACCGGCCAGTCTTCGGTCTTTTGCTGACCGGGGGGGATTCTTTCGCTTCTGCTCGTATCTAAGCTGTGGACTATGTTTTCGTCGTTCATAACTCATCGCTTAGTTTCCGTTAACCACGCCGATACATTTCTGTACGGCGTCGAACAACTTGACGAGTCGCTTCCTGATGCGCGGCGCACTCCTAGGTCAACATTTCACAACGGTCAGGCGTTTCCCCTGTTGATACGCTCTATTGCCTTCCCCGCCGCATCTCGGACATCGGGATTCTTGTCCTTCAAAAGGACTCTGAGCGGCTCGAGAGCCCGCTCATCGCCTATTTCTCCGAGGCTTTTCGCCGCCCTCATCTTAATATCTGGATCTTTGTCACTCAGCATTGAAATGAGGGGCCCTATAGAGGCAGAACCGATTTTCACCAGGGCGTCGGATGCTCTCCAGCGAACTCCCTTGCTTTGGTCCTTGAGATCCACGAGGAGGAGCTCCACCTCGTTGATACCACACGTGTCGCCCAGTCCGCAAATCTCGCCTATTGCCTGGGCAGCTTTTTCGCGCACAATTTGATTATCGTCGTTCATATCCTCGATAAGGGGTTCCAACGCTTGCGCATCGCCTATTTGTCCGAGCGCCGTCGCGGCTTCGAGTCGGACGTAGTACTCTTTATCCTTTAGAGCGTTAGCGAGCGGCTCCACCGCCTTTGGGTCACCTATCTCCCCGAGCGCTTCTGCTGCACACTCTCGCACCATCATGTCCGTATCATTGAGCGCGCTTATTAGCAGATCCACCGCGCGAGCGGATTTTGCCTTGCCCAGAGTTAAACACGCCATTTTCCTCTTATCGGGACTCACGTGTTTTAAGTCACTAAGCAGCGATTCGATTTCCTTTTCGTCTTTCATCGTTCCATCTGGCATTTTTAAGCCTCCGCTTTTTGCCCAGCATAGGTCACGTGCCGAGGGCATTGCCTACACGAGTGCTCTACTCAGTTAGTGTCCTGTTAAGTCCTATATAGCTGCTACGCCATCTCCGGGTGCTTCGACCAAGAGCTACGCATTAGAGAGGCGGCGGCCTTGCGCGCGAATCGCTGTCCTGCTGCTTCACTGAGCCGCGCCTGATTTTCGTCTGCATTAAAAGAGTTGGATATCGGCGCAGGCTGGCGCCATCAATGCGCTTAAGGAGCGTCCATCGAAGGCCTGCTCATTTGCTACCTTGCGTTAGTGGCAGTCTGGCCGTTAACTTTTTTAATCGATTAGTTCGGCTATTCCTATAAATGCTGCCGTCTTAGCTTTTCTTTTCTCTTTTTCGATTTCGATGCCTCAGTCTGTTGCAGACCGGAGCCTTTATCCTATCCTCTTACATTTTCTTCGGGCAACGAACGTTTACGAGGCAAATCATGCGCGTATACAAAATCGTGTCATTTTCTGTGGTTATTCTTCTCATTGCCGTGTTATTTGCAGGCGTTGCGACCGTTCCTGCAGCAGCGCAGTACGACACGATGCAGTTCCGCTACAACGCCCAGCACAGCGGCGATTACGGCCCCTTGGCGGGGAGCAACATGTCAAAAGGGCTGCTGACCTGGAGCTTCACGACTGGAAGCGTCGTCCTCTCCTCCCCTACCGTCGTTGACGGCGTCGTGTATGTGGGAAGCGAGGACAACAACACCTACGCTCTGAACGCCACGACCGGGGCGAAAGTGTGGAACTACACAACCGGTGGCGGGGTGGACTCCTCTCCTGCCGTCGCTAACGGGGTGGTCTACGTGGGTAGCGAGGACAACAACACCTACGCTCTGAACGCCACGACCGGGGCGAAAGTGTGGAGTTTCACGACTGGCAGCAGCGTGTACT
>PLGY01000036.1 GCA_003139855.1 Candidatus Methanoflorens stordalenmirensis
GGGGCGATGCACAGCTTCTTCCCTTGTCCCGCGATTTTTAGCCTAAAATGGAGACGTAACGGCGATCATCACGCTACCGGGCCGGAGGTAAGCATTTATACCAGGATGACGTGGTAGGAATTTGAACCAGCAGGGCGATCCTAAAACGAGCGCTGCGTCATTTTGGCGAGCGATCAGCAAATCACACCGTTCAGAATTGGTATTGTCATGGCTCACGTGCCCCTTTTTATTGACCTAAGAGACAAGTGCATCGTCATATTCGGCGGTGGACACGTCGGAGAGAGGAAGGCCAAGATGTTTTGCGCCTACGGGCAAACCAAAGTGGTGAGCACGAGCTTCACCCCTGAACTGATGAAAATGGCAGACAGTGGGCGTATCGACGCGATCGTCGACGATCTAAAAGACGTCAAAAAATACCTCGAAGGCGCGTTCATCGTGGTTCCTGCGACCAACAACCGCGCGCTCAACGGATTGATAGCCGACCAGGCAAAGGCTATGAACATCCTTGTAAACCAGGTTGACGACATCGGCGAGGTCATTGTGCCGTCGGTCATCCATAAGGACGACATCCACATCGGCATCTCGACAATGGGCAAAAGTCCCGCGGCAGCCCGATTTCTGAGGCTGCGCATCGAGGAGCTCATCGAGAACGTCGCCCTCATGGTTGCGCTCCAAAACGAGCTACGAAGCATTCTAAAAAAGGAGATTGACAGCCAGCTTGAGCGAAGGCACATCCTTGAATCAATTATCAATGACCACGGCGTGTGGGTGGCACTAGCGAGCAGCTACGACGCGGGGCTCCACGAGGCGCTTGAAATCGTGGAACACGAGCGAATCAAGCCACACGTCACGATATAAGGAATTCTTACGTGAATGGGATTACCAACCTCTCAATCTCGCACAAATGGGCAAGCCTGAACGATCTCGAATGTGCCCGCATCGACGACCTAAAGGACGCGTTGCGGGCAATGCGTTCGGCAGACGGTGTTCGTGAGTGTGCCATCGTCCAGACGTGCAACCGGATCGAGCTCTACCTCGACATCAACAGCGAGTTTGACGTCGCCGGTTTCACTGCACGTTTCTTCCCGTCAGTGCCCCATGAGCTCATCGCCCACTATGAGTCACGCGAGTCACTCCGACACCTGATGCGCCTGGCATCGGGCCTCGATTCGATGATCGTCGGCGAGGACCAGATACTCGGTCAGCTTAAGGACGCGGTGGAAACCGCGAGCAAAGAGCGAACGCTGGGACCAGAGCTGAGCTTGGCATTTTCCAAGGCTATAAAGGTCGGCAAGCGCGTGCGAACCGAGACGCAGATTAACCGCGGTTCAGTCTCCGTCGGCTCTGCCGCCGTAGACCTGGCCGAACGCCTCATGGGCACCCTCGACGACAAGTCGATTCTGAGCATCGGGGCCGGCGAGCTGGGGACACTCGTGATGGTCGCCCTCGCCGAACGAAAACTGAAAGCGATGTTCGTGTCCAACAGAACCTTTCGACGGGCCCAAACCCTCGCCAAGCAGCTTGGCGGAACGGCGATACGATTTGACACAATTGACGATTACCTGTGCGAAGCGGACCTCGTTATAAGCGCAACAGCCGCGCCACACTGCATATTGACGCGTGATCAGGTGAGCCGCGCGATGCAGCGGCGGAATGGCCACTCGCTCGTCATCATTGACATCGCCAACCCGCGCGACGTCGAAGAGGCCGTAGCGACGATCGACAGAGTCGAGCTGCACAACATCGACGACCTCCGCAAAATCACCGAGGGCAACCTTAAAAAGCGTCGCTCTGAGATCGGAAAAGTGGTCGCCATAATCAATCAGGAGTTAAACCTTCTGGAAGAGCAATACAAGAAAGCCCGCGCCAATGAGCTGATCGCGGGCTTGTATCAGAGCGCAGAGGAGCTTAGAATTCGCGAACTGGAAAAAGCGCGCAAACGTATGCAAAAGGAGGAGGATCTGGGCAACTATCGACAAATCCTCGACGATCTCACCGCTTCGATCGTCAACAAGCTGCTATTCGAGCTCACCGCTTCACTGCGAGAGGCGGCGGCGAACGATGATAATGACCTGATGCGCTCGGCGCACAAGCTCTTCAAACGCGAGGCTGATTAACGTGGCCGGTCGACCCGCCCGACTCCGAAAGAAGGGCATAAGCACGTTGGTTCGAGAGACGTCACTGCACGCCCACGATTTGATATGCCCGCTGTTTGTCGACGAGAACCTGCGAGCGCCGGTCCCGATTCCCTCCCTGCCAGGGTTCTCTCGTCACACCGTTGAAACCGCCATACTCGAAGTCGAGGAGATTACAGAGCTAGGCATTCCGGCTGTAATCGTGTTCGGGGTACCACGCCACAAAGACGACACCGGGAGCTCCGCGCTCAGCGGCATCGTGCAAGATACCATACGCGCGATAAAGGCGGACGTTTCAAAAGCCACGATTATCGCCGACACCTGCCTGTGCGAGTACACTAGCCACGGACACTGTGGCATCGTTGATGAAGCGCACACGATCCGCACGCGACCAACCCTGGAGATGCTCCAAGGCGTCGCGGCATCGTACGCGCGCGCCGGAGTCGACATCGTCGCGCCTTCGGGCATGATCGACGGCATGGTCGGCGCGATACGAGCGAAGCTCGACGAAGAAGGGTTTGAAGGGGTCACCCTCATGCCGTACGCCGCAAAATACTGTTCGAGCTTCTATGCGCCATTCCGGGACGCCGTGGACTCTGGATGCGCGTTCGGCGATCGCTCAGCGTATCAAATGGACCCTGCTAACACCGACGAAGCAGTGCGTGAGGTGCGTTTGGACTTGGAGGAGGGCGCTGATATCATCATGATCAAACCGGCACTGCCCTATCTTGACATCATCTACCGGATTAAGCAAACTTTCGGCGTCCCGGTCGCAGCGTACAGCGTCAGCGGAGAATACGCCATGTTGCGATCGGCAATCGACAACGGCCATTTGACGGATGACGCTATCTACGAGACGCTCCTTTCAATAAAGCGCGCAGGAGCCGATATGATCATAACGTATTTTGCCAAAGAAGCAGCAAAGAGATTAGCCTCACAGTGAGAGAGTGTACCGATGCGAACAGACAAGTCTGCGAAGCTGTACGAAAAAGCCCGAAAGCTGATGCCAGGCGGCGTTTCAAGCCCGGTGAGGGCGATTGACCCCTATCCGTTTTACGTCCAGAAGGCGAGCGATTCTCGGATATGGGACGCCGACGGTAACCTGTACATTGATTATTGCATGGGCTATGGGCCGCTTATTCTTGGCCACGCTCACCCGGCGGTCTACGCTGCGGTCGCCGAACAACTGAAGTTAGGGTGGGATTATGGCACCCCAGTCAAGGCCGAGATTGACCTAGCGGAGCGTATTCAAGTCGATTTCCCGTCAATGGAGATGCTTCGATTCGTATCAACCGGAACCGAGGCCACGATGAGCGCGATTCGCGCCGCCCGCGGGTTTACCGGAAAGGACACCATCGTGAAGATCGAGGGGGGCTATCACGGCGCGCACGACGCGGTGCTTGTAAAGCCAGGATCGGCCGCGATCTCGACTCCGAGCTCGCTGGGAGTACCCGCCGCAGCGGTGAAACACACCGTACAAGTGCCGTTCAACGACGTTGAAGCCCTTTCGGGCGCTTTAGAAAAAAATGACGCGGCCTGTCTTATTATTGAACCAGTAATGGGCAATATCGGACCGGTAGTGCCCAAAGAAAGCTATTTGTCGGATGTGCGAAAAGTCACCGAAGAGAACGAGACGCTGCTCATATTTGACGAAGTGATTACTGGCTTCCGGCTGTGTATCGGCGGGGCACAGTGCCTCTACGGGGTCACTCCTGACCTAACTACCCTCGGAAAAATCGNNGGCGTATTCAACGCGGGGACGTTCAGCGGCCATCCCGTTTCACTCGCAGCCGGCCTGGCGACGCTCAGCGTGTTAAACGAGGAGGGCTATCGGCGCGTCAACGGCTTGGGAGATCTCCTCAGACGGATGCTTGTCGACCTTCTCGAAGAGCTCGATGTCCATATCTCGGTGCAGGGGATAGGGACAATGTTCCAGGTCTTTTTCACTGAAAAACCAGTCAGGAACTATCAGGATGCGCTGACCTGCGAGACAGACCTGTACAAGAAATTCAGCGCGTTTATGCGCGACGAGGGAATCTTCTTGGCCCCGTCGCAATATGAGACCAACTTTATCTCACTGGCACACTCAAACGAAGATCTGGAATACACCATCCGTGCGTGCGCAAACGCATTTGAACGGCTTTACAGCCTTGACATCGACACCCCCGGTTACTAGCACTTAGTGGCGACTGCGAACAACGAATAGAGAGTGATCAACATACTGCGTATCGGCACTCGAGGCAGCAAACTTGCGTTGATTCAAGCAGGGACCGTTAAGAGCTTGCTGGCAAAGAATGGTGTAGAAAGCAAGCTTGTCATCGTAAGAACGAGCGGCGACAGTTTCACCGACAAGCCCTTCCGCGAGGCCGGCATCGGAGCGTTTGTGCGCGAGATCGACAACCGTATGCTCGCTGGCGACATCGACATCGCCGTGCACAGTATGAAGGACGTGCCGACGAAACGGCCGCAGCAGATAGGCGTGTGCGCCGTGCTGCCGCGTTCTACACCCTATGACGTTCTTATATTTGAACGCCCGCTGCGTGACGGAGCCGTTATAGGCACCTCAAGCTTGAGACGGCACGCGCAGTTGGCGCGCTACTTTCCGCAGTACGTNNGTCGACACGCGAATGCGAAAACTAAGAGCGAGCGAGTTTAGCGCGATCGTTCTCGCGGAAGCAGGGCTTGAGCGCTTGGGCATCCGCATCAATCAGAAGCGCTTGCCGTTCGTGCCCTCACCAAATCAAGGAATAGTCGCCGTAATGGCGAGCGAGGAGATCCGAGAGTATGATGCCGTCGCCACACTCAATGACCGAGGCACGCTTGTCGAAGCGATGGTCGAGCGTACCATCATGGAGACTCTGGGCGGCGGGTGTTTAGTTCCACTCGGCGTCTTCGCACAACTCCAAGGCGACTCGGTCAGCGTTACCGCTGAGGTGCTCTCCCTTGACGGGCAACGGACGGTCCGCCTCGCCGATCACATTCTTGTAGAGAACTACGACCGCGGTTCACGAGCATTCGCACTCCGAATAAAGGAAAGTGGAGGTGAGGCGTTAATTGCAGAAGCCGTCGCAACGGGCTTCAGCGCTTAGCCGACACGTGAACCCGACACCCAGCGGCAGAGGAAAGGTCTTTCTGGTAGGCGCGGGACCGGGTGATCCGGGCCTGCTGACACGAAAAGCAGAACGCGTGATTAGAGACGCCGACGTAGTGTTGTACGATAAACTCGTCGACGAACGCATCATCGCGCTCGTTCCCCACGAGACCGAGCTCCTGGATGTCGGAAAGGATCCGGACCGTCACAAGGTGCCGCAGCATAAGATAAACGATCTGCTTGTCAGCTACGCCCGTCAGGGCAAGAGAGTCGTGCGGCTCAAAGGAGGCGATCCCTTCGTGTTCGGTCGGGGAGGAGAAGAGGCAGAGGAGCTCATAACCCACGGAGTCGACGTGGAGGTCGTGCCCGGCATCTCATCAGCGGTAGCCGTTCCCGCGTATGCCGGCATACCGGTCACACACCGAGATTACGCCTCAAGCGTCACCATTATTACGGGTCACGAAGCGGCGGGCAACCAGCTCCAGTGGGATGTTCTCGCACAGCTTGATGGTACCCTCGTCGTGCTGATGGGCGTGGGCACACTTGCGGAAAACGTCAAGAACCTGGTCGCGTATGGAAAGGACGCGCAAACGCCTGCGGCGATCATAGCACAGGGAACGACGCCACACCAGAAAGTTGTCGTCGGGACTCTTAGCGACATCGTACTCAAGGCCAAAGACGCCGACCTGAAAGCCCCAGCGGTGCTTATAATCGGCGACGTCGTCAAGCTCAAACATACCCTACAGCCAAGCGATGAAGACATTAGCAATCATTCGACCTGACAAGCAACTTGAGGATTCGAAAAAAGTTGTCGAATCCTTCGGGTACGGCGTGCTCGCGACCGCACTGGTCGACATCGTGCCGATACGAGACTTGCTCTGGCCTACGTTCTTGGACGAGCTAAAAACGGGCCGCGTCGACTACGTCGTTATTACGAGCGCAAACGGCGCCCGCAGCTGCGCGGAACTCAGATTGAATGCGGCAAGCTTTCCGTCTTCGACGCGAGTGGTGGCCATAGGTCCCAAAACGAGGAGTGCTATGCTCAAAGCGCATCTCCACGTCGATCTTATGCCGTCAGAGTATAGCTCACACGGCATCGTCCAAATGCTCAGCGATGTTGAGCGCAAGAACATATGGGTCTTACGCAGCGCTTTTGGCAGCTCCGAACTAACGGAAGGGCTCCAGAACAGCGGCGCCACCGTAAACGAGATCGTGCTGTACACGCTGAAAAAGCTCTGTGGCCGACAGCAACGTGACTTCATCCGCGAGCTTGTAGAGAGCGACGTCGCCGGCGTTCTCTTTACGAGCACCATGACGGTGCGCGCACTATTTGACTGCGCCGACCGAATTGGAGTAAAGGGATACCTCATCGAGAGACTTGCGAATCGGGTTGTCGGCGCTATCGGAAAGCCGACAGCAGACGCACTTGGCAGTTTCGACGTGCGTGTAGACGTCGTACCGAGCGAAGCGACATTCCGAGAGCTCGTTTCAACTGTTCACGCGACCCTGGCTGATCGCGCGCTTCAGTGAATCCAAGGAGGCTCTGTGGACATACTCCTGGCCGAATATGCAAGCGCAATGCTGCCCGATCTCGCGAAAGAGGGGCGAGCCATGCTCGACACGCTGAAAGGAGGTTTTCAACGTGCCGGACACGTCGTACACAGGCCGCACGTTCGCACGGGCGACGCTGACGCTTTCTGCAGCCAGGTACAACAGCTAGCACGATCATGCGACGCAGGCATGATCATCGCACCCGACAACATCTTATACGATTTCACAGCGCTCGTGGAACGGCACACCACGAATCTCGGGTGTCCCGCAGAGGCGGTGAAGAGAGCGGCAGACAAGCTCAGCGCGTCTCGCGCGCTTTCGGAAGGATCGCTAACCGTACCCGAAATAAACCCTTCAACAGGCCCCTACGTTCTGAAGCCACGTTACGGATGCGGAGCGGAAGGAGTCAGGGTGGTCGAAATGCTCGAGGCTAACTGTGTGGACGAGAACACGCTTGTTTCGAAGTTCGTGACGGGAGACCACATAAGCGTAAGCCTCGTCATTGGCAGGACCGCGCTTCCGCTTTCGATCAACAAGCAGCACCTTCGCATAGATGATGCGATTCATTACGTCGGGAACACGACGCCGTATGCAGTTCCTAACGCCAACCACGTCATCAATCAAGCGGTAAGAGCCGCAGAGCTGCTAGGGTGCGAAGGGTACGTCGGCGTCGACATTGTGCTTCAACCCGACGGCGTCGTTAACATCGTTGACGTGAATCCTCGTCCGACGACGGCCATCGTTAGTGTCGATAAGGTGATGGGCAACGTTGCCGATTTGATTTGCAAAGCGCGATTCGGGCAAGAGCTGCCAACGTGTTTGAAGCCTCACGGCACACACACCTTCCGAACCGCCTGCGGAACCACCTAGCCCTGTTTGAACACCCAAATGGCTCTAAGCGATACGATTGGAATCGACATCGGAGGAGCAAATACAAAAGTTGCCTCCGCCAGCGGGCAGGCGAGAAGCGTGTACCTACCACTGTGGCGGGACAACGACCTCACCGGCGAGTTGCGACGCATAAGAAATGAGTATAAGCCGAAGCGCGTCGGCGTCGTGATCACAGGCGAGCTCACCGACGCGTTCACGAGTAAGAAGGAAGGGATCTGCTCGATCGCGTCCTCAGTCGACTCAGTTTTCGCGAGGCCGTACTACCTGAACGTTCACGGCCAATTTACGCGGCAGATCGCTGAGAGCGAGGCCTCCTTGTACGCCGCGTCAAACTGGGCGGCTTCAGCCGCATTTGTTTCACGGCGTGTCAGCAACTGCATATTCGTGGACCTGGGGAGCACGACGTGCGACGTGATCCCGATACGGGACGGGAAACCCGCCGCCACAACAACAGACTTTGAACGATTGCGTGAATGCGAGCTCATCTACACTGGAGCACTCAGAACGAATATCGCGACCATTTTGCGGCTCGTAACCCTCAACGAGAAGAAGTATCGGCTGGCTTCCGAACTGTTCGCGATTGCTGCAGACGC
This sequence comes from Candidatus Methanoflorens stordalenmirensis, assembly GCA_003139855.1. GTDB lineage: Archaea > Halobacteriota > Bog-38 > Methanoflorentales > Methanoflorentaceae > Methanoflorens > Methanoflorens stordalenmirensis. The sequence goes on from PLGY01000036.1 coordinate 8,262, forward strand.
TCATCGCGTTCTCGGCAACATTAGCGCGGAGGATTACGCTTGCGACACGCCGGATGGTCAACCGCGTGATCTGGAGCACTGTTATCGAAGAATCGCCAGAATCCTGCTTTGTGACGTGGATGAGCTTGGCCACAAGAACGCGCACGACGTTGTCCAACAGGTAGAGCGCGCCCAGGTCGATGAGCTTGCTCAGGCCCTCGCTTTTCAAGCACGCAAACACGACGTAAACGCAGTCGTGGGTGCGGGTCTCGGAGAATTTTTGATAGCTAAAGCCGCTTCAAAAGTGAAGCTTGAGTGCAGCTTGCTCTCGCAACAGTACGGCAAAACCCTTTCAAAGGTTTTCCCGGCGTTTGCGGTGGCAAACCTGGTGCACGACGCGTTTCAGCAGTAATCGACGCATCGCCTCTAAACGCGCGACGAGGAAAAGCGTGCACGAAGGTTACAGACTGGTGCATCGGTAATCGAACATTTTTTTTGCTTGTGTGGCAGCGGCGACCCAATGTGCTCGCGCGTTTGCCGCCTCCACCACGTGTGACACACAAATGTGTTCACGCGGCCTTATACCGCTTTTTCGCGCAGGATGGAGTAGGAGGGAACAGACATGGTCACGAAGAATTCGGGGTGCTATTACGGGTTCCACTTTGGCTGCCTCAACGTCGGGCGCGACCCCAACTGCGACAGGTGCGCAGAACGGCTAACAAACGCGGTAAATTATGTGCTGCGCTCGGGCGTGAACGACATCGACACGCCGCGCACATTGACAGCGCTACACGCTGGCGGAGCTACAGAGACGCGCGAAGAAAAAATAGCGAGCACACATTTTGCGGGAATTCACAATGCATAGCGAGATCGCGAGTTACCGCACAGATAACAAGTCATGTGATATCGGTGCAGAACCCTGTACAAAACTGCTGGGCGAGTTCGGGCTCGGCGAGAAGGAGGCACAGCTTTACGTGCACTTGCTCAAGTACGGACCGAAGCGTGCCGGCGATCTCGCACGATCCCTCAAGACGTACCGCCTGCACGTATATCGAAAACTTGCAAAGCTTGTCGATAAAACCATGGTGAGCGCAACGAGACAAAGCCCGTCTGTCTATGCAGCGGTGAACTTAGACGATGCGCTCAATGCCGTACTGCTCCCCCGTCAACGCGAGCTTCGCGTGATGAAGGAAATAAAGAGGGAGCTCACCGTGCTCGCGAATGGCACGCAATTCCTTGCCTCAGACGAAACCATCCCATCTAAGGCTCTCGCAGTCGACAAGGAACAAGCGCTTACAAAACTGCGGGGCGAGTTCGGGCTCGGCGAGAAGGAGGCACAACTTTACGTGCACTTGCTCAAGTACGGACCGAAGCGTGCCGGCGATCTCGCACGATCCCTCAAGACGTACCGGGAGGACGCTTATCGCCGATGCGTAAGATTGATTAACGCAGGTATGATCGTAAAAAGCGCGGAAGATTGTTCATGCTACTCGCCTATATATCTTGATGATGCGCTCGACGCCGCGCTCATATCCCGCCAGTGCGAGCTGCGTCGGTTGCAGAGGATCAAGCACGGCCTTGTGAGGGGCCCAAACGGTGAGCTCAGCCGCGGAGCAGACAACGCCGACGAGTTTAAGATGCTGAAAACCGTCGGCGAACTTGTTGCTGCTATCTCGCAGCTCATCAACTCAGCAGAGGCGTCTGTCGTCTTCGCCGCCCATCCTCGATGCAACCTCATCACGATGGGAGGCTTCCTGGATCATCTTAAATATGCGGTGAGCCGCGGCGTGCATGTCCGAGGCGTGCTCGATATCTCGCTCCAGAACCTTTCTACGGGACGCGAGCATCTGGAAGGTGGCATTGAACTGCGGCATTCAAACCCGTACCGCGGAATGACGCTGGCAGTGGCCGACGGCAAGCGAAGCGTCAGCCTCATTCACCACGCTCTGAAGGCCGCCCTTTCGCTCGACGAAAATGTTGCTGCGCTTTGGAGCAATAGCGTTGCGCAAGCGGAATTCCTTACGAGCGCGTTTGAGATGGCTTGGGAGCAGGCGTCTGGCGCAGACGGGCGCATAAACGAGCTGCTGCCAAGGGCGCCACCGGCCATTAGAGTCCGTCGCAACCTCGAACCAAGACGCTTCAGTTTGGCATAGATACCGCAGCTGAGTTCTTTCAGCCAAAAATGAATCCTGAAGCGCTGGTGGTAGGGCCTTCGTCAACCACTGTGGTAAGGGTTCCGTCTAAAACAAACCGGCGATTGTTACCTGCCCGCGACCTCGCACAACAGAGTGCCAACCGAGTATCAACAAAAGCACTCAGACCCTCGCACTGAGCATCTTCTTTCTTTTTTGCCACTTGGGACTCATTCTACTGAAAACATAACACCTGTGTACCAGCATTGGAGAACTAACAGGTTCCTGCCGGCTGACGAGCGCATCCAAGCGATGATAACCCTAGCGATGCATCAAGGGCACAGCTTTATAGCTCGAGGACGTTATCTGATGATAATGGGCGAGAGAATCATTATTGAAAGTGTCAAGGACGCGTTAGCCGTCGCTTCGACTATCGTAGAATCTGCGGAGGAGGAAGTCGCGTGGCTTCTCCAACCTGCTCTTTTGGTCTTCTGCTTTCAATTTGGGATAACAAATAAGTCCAAAATGCTGATAGAAAAAGGCGGACACGTTCGGGGGATCACCAAGGTTTCAGGGACCTACCTTGATCCCGTACGCAAACTCTTGGACAACGGCGAAGAAGTGCGCCACATCGATCAGTACCAGGGAGCATTCATGCTTGTCGGAGACAAAAAAGAAAGTATCAGTTCGATAAACGTGAATATCGAGGATCCGTCGCTTGACGATCCAATAGTGGCGTTCTGGACTGATGACAAAGCATACGCTGATTTTCTCATCGCCACGTTTGATGCTGCGTGGGGCGAAGCAGTCGATGCAGAAAAGCGGCTACAAGAACTGTAGAACGCACGCGTTTCATTTGTTTAACCCGGCATTTGCCGCCAAGTCGCTTCTAAATCTGAGCAACTGGGGTGCTTATCTAACATCTGCCGCGGAATTGTTGTGACATATCAGAGCTTTTAGAGCCTAGACCTCCGCAGGCATAACTGGCTCACACTCAGGAAAATGCGGCAAGGCTTATTTTTCAGAGGCTTGTTTAGTCGCCGGCCTAGAACGTGAAGTAAACCTTGTCACGCGGCTTTATAAACCTCGGATTCTTTGTTGCGTTGATGACAAGCGGGACAATAATTGAAAGCGTTAAAGACGCTATCGCTGTGGCTTCAACTATTATAGAATCTACAGAGAAGGAAGTTTCCTGGCTCGTCCCTGCCCCTCTGTTGGTCTTCGCCGCTCGTTTCAGCCTTCTTGAAAAATCCAGAGTGCTGATACAAAAAGGAGGACATGCACGAGGAATCACAGAGATCTCACCGCCCTACGTCGAAGTGGTACGCGAACTCATCGACATTGGCACAGGTGTCCGCCACGTGGAACAGTACACTGGAGCGTTTATGGTCGTAGGAGACAGCAGGCAAAGCATCAGTACGATTGGCGTTAATGTCGCAGATCACTCGCTTGACGGCAAGATTATCGCGTTCTGGAGTGCGGACCCTGACTACGCCGCATACCTCCTGTCAAGCTTTGATAGAACCTGGGCAGAAGCTACTGATGCGCAAGAACGGATACAAGAGCTTGGTGAAAGTGGCCCCTCGCATCTCTAAGGCGCCGAGTTAAAAACGCGCCTAGCTCAAATCTAGCTACGGATGAAAGACGTATTTCCGGCTAAGATTCAACTATCGACTCTTCTTTTTGCGTAACCCGAAAAGCGCAGAACACTAAGCTACTAGCATCGCGCCCAATATCAAGGTATCACCGCGCTTCCGCTGATATGCCTGAATCGCACGTAGCAAGTTGTGCTTCGAGCAGAGTGGCCAACCGCGCAAGAGGTTGTCGATCTAATAGTTACTCTCGCAGCATTGCACAGAAAAGGCTGTGGGCCAAGTATACTCGGCACAATGGACGCAGAGCGTAAGGCGCGCTACCTGGAACGGTCAGATACCTATTTAACAAAACACGGCAACGTGGCACAATCGAACAAGGCAACTTTTATCTATGGCCTCCCCCATCTCGTCATGATGGAAGACGAAGCGGAATTTACCACTCGTCTTATAAGCTTCGGGCTTAACGAAAAGGAGGCACAACTTTACCTCCATCTGCTGAGGTACGGACCGAAGACTCCTTCTCCACTCGCAAAGTCGCTGAAGACGTACCGTGAGGACGTACACCGCACGCTCACTAGTCTCATCGAAAAGGGCATGGTGCGCCCCTCGCTTGATTCACCAACAATATACGCAGCGGTGGAGCTCGACGCCGCGCTCAACGCCGCAGTGAAGCAGCAGGAGAGCGAACTGCTCGAGATGGAAGCGCGAAAGCGGGAGCTGCAGGAGCTTGCAATACAAGAGCGGTTTCGCCCCTCCGACGAAGTAACGACTTTCAAAATCATCAAAAGCATAAAGGAACTCGTCGGTCTCTCTACACCCCTCGCTGCCGCAGCCAAGAATGAAATCATTTTAGTAACTCCTGAAGAAATAATCACCATCGCTTCGCTGTTCGGCATATTGGAGGAAGTAAAGAGCCTCATAGGGCGCGGAGGGAGCTTCAGAATGCTGACCGATGTGTCGTACGGCGGAATTGAATCCACTAAAGAAGCACTGGACATTGGCGAGGACGTACGCCACTTAGACAGCTATCAAGGGGTGTATTTCGCTGTAGTGGACAGAAAAGTCTGTTTGCACGGTATTAACATGGATATCAAGCACATCTCTCTTAGTCAACCCCTTGCTATACTCTACGCCGATGACCCTACCTACGCTGAATATCTGATCGCCACTTTTGAAATGCTGTGGCAACAGGCAGTTCCTGCGGCACAGCGAATTGAGGAACTACAAAAACAAGGCCCACCGCCAGCTTGACTGAACCGGCTCTGAAGCACCTTTTAAGATAAAGTTACCGATCGTTTTTTAGCGCGTGTAAGTAATAGCACCCAATCTGCCTTCGCACGCTTGTAGGCATCAGCAGTACCATCGGGAGATGTTTTACGACATCAAACGCAAGGACTTTGTTGATAGCTCTCGCAACAGCGGGGTGATTAAAGTAGTGGCGGGCCTTGGATTCCTGCACCTCCAAGGACGGAAGAACATACGTCGTTAGATCCTGAGCCATAACGATTGAGAAGTCCTTTCGCATCTCGGCCTCGACTTTGTCCACGCGCTCGAACGTTTCAAGAGCACAACCTCTAAAAATAAGTTGCCACATCAGTTTCTCTGAAGGACTCAACTGGCTGGCGCGATTTCTCGTGTAGGCGTCGAAAACAATGAAAACGCCGCCCTCTTTAAGCTTTCTTTTCACCTCGCGCAGGACGTGCAGCTTATTGGTAGAATAGCACAAAGCCTCAATAACGAAGATAATATCGAGTGAATTGTCCTCAAATCGGCTTAGGTCGTGATAATCGCTATAGCAGAAGTGTAGGTTTGGTATCTTCGTGTAACGTGCCAAAGGCTTGTTTGCTATGTCAAGGGCTTCAAATGTGACGTCGGGGTTGCGGCTCGCAAGGAACGCGCTGTTGGGGCCCAGTCCGTACGCCAGTTCTAAAACGTTTCGAGCGTCATTATCGATGATATATCGCTCAATCATTCGTGCTTGTTGCCTAAAATCCTCCCTCTTGCTTTTCCCGTCGTAGCTAATCCCGCAATGAATGAATCCGTCCCAGTTGAAACCGAGCCGGTACGAGAGTTTGTTTAGCAGAAAATAGTTGACTACTTGCTGCTTGTCGCGTGGCGCTTCAATAATGCGAGATGTGTCGAATATCTTGCGAATCTGCCCGAGATATAGCTCAAGATTGTCATTTTGTTCGGTGGCGTGCTTACCTCGTGTGGAATCGGTAACGTATTCAGTGGAGTCTCGTGCCATCTCAGTGCAACCCCCACGCAGCTACCAAGAGCGCGTAAACGACGCTGACGGCCGCTACAAGATAAGGAAAAGACGAGTTGAACGTCCTCAACCGCTTTCGCACATTTGCAGGATCTGGTGCTCGGAACAGGGATAAGGCTGTAAAGAGCCCAATGCCCCCCCACAGTGCAATGGCAAAGAGGTAAGCGATACCGGCGGCCCCCAAAAGATAAGGAAAAGGCGATGTCGCGACCGAGAGGAGTAGAAAAAGCGCACCAGCAATCGCCGCCACGCGCACGCCGCGTTTAATGGCCAAGGTCGGATATCTAGCTTTTAAATCGCCGTCCACGGTCAGCACATCCTTCAGCACGTTTAGGCCGATGGCGCCTGCAGCAATCATCGCGACAAACGAGAGAGAGGTAATGTTAATAGTCTTAAAAACGACTGCGCCAGCGAAAAGAGCTATAGTCGCTCCCAAGTATCCCATGACCAGGTTGCTAAGAAAGCCCGAAAGTCGCTTTACTACGCTTGGATACAACACGAAGAGGACAACGTTAACCGCGACAATTCCAAAAGCGACTGCGTTGATCACGGACGAAACGACTAGCCCCGCAAGAAAGGTCAGCGCGGAAAACTGCATAGCTCTAGACAGCGGGATCTCGTTTGACGGAATCGCTCTTTCTGGATGGGTAAGCCGATCTGACTCACAATCAAAGTAATCATTAATAGCGGCACTTCCGGCAATTACTAGCGATACGGATAGAACTGCCAAACCGATTGAACCCAAGTTGTAAAATCCTTTTTGGAACGTCAGGATCAAGAGCACGCAGAGAAGGCCGACCATGAGAATGTAAGGGACCCTGATTAGATTGATATATGCCCTCAATGTGGCATCGAATTGCATTTTTCTCAGATGCATCTTTAATTTGGCGTATAAGTACATTTTCATTCAGAACTCGCTGCTCAGGCTGCGAATTGCTTCTACGGCCTTTCAGAGTCACATAAACGAAACCAAGTTTGAAACTCGTGGCCGTTGCCACTAGCCTAGTCAGAAAAACCCGTGTATCAGCTCGATTATTCGAATCGCTCGATCTTGCAATGTGTTCTTATATCACAGTTTCGCGCTCTATCGTCGTCTCACGCGGTTGAGTCTTTCTCGCCAGTCTGGTTTAGATGTGACCGTGACGGCAAAGAAAACAAATGCCTGTTACTACAGCCTTCACATTGACTGCTTGAACGCAACCAGTCGCGATTGCAGAATGTGCGCCCACTTGACGCGCGGTGAACCACGTAGCTCAAGGGACGACTTACAGTGTTAGGGCACACAACGAAAGAGCACGCTACGCATTAAGGCGCGACGGGCCGTCGTCTTTCGCACTAGGGGGGTTGTCCTCGCGTTCTCGTCCAGAAAGCGCCGCATTCGAAATCAAAGATCTGGATGCCACCCCGGAGTACACCGCGTTATCGAAATCAGCGCGCACAAAGCCGGTTCAGCTTCGACCTGCAGGCTACCCAAGAGTGGCACAAACTTGTTGTCACACTTTCACACACAAAGCCTGCCTTACGCGGCCTTAAGAAACTTTCTTGCGCAGTCTAGTTTGGAGGTGACCGTGATGGCAAATAGGGAACTAACGAAACTCAAAAGCGACATCGCCGTTATCGAACAGACGCTTCGCACCATAATTGAGACCGATCCCACGGTGACAGAGATCTTTGTGGAGAGCCCCAGCAATAGAGTGCCACCCCAACAGCCAAACCAAGAACACGATGTGTGCTACTATGGACTCCGCGTCGGCTGTCCTAACGCAACGCTTCCCGATTGCCGAACGTGCGCAGATCGCTTGACCCGCGCCGTTGACCGGCTCGCGGGTTCGATGGCAGCCAACGACGGTGAAGCAGACCACAGCGGAAGCACGGCTTTGGGCGATGATGCCTCTGAGCATTCTTCATATCTGAGCGACACGCTGATCAGTTATTCGAAAGAGCGCAGCTGAACTTCCACGTGCGGTGGCCGCATGTAACTTACCCAGGCCACGTGCTAAATTGCAGGTTAGACCGCAGACTTTGACGGAGTCTTGGCGCCTATACCTGGCCGAAACAAGAGCGGTTCAGCTAACGGGCGAGGTAACATTATCGCGACTCGAGGATCCGAATACGTTTGATTTTGCAACACGCGTGTGCTAGTCATATTAACATCGATCACCTCGTCTCGAGGAACAACGCTCAGCGTCGACAACTTTTTTGATTGGAACAACATCCCTACTGTCAACCCGCGAAAATGTAAGCTCGCACATATTGATGCTACGATCGTCGATTTATCAAGCGTGGAGCCACGCAGCTTCGATCACCGCGGCCTGCCCAAGAATCACGCGTCGCGACGAGTGACGCGGCTGCCGTGACGTAACGCTTGTAACGTCGCCGTGGTACCTTTGACACGAAAAACACGCGAGCAGGAAAGCAAAACGCAGGTCAAGCGCCGCGATGAATTGCAGAAGGGAGGTAAACGTATGTCAACTGGTATTGTGCTCGGCGGCGGGGGAACCCTCGGCGATTTCCAAGTCGGAGCACTCAAGTATCTGTATGAAAAGGGAATTTTGCCAGATATTAAGTGCGTTTGTGGCACGTCAATCGGTGCCATCAACGCGGCGATCGTTGCTACTGGTGAGGACTGCGACGAGAAGCTGGAAAGCTACTGGTATAATGAAGTCAAAACTCGAGTAGATCTGATTCCGCAGCACGAATGGTCCGAAGACCTAGCCCCCTTACTAAACACCGTCGTCGACGGTGCAGTAGGTTCGTGGGTTTGCACGATGGGGGGCCTCTTGCACGACTCAAACCTCCAGCTATTGGGGGACGTTTCGAGCGCCGTCAAAGATTTTGAAGAGATGACCAAGATCGTTAAAGCTAACCGCTCGCTCTACACGGCCAAACGCCTTGAAAAGAAGATGAGGGAGGAGGTTGAAGATCTAGACAAAGCCCTTACGTCAGAAATAGCATTCCGTCTTTACGCTACAGATCTCAAGACAGGAGCGTACACCTGCTTCTATAATAGGTCGTGCGACACCGATCGCGACAAAGACAACAAGGGCGATAAAGTAAACATACTGTGTGAATCACGAGAGAAGCTTATTAAGGCCGCCCTAGCATCAGCAGCAGTCCCGGCGATATTTCCCCCCGTCGAGGTGGACGGCAGCTGGTATATTGATGGCTCTGCTCGGGAAGTCGTCCCCATCCGAGGAGCGATAGACTGTGGCGCCGACACGATCTTTGCCATTCTTTGTTTCCCGCGCCTCACTCGAGACCGCGAAGATTCGGTTGTAGATTACCCCACGCAGGATTGGACCACGAGTAGTCTGTTTGACATACGGACGGAAGACTTTAGCACGAACTGCATGGACTGGAGCACCAACGGTGATCGTGACCTCCTCGACATAGCAAATCGGGCGGCCGCGATTGTTCTTGACGAAATCACCAACCGCGATCTGGCAGAGGCGCAGCAAAGCGAGCGACCTGTAGAACTTACCGTCATTGATCCCTTCATTCCCGTTCACGGGCTTGCCGAGCTGAATATCGGCCTCATTAAGATCAATATGGACCAAGGCTTTATGCGGGCTTTCGACGAGGTCGGCGCTCCCAAGACGCGACGCACGCGATGCAGACAACTGACAAAAGAGATCACATCACAACGCGTAGCGATCTGGAGAAACGAACATGCGCTCATCAAGCAATGGGCAGAATCAACAGAGCAATTGCCGCTGGAAGGCACCCGACTGGTGCATATGTTTCATCTAACGCCTATCCTTCGGCTTTTGGATGACAGAGACGTGGTTGACACAAATATTCTACGCACAATCCGCCAGCAAAAAAGAGATCTAAAGCCCTTTATTAAGGAGCGTTTGAAAATCGCTGACAGTCGCGACTCATTTCCTGATGATTATAAAGACCTGTATCTGCAGTGGGAACGTCACGACCTGAGCCATGAAATGAAGAACATACCGCTTCCGTCGACTCCGTGGGATCGCCTCGACCTTGGCCACTTGGGTGCCGCAGTCATCCCAGAAGAAAAGCCGCCGTAGCCGCTCGCAAATGACTCTGACGTGCTGGGATTCTGAAGTCGCATGAAGAGGTCGTTGAAACAACTAAGGCAGCAGCCCAACGATCGATCTCGATTTGATCGCGTGAGCTTTTCCGCAAGGCTTGCCGACGACATTTCAAGCGGTTTTTCACGCGTCCGATTAACCTCGCCTCCCAAGCTCAGGATGATCTTTGCACAGCGCCTTTTTCAGAAAAAACTGTTAAGAATCCTATCACATCAAAAGTCTCTTATATAGACCCTTTCGATCTTTTGTGCTGGGGCCCTCACAAAACAGCTATCGCCTTTGCCGCAAAAAAGAGATGTAGTCGCAGCAAGACCCCTATCGGTCGGGATGCGCGAGCGGAACAGCATGACGCACACCGTGCTCAAAGTCGGAGGGAGCTTAATTGAGGTCGCCTCGAACTTGATTGCCTGCCTGAGTGCTGCTCACGTGGACGCGCTCGTGGTGCCAGGCGGTGGACCATTTGCACAGACTGTCCGGCGCTATGGAGACCGCGTCGATGATGCGACTGCTCATTGGATGGCCATTTTAGCAATGAATCAATATGGCTTCTACCTGGGCACGTCCGGAGCGACATTGGTTGAAGATCTGGGTGCGCTTGTGCCGGGGATTTGCATTCTGTTGCCGTTCAAAATTATGTATGAGCGTGATCCGTTGCCACACTCGTGGGAGGCTACTAGCGACTCCATCGCGTGTTGGGTTGCCTACGAACTTCACGCCGATCTCGTCATAGCAACCGATGTCGACGGAATTTTCTCAGCGAAAGGGATGACTTCGCGCATCGCTGCCAACGAGCTTACATCGCAAACGTGCGTCGATGCGTTCCTCCCTCAGCTTTTAGAAAAGTACAGCTTGAATTGCACCATTGTAAACGGTCGCCACTTTGAACGCGTCATCGCGGCTATCCAGCGACGCAGTACGATCGGCACGACGATCATTGGACGAAAATAGTTTATAAAGGCGTCGCAGTACTGTAAAAGTAGCCAACACGAGCAAGGTTCACTCATCATTGAACCGCGCAAAGAGAAGTGAAAGAATGGAGAAGACGTACATATGGTGCGGGACTCGAATAACAAGGGTTAACGCCACAGCGTACCCGTGCCCCTCGTGCGGCGAGATAATCGCGCGATGCAAGAGGTGCAAGAAGTTGAGCAATCCGTACCGGTGTTCATGTGGTTTTGGAGGCCCTTAGATGGGAGAAGTAGCCGCACAGATAAAGATAATGCCCAACGGCCCCGACGCTGACCTTAAGGACCTAAGGACTCGAATTGAATCCCAGGTCGCCCATTACGGACGCATCCACAGCTGCGAAGTGCAGCCGATAGCGTTTGGGCTTAAAGCGCTGCTGATCACCGTCATCGTTGAGGACAAAGAGGGCGGAACTGAAGCGGTCGAAGCGTCCCTGTCGGCAATCGACGAGGTAGAAAGCGTTCAAGTCGTAGCGGTAACCCGAATGCTGTGACGCCGTCGGTACTGCGTACGCGAGAATGCACCGACCGGGATTCGAACCCGGGTTGTGGGCTTTCTTCACGCGTTGGAAGGCCCAAGTCATAGCCACTAGACCATCGGTGCGCGACGCAAAACTACTTTAACAGAACGTATATTAATGCTTTGCACGGCGTGCTTAGAAAATGTCCCGACGACGAAAAAAGAAAGAGATTATCAACGACATCGTTTCGCAGCGCATAGACCGCTTGTTCGAAGCGGCCGCCACAGAGTTTCCGGCGCACGCGCAGCGAAGCGATCGCTATGTCGAGCTTGTTCGGCGACTGGCAACCAGGTACCGGGTGCCACTCGGAAAAAAGAAGATGCGTTTTTGCAGAAGCTGTGGGACGTATTTCGTCTACGGAGCGAACGCACGCGTGCGCATAAAAGACAAACGTACCGTTATAACGTGCTTAAAGTGCGGTGACCTGAGGCGCTATTGAACCGCAATCCAAAACACACATGATCAAAAGTGACATGCAAAAACTTAAGGCACTCTCAGCAGAGCTTATACCGACCCTCTGGATCGGCAAGAACGGCGCAAACGATTCGATCGTACTCGAACTGCGACGTCAACTCAAGCTGCAGAAGATGGTCAAAGTAAAGATGCTTAAGGCCGCCTTGTTCGAATCAAGTCGGGAAGTGATCGCGCACGAACTCGAGCACACCTCGGGTGCACGATTGGTCGATTTGAAAGGTGCCACCGCTGTGTATCTTTCGCCGTACCGCATCAAAAAAACGGCTCAAAACGACATTGCGCATCAGAGAAAAGGATATAAGTAAAAAAAACGTAAAGACGCTTGATTCCAGTAGAGAAGTCCAATTAGGAGATTAAATGACGACGCTGTACGATGTTCCTGCAAATAAACTGATCGAACTTACTGCAACGAAGCTGAAGAGCGACGAACGATTAGCCCCCCCAGAATGGTCGTCGTGGGTAAAGACGGGGGTGCACAGGGAGCACCCGCCGCAGAACGATGACTGGTGGTATGTCCGCTGCGCCGCGCTGTTGCGACGCATCGCGATGGACGGCCCCGTTGGCACGCAACGACTCCGCTCAGTCTACGGGGGCAAAACCGACAACTCGTCAGCACCTGCGCGGTTTGTCAAAGGGAGCGGCTCAATAATTCGAAAAGCGATGCAACAGCTTGAGAGCGCGGGGTTCGTTAAGACGACCCCAAAAGGTCGCGAGATCTCGTCACAAGGCAGATCGTTCCTCGACAACAATGCGTATGAGCTCGCACAAAGCGCATAGGCCACCCGGAGTGTGAGGATTATGGATGATGACCTTGAACAAATACGGAGGCGACGCCTCGAACAACTCCAAGCCCAGCAGAGCGGAATGCAAGGGCCGTCTACGGAAGAGGTAGAACAGGCACAGGCGCGGAAAAGCGCCTTGCTGCGACAGGTACTCACCCCCGAAGGTAGGGAACGGCTGAACAGCATTCGACTGACGCGTCCCGACTTTGCCGACTCAGTGGAGTCGCAGCTACTCGCCTTGTACCAAAGTGGCAGGCTCACGGGAACGATAACTGACGAACAGCTTAAGCAACTCCTTAAACAAATTGCCCCCAAGAAGCAGAACATACGCATCACGCGCAGATGAAGGTCGGCATTTTGTTCAGCGGCGGCAAGGATAGCGCGCTCGCAGCTATTCTCCTCAGCCCTTTTGCGCAAATTGAGCTCGCTACAGTATCTTTCGGAATTGTGCCAAATGACGCCGCGTCAGTGGCGCGCGTACTCGGTTTTCCCCACGTGATAATCGGCCTTGAGGCGGCCCTCGCAACGGCCACCGTCGACGCGATGATCGAGGACGGATACCCCAACAGAGGCATCAACCACCTGCACAAAACGGCGCTCGAACGCGCCGCCGCACGCTATCAGGTAGTCGCCGACGGCACGCGCCGAGACGACAAGGCGCCGCTCCTGAACGTGCGTGAGGCTCGAAGTTTGGAAGATCGCTCAGCGATCGACTACGTGCGGCCGCTCCTCGGCTACGGGCGAAGGGCGATCGACGCACTTGCCGACGCGCACCTCGAGGTCACGTACGGGGAGTGCATCTCGTTTGACTACGAGGTCGAATTGCGTAGAGTTATGGAGAGTTCGTACGGCTCCGAGGCCGTGGAGGCCGTTTTCCCTCAAGAACACATCCAGTCAAGGGTCACAGGACGAAAAAGCGTGGTTTTTTGAGCCGTATTGGCGTAAACCATTATTAACGATGAAATGTAATAGGCTACTCTGATCGCGAGGATGTTTGAAAATGCCGAGCAATCCGCCGAGATCCGCAACAGAGGGACTGTAATGAGCAAAGTAACTAAGGGGAAAAAGAAGCGACTCGCAAAAGCCACAAGTCAAAATAGGCGCGTGCCGGCTTGGGTTACGGTACGTTCAAACCGCAACGTGACGACCCATCCAAAAAGGCGGCACTGGAGACGCGGTCATCTCAAGGTGTGATCATTCATGGCGAAAGACACGAAGGTGGAAGAAGAACGGGTGTATACCATACCACTGCGAGCGGTGAAACATACGCCCAGGTGGAGACGCAGCAAAAAGGCGATGTCGGAAATTCGTCAGTACCTCGCCCACCATTTGAGCGCCGAAGAAGATAAAGTCAAGCTTGATCCCTCGATCAACAAAAAAGTCTGGGAGAGAGGTTCGAGCAATCCGCCGAATAAGATCACCGTCCGGGCGATGAAGTTCGACGATGGTGTCGTCGAGGCAGAACTCGCGGCCGAATCGTGATGTTCGTGTTCGCAAAAAGAAACCCACCTCTAGAGGATCCATCGTGGTCAAGCGCATCTCGATAGACGGAAGCGCCGTGCTCGGCGTCTTTGCTGTGTGTACCGAAGAGTTCTTGCTTAGTGCGCCAGCGCCTACCGAGGAGGAGCAACTCAACTTCCTGCAGGAGCTGGACGTGACCTCCGTCCCACTCCTCATAGGCTCGAGCGCGGTCGTCGGATCGCTCGTCGCTGGAAACTCGAACGGATTTGTCGTTTCAAATAACGCGCTCAAGCACGAGATCGCACAGCTCAAGGCGAGTTGCGGAGGATTGCCTGTGCGAAAGCTCCCCGGCAGGATCAATGCCGCTGGGAACGTCATCCTCGCAAACGATACCGCAGCGCTGATCCATCCCAACCTAATCGCTCGAGCCGAACGAGTCATTTCTGAGGCCTTAGGAGTGGACGTGCAGCGCGGAACGGTCGCCGGACTGAAGACGGTGGGAATGGCTGCGTGCGCAACGAACAAAGGCGTTTTGGCGCATCCAAAAGCGACAGAGGGAGAGCTTTCGAAGCTGGACGACACCTTCAGCGTTCCCGTCAACATCGGCACCGTGAACTATGGATCACCGCTCGTGGGATCTTCACTTCTTGCAAACACAAAGGGCTACGTCGTAGGCCTAGAGACGACAGGAATAGAGCTCGGGCGGATAGAGGACTCGTTAGGGTTTCTGTAGCCTTTAGACCGTCACAAACGCCGTGCTCGTCAGTTTGGATAGCTATTTAACAGATAACCTCGCGAATAACTCAATGATCGAGGATCCTCGGCAGTGAGGACGTCGACCTCATGTGCGCACGCCCAATGCGCTTATCACACGCTGATTAACGGATGGTGTAACTGTGGAAAGCAAAACCTTTCAAATAATGGGTTCCTTTAAAGCAGGACGTTCGTGGGAACGATTCACAAAAAAACTCTCGAGCAACAACGAGAAAAATGCAGCCGAAAAGCTCTACTCACTCATCGGCAGTGAGCATGGCCTAAAGCGGAAAATGATTCGAATTGAATCCATCGAAGCGGAAGAAGTGTGATAGCATGGCTAGCGAGCAAGAAGTGCGCGTGTTGGTCGCTCAACTCCAACAAGCAGAGGCAGAGGCGCGTGCGTACGAGCAACAAACGGAGGTCATCAGCTTCACCATCAACGAGATAGAAAACGCGATCGCGGCTGTTGAAGCTCTTTCCAAGCCAAAGGTCGGCAAAGAAACGCTTATACCGATCGGGGCAAGCTCGTTCGTCTATGGCAGCATTCCTCAAACGAAAAGGGTTATCATCGGACTCGGCGCGGACGTCTCTGCTGAGGTGGACGTCACTCATGCTGTTTCGTACCTCAACGACCGAAAGAAAAAACTAACGGACATGCAAGGACAATTCGCTGCTCGACTGAATCAGATCGGCTCACAGATCTACGCGCTCCAAGCGAAATTACAGGAGTACCAATCGCAGTCACAGGCGGCACGCTAGATGTTTGAAGGCCTGCGGCAAAAACTCAATCAGTTCAAGAAGACTGTCACTAACAAAGAGCACGAGCTTGATGACGCAGAGGTCGAGGCCTCTTCAAATGATGCAGCACGTCTAGCCGAAGGTCCACAAGAAACCGCAGGCGAGACATATACACCTCCCGCTGTTCACGATGACGAAGCAGTCGGAGTCTCTCGATCAGCTGAATCAGCGACGCAGCGGGAAGTGCCAGGAGAGGCCACAAGAACCACAAGCGGCAGATCCCTTTTTGAGAGAGAAATAAAGGAAAAAGACCTAGAAGAGCCCCTATGGGATCTTGAGATTGCCCTCCTGGAAAGCGATGTGGCAATGTCAGTCTCTGAAGAGATCGTTGACACGGTAAAAAAAGAGCTGATTGGCACCAAGCGCAAGTGGCGTCAGGACGTCGGGGCACTGGTCGAGCAGGCGTTGCGCGACGGAATTTTAAAAGTGCTCGACGTGAACAGCCTTGATTTCGACGAACTTGTCAAAAAAGCACCGAAACCTGTGACCATCGTGTTTACAGGCATCAATGGCACAGGTAAGACTACAACCATTGCAAAACTGGCATACCGCCTCAAAAATCAGGGGTATGCAGTTGTGCTCGCGGCAGGGGACACGTACAGGGCCGGCGCGCTTGAACAGATTGAGCGACACGCCGATAACCTGGGAGTGAAGCTCATCAAGCACCAGCAGGGTGCGGACCCCGCTGCTGTTATCTATGACGCGGTGCAGTATGCGCGCGCGAAACACAAGGACGTGGTGCTTGCAGATACCGCCGGGCGAATCCACACCAATGTTAACCTCATGAATCAACTGAAGAAAATTGAGCGAGTTATTGACGCGGATCTTGTGGTTTTTGTCGACGAAGCCCTCGCGGGCAATGACGCGGTAGAACGTGCGCTGCAGTTCAATACCGCAATGGCTATCGATGGATCAATTCTCACCAAAGTGGATGCCGATTCAAAAGGAGGGACCGCCATCTCAATAGCGCACGCGACGAACAAGCCAATCCTCTTTTTAGGACTCGGACAAAAATACGACGACATTGTCAAGTTCAACCCCCAGTGGCTTCTGAATAGACTGTTCGGCGAGGCAGAGACGTAAATGGTAATGGAAAACCTCGGCAGCTCACTTCGTGATACGCTAAAGAAGATAGCGCGAGCAAATCGCATCGACGAAAAAACGCTCAACGAAGTCGTCAAAGACATTCAGCGGGCGCTCCTCAGCGCCGACGTCAACGTCGCTCTGGTGCAACAGCTGTCGAAACGCATCAAAGACCGGGCGCTAAAAGAAGAGCTCTCCGGGAAGCTGAATCCGCGTCAGCACGTCATCAACATAGTGTATCAAGAGCTTGTCGCGCTGCTCGGTGAGCCAATCTCAGTGCTGCTCACCCGTCATACAGTAATTATGGTCGGCCTCCAAGGCAGCGGCAAAACCACAACTACAGCGAAGCTCGCGCGATTTTTTCAGAAAAAAGGTCTAAAAGCCGCGGTCATCTGCGCGGACACCTACCGCCCTGGCGCGTACGATCAGCTTTCGCAGCTCTGCGAGCGAATTGGCGTCGCTTTCTACGGCGAATCGGAGAGCAGCGACGCGGTCGAGATCACGACCCGGGGCTTAGCCGAACTGAAACGCTATGACGTCATACTTGTCGACACCGCGGGCCGCCACGCACTCGAAACGGACTTGGTTCTCGAGATGGAGGCAATCAACGAAACGTCGAAAGCGGACCAACGCTTTCTGGTGCTCGACTCTGGCATCGGTCAGCAAGCGAGCGAACAAGCGAAAGCGTTCAACGAAGCAATCGGCTTAACGGGCGTTATTGTGACGAAGCTCGACGGGACTGCGAAAGGCGGCGGAGCGCTCTCTGCAGTGGCCGAGGTCGGAACGGGCATCGCGTTTATCGGCATGGGCGAAACCATCGACGACCTCGAGAAGTTCGAACCAGACCGATTCATCTCTCGACTGCTCGGCATGGGCGACATGAAAACCCTCGTCGAGATGATCGAAGAAGAACCCCCCATCGAGATGGAAGAAGCAGAGGCGATGCTCAAAGGCGAGTTTACGCTCAAAGACATGTACAAACAAATGGATGCGATACGCAAGATGGGCCCTCTGACCAAAATCGTTCAAATGCTTCCGCTCGGATCACTCGGCGTCGACATCCCCAACGGGGCGCTTCAATCAACGAAAGAAACCCTAGAACGTTTCAAAGTCGTAATGGACTCAATGACTGGCGAAGAGCTCGAGCATCCACGGATAATTCGAAGTTCACGAATAAAGCGGATCGCGCGCGGTTCAGGAGTCACTTCTGACTACGTGCGCGAGCTCTTGAAATATCACAAAGCGATGCAGCGGGCGATGAAAGGTGTCCGCTCTCAAAAAGAGATGCAAAAGTTCTTGAGAAAACAAGGCGTCAAGTGAACGCTGCACAGACGCGCGCGATCTCAGAGGATTTCGAGTAATTCCGCTTTTCGTTTTTCGTACGCTTGGCTAGTGATGAATCCCTTTTCACGCAAGACGTCGAGCTTCTCTATTTGCTCGATTATGTCCTCCTTCATGCTCTGACGCTTCGGCTCCTCGGCCATCGTTTTTCGGATTGCCTTTATGGATGATAAACCTTATGTATTGTTACACCTAATGATAAAGATTCTAAATCTCGTCCTTCTCGAATAAGACTGCCATCCAAAAGGACGCGCCAAAATCTTGGCAAAAAGTAGCACTTTGGGCAAGCCGCCGGAGGGATTTGAACCCTCGATCTGCTGATAATTCTTTGAGCAGTGCTCAAATACGAATCAGCCGCTATGCCGAGCTTAGCCACGGCGGCCAAGCTTACTATGTTTAGATGTATATAAATGCTTTACATCAGCGTCGCAGGCACTTCCATGTCGGCCGCAGCTTCTGATCCCGGTGTGGTTGCTAATACACGCTCTTCGTACAACACTTAGCCTGTTGTTACCTTTTATCAGGAATAAGCGTCATAGAGAGTTGCAAAGACGCGAACAACGAGAGAAGACCTGAGTGCTAGCGGATAGATCATGACGAATGAAGCTGACGAGATGCAGACACTCGACGCGATCCTCGTCCGCTACGGCGAGATCGGAATCAAGAGCGACAGAGTCAGGAGCCGATACGAGCGCACGCTCGTAAAGAATATAGAAAGAATGCTCCGCTTTTGTGCAATCTCATATGATGCCGTTGTCAGGGATTTCGGCCGCATCTTTGTCAAGACACGTGATTCGGCAGCAGCTCCGGCAGTTGCAAGCGTTTTTGGAGTCGTTTCAACCAGCCCTGTCCAAACAAGCGTAGCAACTCTGGATGCCATGCAGTCAGCTGCCCTGCGAATTGTTTCACCGTTGCTTACCGAGGGAAAATCCTTTGGCATTCGAGCACGTCGGACGGGAACGCACGACTACTCAAGCAAAGACATCGGCGAAGTTGTCGGACGTGCAATTGAAAAAGCAACTGGTGCGCCCGTGCGATTATCAACACCAGACGTCCAGTTGTTTATTGAAGTGCGAGCGAGCTGCGCGTATCTCTACACTGAGGTCGTCCCGGGGGTCGGAGGTCTGCCTTTGGGAACCCAAGGAAAAGTGATTGCTCTCGTCTCCGGAGGAATCGACTCGCCAGTCGCGGCATGGCTTATGATGAAGCGCGGCTGCACGATCGTTCCAGTGTTTTTTGACTGTGAGCCTTATCTTGGTGACACCGGGAGGCAGCGGGCAGAGGCCGTCGTCAGAGCTCTCGCCGTGTGGGCGGGACGTCCGCTGGATTTCGCAGTGGTGCATCACGGAGCCAGTTTGAGTGAATTCAAAAAGCTGGCCCCGCGAATGACCTGTGTACTTTGCAAGCGCATGATGTACCGGATCGCCGCATCAATCGCAAAAGAAGAGAACGCGCACGGAATCATGACTGGAGAGAGCATCGGACAGGTCGCAAGCCAGACCACTCAGAATCTCCTTGCAATCGACGAGGCCGCAAATGTTCCCGTCTACCGCCCACTGATAGGTCTCGACAAGACGGAAAACATCAAGCTGGCGCGACGCATAGGGACATATCGTCTATCAACGGCCGGCGATTCTGCGGGTTGCACCGCCGCACATCGGCACCCGACGACAAACGCAAACCAAGAGGAACTAAAACGGTATGAAGCTGAATTGCTGACACGCGAACTGAGTGACGAGGAGCTACGAAGTCTTGCCTGGCAACGGGTATTCCCTGATAAGTCACTTCGATGGGTGCTGAACCCCGAGTAGAAACCGCTGTGGTGCGCCGTGTCGCTTCAACTGAGCGTGCGAACAACCGCTGACTATTGCTCGAGTTTCGGCAGGGCGCGTGCGCGGGATTCTGCCACGCCTGTTTCACATCTGAAAGTCGGTCCAGCTTCGCGTAACTTCGTCAACTCCTCTCCGCAGATACTTTTGCTGCAGCAAATGGTCGACGTCGACCTCGAGAAGATTGGCGATTGAGAGGGCACAAAAAACCACGTCTGCGACCTCTTCCGCCGCGGCTGCTTCCTGGCGTCGAATCGCGGTCGCAAGCTCGCCGCATTCCTCCAAGAGAACCGAAAGAAGGAAAAATGAACCAGATGCTCTATCGATCTCGCCGTACCTCTCTTGTATTTCCCTCTGAAAGTCCGAAAGATCCATCTTAGCTTCGCGATGCGGCCAAGCGGACGTCATCGACACGAATGGTTTTTCTCCCCGCGTGCTGTGCCAGTATTAAAGCCCTCTCGGTGAGATCAATTACATAGTTTTCCATAACATTGGCAAGGGCTTCCGCTGCCTCTTGGCTTACACGTTCAGCGCCGGCTTTTCTTATAATCCTATCAACAGGAGCAATAGGCAATTCAGTCATTCAAACCTCCTAACCTCGTTTTTACCTTTCTTGTTTCGGTCCAGAGCACCACTGCGTTCTTTGCGCTATTTGAAGCTGGTATGCATCCAGTCCCACGGTTTCCCACAACGGATGTCCTGCATCTCGCCATTTATATTAGAGGGGCAGATTGTGAGATCATTCCACGGACGCCGCTCCTCGTCAGGCGTCGTGTACTCGTAGAGCTTGTTAACGAAGTAAACTAAATAAGCTCGCTTGTCACCAAGAACCCTAAATCCGTGCCAGTAATGTCCGGGAATCCGTGCTGACTGCGAGACGTCGCTGGTGAGAATGATCTCATTAAGTTCTGCGGTCGCATCATCATACGCACATAGCTTAATCGCCCCGCGCAAAACGACGAAGTAATCCGTCTGTCCCCTAATGTGCCTGTGCCAAGCTCTAACGACCCCTGGATACGTGATAGAAAAATTGCATTGCTGAAGGGAGTCATCAACGATCCAGTCTTGCCTGACTAATTCTGTGAAAAATCCTCGCTCATCTGCGTGTTTGGTGAGTGCCCGTGTCTCTATTCCTTGAAGCATGTCCAGAATACAACTGTGCGCTCTTAGTTTAACTTGTTTGCGTTATTGAGCCGCGTATGGCTCTAATCCAGGTCATGTCAAGGCCCTTCCGCACAACAACAAAACGACGAGTGAGACGGTAAACATCGACGTAATCAGCATAACGCTAAGGGCACGGTTGACAGTGGCCCTCGTTATGTTATCTCGACCGTCGCCGATCTCATAGCTTGACGACCTGATTAGCGTCACGCCTAATCCCCCTGCGAATAGGGCGACGGGGATTCCTGAGTTAACGGCTGATTTTTTGTGCCGGTCCGTTTTCAAAACGTGCCATGCCTCTTCGCAGGCCGATTTGCCAGAGACCATGCGAAATCCTAGCAGCATTGGAACGATCGCCAAGCGGGTCGGAAGGTAGTTGAAAATGTCATCCAATCGGGCTGAAAACAAGCCGGCATATAGTCTGTGATCTCTGTAGCCAAGCATCGAATCAAGGGTGTTCACGACACGATAACAGAGTGCGCCTGCTACTCCAAAAACGGCAAAGAACAGAAGCGGAGAAACTACACTGTCAACGGTGTTCTCTCCGACTGACTCACACACACTCGACAAGACGCGTTCGCGGTCAAGATGCAACCTTTCTCTGCTGACGAGCGCGCGTAGGTGCAACCGCGCCCCATCGATGTCTGTGTAGGCGAGATCTGTCACCCTGATAGCCTCTTTTTGCAGCGTGAATATCGTGAATGATGCCTTGAGTAAGTAAGCACTGAGCCCGACGTAGCCCAACAGCAGCACGACGTTTCCGCTTGCGATCTGATAGCCTAGCCACTGGAAAAGCGCGACCGGTACGGTAAAGGTTACGATCAGGCCTATCGCGAGAGCGACCCCCTTGAGGCGCTGTACACTAGCAGTCCCCCCGTACAAGCCTCGTTCCAGGATTGTGCCGATCTTCCCCATCCACACAACCGGATGCGCCACGGCTGGAGGTTCGCCGAGAAACACGTCGAGTGCCAACGCAACGAAAAGAATCGAGATCTGAACGAGAAGCCAAGAAAACATTGATCATAGTCCGATAATCGAGTATAGCGCTTCCATGTCCACGTGGTCGAGGACAACACACGCCAGCTCATCAAAGGGATCCACACCTTGATCGGAGGGCAGCTGGCCCTTTAATGCGGTAGACCGCTGGGGAGCAGCGCGGCGTGGATCGTGTGGCTTTTCCATATGTTTAGAGTGCAGGTGCTCCAACAAAGCAGAGCGAAAGTTGTCGTTGTGGAACAAGCCGTGCAAGTAAGTACCTAAGACGAGGCCTGTGGCATCCTGCCCTCCATCATCGCCAAATATCGGAAGCGCAGATGTTGTGGTGCCCATGTGAATCTCGTACCCCCGCACGGTTTGATTCCTCAGGTGGTCGAGCACCGGCCCCGTTCCGGTAACACGTTTTTCCACCTGCTTCGTTCTTTTTTCGGAAGAATTGAAGACGGTCCGCGCATGCAGCAGCCGCAACCCTTCTACGACATTGCTTTGGTTTTGAGTTCCCTCAAAGCCTTCGTCAGTTATTGTCTCTCCAAGCATCTGAAATCCCCCACAGATTCCGATGATGGGGATTACTCCAGCACGCGCCTCGATGCGCTTATCCATGCCAGAGCGACGCATTGCGCTCAAATCGTCAACCGTGTTCTTCGTGCCAGGAATAATTATGGCGTCGGGCTCATCTAGATCACCATCTAACGAAACATATCGAACTCGGGCAACAGCTTCAAGCGGTTCAAAATCGGTGAAATTGGAGATATGGGGAAGCCGGATCACTGCAATGTCGAGCACGCTGTGTGCGGCCGGCAGTGTGTCACCAAGCGAAACGGAATCTTCAGACGGCAATCGCAC
The DNA here is from genome assembly GCA_003139855.1 of Candidatus Methanoflorens stordalenmirensis. GTDB lineage: Archaea > Halobacteriota > Bog-38 > Methanoflorentales > Methanoflorentaceae > Methanoflorens > Methanoflorens stordalenmirensis. The sequence goes on from PLGY01000036.1 coordinate 31,308, forward strand.
GTTCACGTATGGAATGACGCCCAGAACAGGGATCCCGGTGAGCTCCTCGAGCTGTGTTAGGCCTGGCTCAAGCAGCTTCTCATCGCCTCGGAACTTGTTGATGATGAAGCCTTTGATACGTTTCTGATCATCCTCTGCCAGCAATTGCACCGTCCCATAAAGGCTGGCAAAAACGCCGCCTCGCTCGATATCGCCGACTAGGACTACAGGGGCATCGGCACTGCGTGCGACGCGTAGGTTTGCGATGTCCTGCTCGTAGAGGTTGATTTCTGCAGGGCTGCCGGCGCCCTCCATTACGATGACCTCATATGAACGAGCAAGCGCTTCTAATGACTCGCAAACATGCTGAAAAATAGCTTCTGTTGAGTCATAATACTCGCCCACTTTTCGATCACCTAGGGGCTTTCCGTGCAGGATCACCTGCGACACCATGTCCCCCTTAGGCTTCAACAAAACCGGATTCATGTCTGCTGACGGCTGAATCCTCGCAGCCCACGCTTGCACGGCTTGCGCGATTCCAATTTCGTCGCCGTCCTCCGTCACCCACGAGTTTAAGCTCATGTTTTGGGACTTGAACGGCGCAACCTTGTAACCATTATTCACCAAAAGTCTGCAGAACGCAGCAACTAGCACGCTCTTGCCGACGTGCGATGCCGTTCCACAGATCATTACAAATCGTGCCATGCTTGATCAACACCTAACGCTGCTTCCTGCAAGTTCGTTTCTCAAGATCTGGAAACGGCCGAGTTCAAGCACTTTTTACCGCAGGCCGCGATAAATAGTTGTGGGAAATCGTTCGCAAGAAACTTAGTAGCGGTTCGGAACTCTCGTACGCGCTCCTGCCCTCGTCATGAAGGCGCAGCGAAGAGAGACCTTAGGGCAATGCGATGATCACAAAAGACGCGCCGGGTGGATAAAGCCGCCCGCCAGCATTAAGTCCGCAAGCACGATAGCGACCATTGCTTCTGCCACCGGGACGATTCTGGGCAGGATACACGGATCGTGCCTGCCCGATACCGACAGATCGACTTCCTCTAGCGTTTCCAAATCGACTGAGGTTTGTCGCATTCCGATTGAAGGAGTCGGCTTCACCGCAATTCTGCTAATGATCGGCGCTCCTGTCGAAATGCCGCCGAGAATTCCGCCAGCTCTGTTCGTTTTCGGTTCTATTCGGCCATCCTTCGTGGTGAATTGGTCGTTCATTTCGCTCCCTTTTAGTTTTGCTGCGAGGAAGCCTACGCCAATTTCAACGCCCTTCACGGCGCCAATACTCATAAGGGCCCTACCCAATTCTGCATCGAGTTTACCGAACACCGGCTCGCCGACACCTGGAGGAACATTGAAAGCAACGATTTCGGCAATACCACCGACGCTGTCGCCAGCTTCTTTCATACGTTCGATACACGCAGCCATCTCGTCCGATGCGGCCGCGTCGCAGCATCTTACGATGCTCGTCTCAGCGAGGAGTAGATCTTCGGGACTCTCAAAGACGAACTTGGATTGTATCCCGTGGATATCGATAACGTGCCCGAGAACGCGGATCTCGCGATGCTCGAGCAGTTTCTTTGCCACCGCCCCCGCAGCAACGCGGGCGACAGTCTCTCGGGCTGACGCTCTCCCTCCGCCGCGGTGATCTCGCCACCCGTATTTCACGTGGAACGTGTAATCCGCGTGGCCGGGACGCGGCACGTGACGCAACTCATCGTACCCCCGCGAATCGACGTCTTCATTCCGGATGATGATTGAAATCGGGGTGCCGAGCGTCTTTTCTTGGTAGATGCCCGAAAGTATGTGCGCGGTATCCTTTTCGGAACGTGGTGTCGTTATAGTGCTTTGACCTGGACGTCTTCGATCGAGCTCTTTTTGAATGTCCTCGTGGGTTATCCGCAATCCTGCCGGGCACCCGTCGATAACCGCTCCCACTGCTTGACCGTGACTCTCACCCCACGTCGTTACCCGAAAAATGTGTCCCCAAGTGTTCATGAAGCAAGTCCCCCCCAGTGAGCTTTAGAGGGTCTCAATGCTCGTCTGCTCGAGATTTGCTCCGAGGGCGAAGATATCATCAAAGAAGTCCGGGTATGACACTTTCACCGATTCTGCATTGTCGATCTGGGTCTCTCCGTCGGCGCCCAGCGCTGCTACCGCAAGCGCCATAACGATGCGATGGTCCCCATATCCGCTCAAACTAGCTCCCTGCGGCTTTCCGCCCCCGATTCGCAACGTGTCGTCCACCTTTTTGATATCCACCTGCATCTTTCTCAGCTCCGTTATTATGGCGACGAGTCGATCCGTCTCTTTGTAGCGCAGGTGAGCTACGTTTGAAATGTCGGTAGTGCCTTGAGCGTATGCGCCTAGAACCGCTAGTATAGGAACAAGATCTGGCACGTCACCTGCGTCAATCGCGATGCCCTGAAGCTCGGCACCGTCTACAGTGACGACATCACCCTCCCAAGAAATATGTGCCCCCATCTCTTTGAGAATGGGGACAATTTTCTTATCACCTTGTTTCGATTCAGAGAGGTTGTGCACGCTCACGCGAGAATTGGTTATTGCTGCGGCACTCAAATGAAAGGCTGCCGACGAAAAGTCGCCGGGAATCTGAAAATCTGTATCTGCATATTGCTGGCAGCAGGGGATCATGAATTCGTGATAATCGGTGCTTACGTTGACTTGTGCTTTGTTCAACAGTTCGAGTGTCATGTCGACGTACGGGCGCGACGTAAGGTTGTGAACGGTCAGCATACTATCTGCCTGACACAATGGACAGGCTATCAGAAGCGATGATAAAAACTGAGAGCTCATCGGATTCGTAAGCGTTGACTTTCCGCCTGAAAGAACGCCTTGGACGATCATAGGCGCGGTGCCATTCGACTTCGTCGAGAGAACCTTTGCTCCGAGTTCATTGAGAGCGTCGATAAGCTGAGAGCTCGGTCGAGTCCTCAGCGACGCATCTCCGGTCAAAACTGTCGTCCCGTCAATTAAGGAGCACACGCCCATCAGAAAGCGCAACGTGGTCCCGGAGTTCTGGCAATCTATAACATTCTCAGGCCTTTGCGGCTCTCCTTGCACGCCGTCGATGAAAAACGCATCACCGACGGGATTTATCGTCGCACCGATCGTCTCACACGCGCTTACCGTTGCGCACGTGTCCGCAGAGACCAAAGGCTTGATGATACGTGAAGTCTTTGCTAAGCTGGCCATGACTATAGCGCGATGGGTGTAGCTTTTTGACGGAGGTGCGTCGAGCTTGCCGCGAATGATGGATTGCGAGACCTTCACGTTCATAATATATGAATGATTAGAATCAATTTATTTAAACGTGTGGTAGAGATGTTGGATCGACTAGAAAACGAGATAGAGATGCTTGAAAGGCACTTAGAGGTTTTAAACGCAGTCGTTGTCGGGGAGCCTGTTGGGATTTCGAAATTGTCAGAAGTGACTGGACATTCCAAGTACAAAGTCCGCTACTCGCTCCGAATATTAGAGCAGGAGGGCTTGATCAAACCATCACCGTACGGCGCAATTACCAGCGCGAAGATTTCAGAGTTTGTTCAGAACTACGAGCACCTTCTGGACCAGTTTCTCAAGAAGCTAAGTGAAGTCAAAGCCAACTACAGGATTGAACGCGATTGACGCCCAAAGGCGCCCACAATGAGCATCACTCGTCGCGCGAACGGTTCTACGACCTTAAAGCTTAAGTAAAAAAACAAACTAGAGAGATGTGTCAAGCCGCCATAACTCAGTTGGTAGAGTGCGTGGCTGTTAACCACGATGTCACAGGTTCGAGCCCTGTTGGCGGCGTCAGCGGGCCTGTAGCTTAGCCAGGTCAGAGCGCCCGGCTCATAACCGGGCGGTCACCGGTTCAAATCCGGTCAGGCCCATCTCTTAGATTCTGAGATTGCAAGGGCGGTTCACTCACGGGTCGCGTAACTTAGTGGCGTCTCGTCGAGTTCATCCATTACGGCGTAAGAAACCTTTTTTCCAGGAAGATCGCGTCAGCATAAACTGACCGAGTTGAGCTATCGCTCGTCACGCGCGGCAATTGGCTTTCTAGGCGCACAGAACAAATGGCACCGAGCTAAATAAATATGAGGTCCGCCATTAGGCGTATTACAAGCAAGACCACCGTCTATGTCCATAGCGTCTCTAAACGCGCATTTAATTCGACCAACGTGATCAATGTGAAGTTCGAACAAGTCATGAGCAACGTGGAAGAGGCCGTAACCGAAGACGAGCTGGCTGCCCTTCTCGACAATGAGACAAACATTACCGCCTATGCCGGCTACGAACCTAGCGGAGAACTCCATCTTGGACATCTTCTAACGGCGTATAAGCTCATTGATCTTCAGTCAGTCGGCGCCGATGTAATTGTGCTGCTGGCGGACTTGCACGCATATCTGAACGAAAAGGGCACGATGGATCAAATCCGCGACTGGGCGGACCACTACCAGAAGTGTTTTTCCGCTTTAGGCCTTGCTGAAGGCACGAGATTTGTGCGCGGCAGCGATTATCAGCTTGAACCGGAATACACCAAGCTGATTCTGAAACTAGCGAGGCACACCACGCTGAACCGCGCTCGGCGAAGCATGGACGAGGTGTCACGAAACGCGGAGGACCCGGTCGTCTCTCAAATAATCTATCCGCTTATGCAAACAGCGGACATAGGATACTTAAACATCGACATCGCCGTCGGCGGGATCGATCAACGCAAGATTCACATGTTGGCGCGAGAAGAGCTTCATTCCATGGGATTTAAATCCCCTGTGTGCGTCCACACGCCAATCCTGCTCGGCCTCGACGCGAACAAAATGTCCTCGTCAAGGAACAACCTTATTGCCGTCGAAGACTCGCCTGAGTCCATCAAGAGGAAGATCCAATCCGCTTATTGCCCGCCGCGAACACCTGAGGAAAACCCCATCCTCCAGTTGTACCGGTACTACGTCTTTCCCCAATTCAAGCACGTCGAGCTCGAGCGACCCCAAAAGTTCGGCGGCTCGATTTGTTACGAGGACTTCTCCGCGCTCGAGCTGGATTACGCCGCCGGCAAGCTTCACCCGCTGGATCTCAAAAACGGCGCAGCGACGTATGTCGAAGGAATTATAGGGCCTATTCGTAGCGCGCTACACGGCGACTAAACTGTTTCGACTGAAAGAAAAAGAGCCGTATTACGAACGAGGTGTTTCTCTGAGTCAAGAACCGCAGACTAAAATGAGACTTCCACAGAAGAAGGGGGGGAGATCCTCGGGATCGTAGAAAGCATGCTCGGCGCGAACAGGGTGAGAATTCGGTCTATGGACGGCAAAACTCGCATGGGGGGAATTCGCGGCAAAATGAAAAGACGCGTCTGGTTACGTGCCGGCGATGTCATAGTTATGGTGCCGTGGAGTTTTCAAGACGATAAAGCGGACATCGTCTGGCGATACCAAGGAACGCAAGTTGAGTGGCTCAAGAAGAGCGGGTACTTGTAGATGCCGTGAAACGGCGGCTTTCTCAGCCCTCCAAACATCCATGACTGACCTGCCTGATTTGATTGACGATAAGATAAAGCGCATCGAGAGAGACGTTGACGAGCTACGGGTGCGCGATAAAGAAGCAGACGATTTCAAGGTTCGAGACGAAGTATTCGACGAGCTAACCCTAAAGGCTCTATATCGCCTCGCTAGCACTGGGCTTATACAAGCGCTTGGTGGCCCTATTTCGACGGGAAAAGAAGCGAACGTTTTCCATGCAATAGGGCCGGGCGGACGTGAGCTCGCGATCAAGATCTACCGAATAAGAACGAGTGACTTTAAGGCTATGCACGACTACATACTGGGCGATTACAGGTTTGCGAACGTCAGGAAAACCAAGAAGGATGTGGTATTCGCGTGGACAAAAAAAGAATTCCGGAACTTAACGCGAGCGCGTAAAGCACGCGTCCGCGTACCCGAGCCACTCAAATATAGGGAGAATGTGCTCGTCATGCAGTTTATAGGCCGAGACGGCGTCGCTTGTCCGCTTTTGAAGCACGCGGTAGAAAATTTAGAAAACGTCAAAGAGGTATACGACGCGACGATCGAATTCATGAAGAGACTTTATCAAGATGCACACTTGGTCCACGCCGACCTCAGTGAATACAACATACTTGTCGACGACCAAGCCGAGCCCGTATTCATCGATATGGGCCAGTCCGTGCTTGTACAGCACCCTCGTGCACAGGAGTTTCTGCAGCGGGACGTCGGCAACGTGGTGAAGTTCTTCAATGAAGCTGGAGTGCGGGCTTCAGCGATCACAGTTTTGAGAGAGATCACTAAATGAAGGAGTACCTAAAGGTTCCCAGAGACCGGATAGGAGTCATCATTGGCGTCGGTGGCAGCACGAAAGCGCAGATTGAGGAAAAAAGCACCGTGAAACTCGACATCGATAGCGCCGAGGGGACGGTCACCATCGAGAGCGATTCGCTTGGCATTTTGAAGGCAACAGAAGTCATTAATGCGCTTGCTCGCGGTTTTAGCCCAGAAAAGGCCTTCCGGATTTTCGAGGATGAACAGATTACCCTCGACATCATCGATCTGTCAAAGGTCGCCGATACGCCGAAAGAGCTCAAACGGATTATGGGGCGCATAATTGGAAAAGAGGGAAAGTCGCGGGAGGCTCTTGAGAGTCTCACGGGCGCGAACGTTTCTATTTACGGAAAGACTGTGAGCACGATTGGGTACATCGATCAGATTCAGACGGTGAGAACAGCGATCGAAATGCTCGCAGAAGGAGCCAAACACGCTGCGGTCTACAGTTTCCTTGAAAGAAAACGGCAGGAACTGAAGCGTTCCCAATTGGATTATCTTGAGTGACTAATGCCGTCCCATAGAGAAGCATTTATACTTCATGTGGCACAGGCGCTGCAGGAAGCTGAGACACGTCTGCCGCGCGATGTTACGCGGGCACTTGCCAACGCAGCAAAGGTTGAGTCAAACGATCGGGCCAAAGAACAGATATGCACAATTCTTGAAAACGTCAAGCTAGCGGGTGCTGCGGGTCTTCCGATGTGCCAGGACACAGGCGTTCCTATCTTCTTTGTCGAGATCGGACGAGAAGCAAACATCGATTTTGGCCTGAAAGAGGCACTTGCAACTGCTGTACAGCGTGCGACTGACGCAGTGCCCCTCAGGAAACACGCGGTTTACCCGCTCACAAGAAGGAGCTGCGATGAACCGCTCTTCGATATGATTTGTGACGTCAGCGAGGGGAACAGGCTATCGGTTGCCGTACTGGTCAAAGGCGCGGGTTCAGAAAACGTAAGCGCTTTGGCTATGCTGGAGCCGCTTCAAGACGTTAGGCCGTTCGTCCTCAACACGATATGGGAAAGTGGCGGCAAGCCGTGTCCGCCTATCATTGTGGGGCTAGGCATCGGAAGCACATTTGACGGCTGCGCGCGTCTGGCGAAAAGAACGCTGTTGAGATCGTTAGAAGAAGACCAGAGCCCCTTTGAAGCAGAGATCTTAGAACAGATCAACGAACTAGGCATCGGACCGATGGGCCTTGGCGGCGACACAACTGCGTTGCGCGTTTTCGTCGAAGAGGCCCCGTGTCACACCGCCATGCTTCCTGTAGCAGTGGCAGTCCAGTGCTGGGCCGATCGAAAGGCGAGATTCAGCATCAAGTTATAACGAGGAGTCGTAGCTTGGATCGATCAAACGCTATGCCAACCGTGCTACACGCCCCGATATCCCCAGCAGATATAGCTCCATTCAAGATTGGCGACGTCGTTTATATCAGCGGGGTTCTCTATACAGCTAGAGACAAAGCACACGATAGGATGCTAGCCGACCCGCACCTCCCGTTCAGTTTGCAGGACGCCTGCATTTACCACAGCGGGCCGCTCATCGTGAAAGAGGGGGACACGTATCGTGTTGTTTCGGCAGGACCGACGACCAGTGCGCGAATGAACGCGCAGACGCCCTCCATTGTGAAGCAGGGCGTAACGGCGATAATCGGCAAAGGAGGCATGTCTCAAGAAGTTGCCCGTTCGTTTGCTGGTCGTTGCATGTATCTCGCGTTCACGGGAGGCTGCGGGATGCTGGCACGCGAAAAAATCGTGGAGGTCTTAGATGTGTACTATGCGGAGCTCGGCGCCACGGAAGCTGTGTGGAAACTCAAAGTGCTCAACTTTGGGCCTCTTTTGGTAGCAATAGACTCTCGAGGCGACAGCATCTACGAAACCGTCCGTGCGCGTTCGCACGAACGTCTCCTACGCTTGATCGCTGAGCGAAAGCGCGCTCTATGAGCCTACCGACCGCATTAATCTTTTTTATAGATGCCTATTGTCCGCTCGTGTTTGTACGCTTCAACAAGCGACTCAAGCCGGCGAAGCTGTTCCTGTTGTTTTGCGTTGGCGATTTCTGTTTGACCCTTTTCGATCATAAGCTCCAATGCATTCTTGTCGATCGTCATCAAAGTGCCAGAAAGATCCAATGCGAGCTCGCGCATCGAAAAAATAGGAATATCAGCTTCAAATAACGTTTTTCGAGCTACGTGCGACATTTCGTTTTTAACGACGACGGCGCGTATTCGTTTGTTGACCAAGAATTCAGCAGCAGCGATGCCGCCACCGCTTGCGTCCTCGAACAAGATGATGCTTTCGCTCAGCCCAAACTGGTCATCCGCGGCCTGAATCGCTTCTCGGTTGAAGGATTTGACGACTTTGACTGCCTTGACCGCTTTGTTACGCTCAGTTGCCCCGATTTGCTTCAGCTTACTGATGCGTTTCTGCAAGCCCTCATTGACCCTTTTCGTGCGTACAAGCTCAGCTGAAAGGCGACCGATTTCCTTTTGCCTGAACGTAACTTCCCTGTCCCTTCTCAGGTTTTTTGCGTCTTGAGACCGAATGGTATTAATCTTATTCTGCAGCTTCAGCACCTTTTCTTGGTCTAACTGCAACGATTCATTCAGATCAGCCACGTAGCTCGAAAGCCGATTAATTTGCTCGTCTTGTCGTTTGATGATTGCCTTGAAGTAGAGGATGTCGGGACCTAGAAGATCCTTCTCTGGGGCTGAAATTTGGCGTTGCACGTGATTCTCCGTCGGCACTAGGGGCTTTTTGAGCAAATTGATCGCAGAATCAAACGTATGTCCGCGCAAAACCAGCATCTGAAGTTCGTCGAGTTCAACGTCGGCAGAAGCCCTCTTCTCCACACTTTCAAGCTTGTTTCTGAGGCTTCTGGCCGCATCGATTGCAGCAGCGAGCGCATCTCGTTCGTGTTCGTTTGAATAGTCAAAGAGCTTCGTGTCGCGCCGCTTCTGTTCCAGCGAAAGTGATGAAGCAGGTGTGTGCAGAATCGCGTTAAAAGCTCGCTTTATCCGTTCGACAGTTGCGGGAGCTGGATTCTTATCCGTGGCGATGATAAGCGGGTGTCCCGATTCAATCAGCAACCCCACGAGCTCAGAAAAACCCCAAGATCTTGAGCTGCCGGTTCTAAGGAGTCCACCTTTCAAATCCAAAACGGCAAAAGCGGCGGTTGTTCCGGGATCTACGCCGACGATAGTGTACGTCCTCTTTGGCGCAACTAAACTCCCGCCGTTTTCGTTAGTGGTCGAAATTGCGTCGCACCTCCAACGCGCCCAAAAATAGGCCTCCGCTAGCCTGCAAAACGTTGTGCGGGACCGTGATCGCGTTGTTTTACGTATGCCAAAACATCTTCTGTTCGTCTTGCTATTTGATATTTTCTAGCAAAATACGATAGGACGGTGCTCACGTCTCTATGGAGCAATTCATCAGCATTGGGGTGCGACGCTGGTACCCATTGTGGCCAGTCGATCAGGGCGATGTTTCCGTCGGCACACACAATTACGTTGTATTCGCTTAAGTCGGCGTGAATGATGCCGAGCTCATACGTCAACTTAATCTGCGCAATGATCTTTTCAAGAATGACGACAGGGTCTCCTAGCGCAGTGTTGCTCATCTCTCGACCGTTTACAAGTCCCATGACGATAACGTGTCGGTTGCGCGCAATCGGCGTTGGAACGGCGACGTTCCCATAGAGAGTGGCAATGGCCTCATATTCTCTTTCTGCTGCGAGCCTAGAAGCAAGCATCCACGAGCATCGTTCGGCCTCACCGAAATATCCCCTAGATCGTTTCACGTGCCGGAAGGTCGTGCCTTCACGATGGAATTTCACAATCACGATCCGACCGCCTTCACGCTCGGCGTCGTAAATATCAGACTCCTTCCCAACACCCACTTTCGATCCGAGAGACTCTATGGCCCCGCGCCGAACAAGCGTATTGATGGCAAGGGCGTCATACCCACCGAAAGTTAGCTTGTAGCCGACGTAGTGGGCCGTTTTCCGCTCAACGAGCTTATATTTGGAAAGCCGCTTGATTCTGTAATCCACCTCGTCTCGCGGCAGTCGAGCGTAGTTAGGCAGATCATCGACTGGAACCCAGTCAAAAAAACGCATGCCGGTTTCGACCGCTTGCAGCACTCGGAAATCATAGCGCTCCAACTCCCTAAATTCGCGTGCAATATCTTGAAGCATCTTCACCGCCTTATAGCCAGACTTCGTTTCTCCCTGTGCGGCAGAACAGTTTATTAGTGTTCATCCGGAGATGTACACGAGATGAAGTGCGATAAATGTAGCGCGCCTGCCGTTTTATTTCAGAGATATTCAGGGCTACACCTTTGCAAGGCGCATTTCTTCGCCGACGTTGAAAAGAAGATCAAGAAAGAGGTCAGAAAGAAACGAATCGAAGGCACGCTCGCTGTTGCGTTCAGCGGCGGGAAGGACTCTGCCGTGGTCTTAGCCGTATTAAATGACCTTTTCTCACGCCGTGGCGTTGAAATTGTGGCCATCACTATCGACGAAGGTATTTCAGGATACCGCGACAAGGCTCTTGAATCAGCAGCAATGCTCATCGCAGAGCTCGGCGTTCGATGGCAGGTGGCTTCGTTTGAGGACTACTTTGACATCAGAATCGATCGCGTGCACGAGCGACCGTGCACGGTTTGCGGGATCCTCCGACGCTCACTCCTGAATCGGATAGCAAAAACGGTCGGCGCCGCGACACTCGTCACAGGCCACAATCTCGATGATGAAGCACAAACAGTTCTGATGAATTATTTGCGCGGAGACATCGATCGGCTGCTGCGGCTTGATCACCCCGCCAAAGAAGGACTAGTCCGGCGTGTCAAACCACTCAAATATGTGCCAGAAAAAGAAGTCGCGCTATACGCTGTTCTCAGGGGAATCCCCATCAGCCTTGACGAGTGCCGTTTCTCTGCTGGGGTGTTTCGAGCCGAGGTGCGCAGCGTGCTGAATCAGCTAGAGCCTAGGCACCCAGGCACCAAGTACGCGCTCGTCAAGGGCCTTGAAAGGATCTTGGGATTAACGCAGCGTGAGCCGTTTCAGCTCGGTCACTGTGTGCAGTGCGGAGAACCCGCGGTCAAAGCGCTCTGTCAGAGCTGTGAAATCCTGAGAGAGCTGCAGTCGAGGGACTATAAAACGGCCAAATGAGCCGCGAGCCAGCGACGTGTTAAATGTGAAAGAGCACCTTAGAGGATGCTGTCGATCTCTCCGGATTCGAACTCGCGGGCGAAGTCTTTCACGCGCGATTCTTTTCTGGCCCCGCTGGCGCCTTGTTTTGCGCTTTGAAACTTGAATAGCTCGCCATAAGTCGGCCCTAACACCTGAGCAGATTGCACGCCAGTCACGATCGACATCACGCGCACGCGGCCCTCGTACCCTCTCTGAACCCGTGCACCCCAAATGACGTTAGCGTTTGGATCCAACTGGGAGGTCAAAGCCTTAGCGATCTCTTCGGCCTCTTTCAGCGTCAAGTCCGGTCCACCTGTGATATGGATCAATGCGCCTTTTGCCCCGCGGAAGTCAACTTCGAGGAGCGGATGATTGAAGGCCTCACGCACGACGTCGCGTGCTTTGTCTTGGCTTTGCGATTCACCGACTAGCATGGCGGCAACGCCGCCGCTATTCATGATGGTTCTGACATCTGCGTAGTCAAGGTTTATCAATGAAGGTTGTGTGATCGTTTCAGCGATGCCCTTAACGGTTTCTGCGATGATCTGATCCATCACTGAGAACGCATGGTCAATCGGCAAGTTCGGCACGAATTCAAGCAGACGATTATTATCAAGAACAATGACCGTATCAGCATCTCTCCGCAAGTCTTCAAGTCCTTCTTCGGCCTTAATCAGCCGCGCGCGTTCCACATTGAACGGAGTCGACACCATTGCCACGACGATTGCGCCGTGAGCTTTCGCGATCTGCGCGACGATCGGAGCAGCGCCTGTGCCGGTTCCGCCTCCCATCCCCGCGGTAACAAACACAAGATCGGTGTCTTTAAGAAGCGTTTCCAGCGTCCTGCGACCTAACTCGGTCGCACACCGTCCAACTTCAGGATCGCCGCCCGCACCCAACCCTTTGGTAATCGATTTGCCGACTAACACCTTGACGTCGGCGTCGATCATGTCCAAATGCTGTTTGTCAGTGTTGAGCGCGATGGTCTCGGCGCCGTCGACTCCTATGTTGTAGAGTCGGTTGACCGTGTTGTTGCCAGCCCCACCGCAGCCCACAATGAGTATCCGAGGGGCTCCAAATTCCTCTTCTTCTTCTTGAAGCATATGAGGTCGCTGCTTCTCCATTTCGCAGCGTCGCAAGGCCTCTTCGACAATACTTTGCATATATACCGCCACCTGTACTAGATCAAAACCGCACTTCGTTCTTTTCTGCTGAGGAGCTTCTCATAATGGGTATCAACCAGATCTCGAACAGCTGCACGGATTGCTTCGCTCTTCGAGGGGAATTCGCCCGCCACTACCAGCTTATCTATGAGTTCCAGCTGTTGTTTCGGCAATCTCAGGGTGATTCGCTCCATAGCAACCATCTGAATTTCTGTAGCGTCAGACGAAGAGCTGACTTTTGTCTGCTTCAGAGGCTACAAAAAGCTGTCCAGTGTCAGACACATGTCTGTTTTTCGTCTGACCGTCAATCACCCTACTGTAATATTAAACTTTTGTTATCGCTTTTTTATAAAAAGAACAGGATTAATCTACTAAATTAAGCCGTACACCATAATGCTCTCAAACGCCCCAAAACCAGAATCAGAACCACTCTGACAATATAAAGTCGCTCACCGAGCACAGTAAAGAATAAGTAATAACGGTCGCAATACTGTCGTCACCCGCCTTAACTCAGTCTGGCAGAGTGGTCGGCTGTAGACCGACATGTCCCCCGTTCAAATCGGGGAGGCGGGATTCACCCGCCAATGACGCTCCAGTAGCTCAGCCTGGGAGAGCGCCAGACTGAAGATCTGGTTGTCCCCGGTTCAAATCCGGGCTGGGGCATTCCCACTAGACGTACGAGTTTTTACTTTTTCTCTTGCTCCGGCAGCAGCGGCGTTAACCAATCAACGAACATCTTTTCGCTCCGGCTTTGTATGTAAACCGTCCCTTCTCCGTTAAATTCGGTAACCAGTACCTCGCCGCCAAGAACAGTGGATTTGACGCCTCCAAAAGTCCCAATTTTCCATTCGAGGCCTTCAGTGAATCCAACAATGTGCCCGGTATCAACGCGAAAACGTCCGTTGATTCTTCGTTCTTGAATGGCGCCAAAACTTGAAATAAACACGTACCCAGACTGAGAGACTTTCACAAAGAAAAGCCCCGTCTCCGACAAGAACCCTTTGACGCCGCCCCACTTCGTGTCTAAATCTAAGCTTTGCGAGCCCGCTAAGAAACTGTCTCCTTGGATAAGAAGCGTCTCATCCCTTATCTCTCTGTACGCAATATCGCCGACGTAAGGGGGAGCGAGGCCAACGACCGCGTCACCTTGCGCCACGAACGTGTTCAGGAAAATGTCAGCACCGCCGAGCACCGTTCTCTTAAGCCCCCGGAGGACCCCTCCCTTGATTCCGGTGCTCACGCCAAAATTCGGACTCATGTAGGCCATAGATCGCCGATCGGCTTGAATACTTTCGCCATCTGAGAGTCTGACTTCTGCGAGGCTGTAGGTGGGTTTATACAAGATTTCATATTTCATAGGCTTCCTCTACGAATTTTCGGCTTATAGTTTGCGATCACAACGTGCAGCGCGACGACCCGCCGAACAAAGCAGGAGCAAACAAAAACGAAACGAGAGAAGGCGCGCAAGCAGCGTCGGTGCGCGTTTTATAAAGGATGAATAAGTTGTGAATAATGTGGTTCTTTGACTCGCATAGAACACCTGAAGATAATCCGACTAAAAATCGCAGAACTCAGCGAGCAGACGAATGCCGACGCGCTAAGCAACGCATTTTCAAATAAACATGGGGTCGCTAACGTAGAGATCAACGTCAACAACGCGACTGTCGTCATCGCCTATGATGACACGCTCACGTCCATCTTCGAAATTGAAGCCCTTGTTTACAAGCTGAAATTCAAGCTCGAAGGCGTAAGTTACTTAAGCTGACCTCGCAGTAATCGCGAGCTCTCCTTCGCTAAACCAGCGCGAAATGCCTTGCCGTCGCGCTGATAACTTTTATATAGATACCAACGCATGATCGCATGCTCGATTTTTGCGCTGGTAGTGTAGTGGTTATCACTGAGGCTTGCCAAGCCTCAAACCCGGGTTCGAATCCCGGCTGGCGCATCTGACGTGCCGAGGTAGCCAAGTGGACTACGGCGCCAGCCTGGAAGTCTCGTGATCGGACAGCTGGTGAGGCTTCTGCCTCGCAGGGGTTCAAATCCCTTCCTCGGCGTCTCGATCCCCCCTCTTCTTTTGAGCGATGACGTAAAGCTCGTCTTTTTGCGAGCTAAACAGCTTAACGATTTTGAAGCCTTCATCCTCGATGCGCTTCATAAGATCCCCTATAGCTTGTTCTGCTACTTTCCCTTTAAAAACCTGCAAGACTAGCCCTCCAGTTTTGAGAACCGCTGACAACTTTGCGAGAAGCTTAAGTGCATCAGCTGGTTCCGCCGTTATATCATTTAGCAGAACGTCAAAGCGCACCCCAAGACGGCCAAAATCAAAAGAAAATGCGTCAGCGTAAATGAGAGTTACCTGGCCAGGATACCTTCCTGCAACCGCCTCAAGAAATGGCTTGCATGACGAACTGAACTCGACTGCGTAAACTTCGTGCGCTAGTTCCGCCGCGTACCACAAGAAGCCTCCCGCGCTCGCGCCAATGTCGAGTACGGCGTCACCGGTTTTTATCAGCTCAAACGCCTCTTGGATTCCTCTTAGTTTCCAATACCCAGCCGGTCTGTCGGCAGCAGCGCCAACGGTAACCACTTGGTGACGCGTAATGTCAAACGAAGCCTTGACGACAGTCCTTCCGTCAACTGTAACAAACCCACTTTTGATCGCCCTTTGTGCGCGTGAGCGCGATGCAATAAGCTTTTCCCGAACGAGATACGTATCCAGCCGCATGGTGTGCGCAAGCTTCTTGTATGTATCATCCATTAGATTACAAGCTAAAAAGCTTTACAAAGTCGCATCTCATGTGGAGTGAAGTGCTCGCAAGGTTTGCCAAGTTTCCCGCTCAAGAGCGGGTTGCAGAGGTTTTGCTTGAGCACGGATTCCAAGTGAATAGCGAGGGAGAGGTTGTCTCGGGCACCATTAAGATCCCTGACACCGAGATCTCGCGCGCAGCCAAAGTCGATCGGAGAGCGGTCGATGAGGCAACTGCCACTATTCTAGGCGACGACATGCTGAGACACTTTTTTTCAAACCTGAAAACGTTGATATTCCTCCGCGACGTTGCGCCCCTTCTGGGACTTGGCGTGATCGTCATAACACCTCAAGATGCCACTCACATAGGCATCATCGAAGAAGTTGCTGAAACCGTTGCAGCGTTTGATGTGCGCGTCAGGCAGGCCGTCACTGATGATCCTTACTTTATTGATGAGCCCAAGCTGACGATTATCTGCGACACGCGCGTTCCCGGTTCGCTTGTTGACAAGCTCCTACAACTTGCAAGCGTAAAAGGCGTTTCGATCTTCTAAAATAGGCGCTCTTTCGAATGGCTGGGCGGGTCACAGCGGCGGCTAGCGAGCATTTCGGGCGCCTCTGACGCATGCCAGCTCTGATTCCAAGTAAGGGCCGATTTGCGGGACAAGGCCTGGTGCGTCCGTCCCTTTCTTACAGACGATAGAGTGCTCCAAAATGCCGAGCCTTTCGATCGCGTAGACATCTCGTGCGTGGCCACTCCGTTTCAGAGCCGCGTGGATCTGCGCGCGGGTAGCATTGTTGACATTTATCCGGTCGGTCCCTTTTCTCCACCGCCACAATGCGTCGATTTGGTTTTTCGTAAACTCTGCATCAAATTCTCCTACTAGTCGAACCTGCAGAGGCAAACAATGAATCAGGCCAAATCTTGAGGCGATCTGTTCAACAGTGCCACGCCCGAACGGTTCAAGCCGGACAAAGGGCACCAAAACACGTTTACAGCCTGTGTCGAGGGCAATGCCATTATCGTTGATCCCCGCTAGCCAAGCACGTGCGATATCGCCCGGTTGGGGGTCGCGCAACTCGCCATATTGCTTTACGAGTAAGTCTCCGGCAACCTGTTCTTGACTCCCGGTGATAGTCACCGAGATCCACGAGGTAAGCGTGAGCGAGTATATGACGCGCAATTCTTTTAAGTCGTTGCGCAGCATCGCGTCGAACGATCGGGCTGCCTTGCCTGCGTTGCCGCAGACGAGCTGCATAAGATGAATCGTTCTCATAATCGCTGCTTCGCACGCGTTGCGGGGACAGACCGTTTGGCGCTGCCAAAAACTTCGTCGTGAAGATTTCTTATGCGAATTGCAGCTGGGTTTCCGTTGAGCTTAGCGTGGAAATCAGCTTCTGCCTCGTCAATGGTGATCCTCTGTGTTCCTTCTATGAGGTTGTCGGCGGCAGCAACGATTTTTTCCTCGAGGGTCTCGGGGATGTAGTTTCCAGGGGGGAGGTGCAAGCGTACAGCTTCTTCCTCTGTTATTCCAGCACCGACGTGTTTTTCAGCGATGCTCGCGACGCGTTCGTCGACTCCGAGGCTCCGCAACAGCTTTCCACCTACAATGCCGTGCTCAATGCCGTGAGTCTTGCATCTGCCGATGTCATGCAAAAGCCCACCAATCTGGACAAGCGCCACATCCGCATCCGCCAGAGATTCGGCAACTTCGACCGCGTACTTAGAGACAGCCTCTACGTGTCGTATGAGTCCATCGCTGCAGCCGGTTTCCTTGAGAAGTTGAAGCGCTCTGTCGTACGAGGGGAGGCTACTCGAAGGCACGTCTCAGCTCTTCCAGCTTTCTTCCTACGGCATCGACTAGAACAGAGTTATCTTGATGATCAAGCCCCGCATGGCAAACAGGGCAGACAAAATCATAGTCGCTTGCTGTCTCAAATAAAAAACGACCACAGCCGTTCTCGCACGTGTAGCAAACGTTCTGTCCTTCAAAGTCTAAACGCGTATCAAGTCTCCTAATAAGCTTCTGTGCCTCTTCGTCCATATTGCGCGAAATGTCGCTCAAATCAACTTTCCACAAGTACGTAAGCCACCCACTGTCCTTGTCCCGCTCACGTCGGTAGTTTGCTAATCGGTTTTCATAAAGGATGTACAGGGTCCGCCTTACCATGTTAAGGTTTGAACCCGTCTCTTCAGCTATTTTTTCGTCGGTCAACTCGTTGATGGACGCACGCTCAATCATTTCCAAGCCGTCATCTCCGACAAGATTCTTCAAATAGCCTCGAACGGCAAGATCGTTAACCATCAGATTATTTTTGTGCGTTAAGGTGTCTTATACCTACTTATGGTGTGTATTCATGCCAGAGGGGACCACCATAGTGCCACTCAGCTCTGGTAGGCCTTTTTTGCAGCTTCTATGTAATACGCGGCGTTATTGAACGCAGAATCTCTTGACTTACCATATCCGATAGCCGAGATGATCGGCTTCGCGCGCTCGATATAAGCTCCTTTTTGGGGGATATCCATGTAATGCGCTCGGTTGCATGCTTTCGTGACTTGCAAATCTTGCTCCGCGAAGCAGATCATGCGGCATGAGAATCTCCGATACTTTGCAATGGAGATCAGTTCGCCCTGGCAGCTTTTAATGTGAGCCTCGACCAGGTTGACGCCGAGTGACCCCTCGATCGTGTCGAGAGTTCCTTGAAATCTAGGATTGATCTCAATTACGACCGGGCCCCTTGGACCGATGATGAAATCAATCCCATTCGTACCAACCAAGCCCAGATCGACTGCTAGCGAGTTCGAAATGCTTTCGATTTCCTTCGCATAACTCGTTTTAAGCGGAGTCAAACTACCACAGAAGCTGAAGCGCCGCATCGGACCAAGACTCCTCAGTCCGATAAGCTGTTCGTTTATTGCGACGGTGACCGCCTCTGTGCCGGTAGACAACACCGAAGAGCTAGCATCTATCCCGCGAACGTATTCCTGAACGAGGAAGTCATCCGCCCACCCATTCTCGTGATACTGCTCAATGCTCCTCCGGAGTTGCTCTTCATCTTTGACTAGAACGTTCTTAAATCCACCCGCACCTCGCTTCGGTTTCAGAATGACGGGAAATGGCAGATTTTCTTCTAACCCATAATGCTTAGGGACTGGATAGCCTAAGGATTGGAGCTTGTCCCTCATACGACCTTTGTCATTAACGAAGCTCGACAGCGATGGAGGATTTCCAGCCGTGCGCGGGATTTCAAGTGTCTCAAAACCTGCGGCTAGTATTGCGTGGTCGTAGTCCAAGCCTCCCACGAGCGCTTTTACGCCAGCATAGTCGGAGTCGGAGATTATTCCAGGGAACTCGTCTCTTATGAAACGCGTTACGTCACCGCATTTGATCAAGTCACGATCTTTGTAATGGCTTACGGACTCGACATAGTATCCTGCTCGCTTTGCAGAGCATATTATATGCCTTGTGTTGTATCCCATGACAAGGATCCGCTGGTCTCCACCGCTTCGACCGGCAGTGCTAGTTGATCTGCTCAGAACGCTTAACACCTGCCTTGTTACCCGTGTTGCCGATGATCTTCATTTTCCCTTCGAAATCCGCCTTGAGCTCCTGCCCCCCCTGGACGTGATCGAGAAAGACGCTTAAGGCTGCTATCTCCGAGTGCGGTTGATTCGTGACTGCTACGTTGTAATCCGCGAGTCGGTAGAGGTCTGGGGGTACCTTTTCAGCCCCTACGACGACCATAAGCTTCTCGCTTTTGAGTTGGCCGATCGCGTTTGGAAGGTTCTCTCCGTACATGGTCAGGTGCACGACCGTGCCCATTTCTCGCTTCCATTTTACGATCTCTCGCCTCCAGTTGGCGTTATCGCGAATCCAGAAGTTCCCCCCCCAACGTTGCACTACATCGCGTATTGTTGAAACGACAGAGCGGTCTGAAGCTGCGAGAAGCATTCCTTGGGCTCCTAATGCTCTGGCACACAGACCCACGTGCGTGGTGACGCGTCGATCGCGATCGATGCGATGACCCATTCTCAAAACCACAATTTCCATAGCTGTTTGCGTACCCCGTGCTTATCGGGGGGCACAGTCTTAATAATTGGTATATCGTACATAAAGATAGCAGTGCTCAGTTTGAAGACGAGCGTGAAGCTGATTTTACATCACAAGAAAGCTATTGCTGCCGTCTGGATCCTGTTGATTCTTTTTCCAAACACGATGATCTTGCTCGCAGAGGTCTACCGCTTCTATGAGATGCCGACCAAGCCTACAAACCATGTGAAACTCGTTGCAGCGTCGCTCCGGAGAAATGGGAGCGGAATCGAGCAATATGTCGACGCTCACGTTCAGTGCGCATATGATTTTCAAGTCTTCGGGGCTGTGCGGTACCTCCCACGCAGAGCGACGTGCTAAAACCGCACAAGGGGACTGTAAGTCGAAAGCGGTCTCCAGGGCAAGCTTTTTTGAAGCGAAAGGGATTCCTTTCACGTTAATGGTTTCTCCCGTCCGTGTCTAGGTCGGCTGCAGGGGCAAGCCGTGAACCAATTTTGGTGAACACTACGAAACCTCAAGTTGCTTTCGTTGACAACGGCTAATCAACGCTGCCAGACAAAACAAATGCGTTGCTTTATCTAAATACGTATAAAGATATAGTGTGGGCTTCGATGCCGTTCTTGAGAAAGATCGCGCTGATAAGTGGGCTAGCAATTATCATTCAATTTAGCTATTGTCAGCAGCCAAAGAAACGCTTGCGGCAATATCTCAGCGAGGCGGCATCTGAGCTGCCCTCAAACACCCAGTTGAAAGCTTTTTTCGGTTCTCGGCGATGGCAGCAACACGTATATATCACGGCGTAAATCACACAGTTGGACGCCTTAAGCGCGGGGGTTGCCAAGCCAGGTCAAAGGCGATAGGTTCAGGGCCTATTCTCGTAGGAGTTCGTGCGTTCGAATCGCACCCCCCGCATATGGCCTCACGGCGATTATCCCTGATCGGCACGATCGCGAGAGGATCGTTCAATTGAACTATTGACCGAATCGTTATAACGATCGCCAAGGGCCGCCGCATTTGTAACGTAATCGTCTTTCAAATAGACGTAAATCGTCAGTCGCCGCGCAATTTTCTCCACCACGTCTACGTCATTATCCGCAACGCGAAACTGCACGCGGTCATCGTCCGGGTGCTCGAAGCTCACTCCTTTTTCGACTAGCGCTGCTTCAAATTCAGCAGGCTTAGCAGCATAAAACACTCTCATAGGCACAAGCTAGTTTGCACTTAACGTATTTCTTAAGAGCTCGTTGAGCCTTAATAGATTTACTCTGCCAGCGGCCCTCGCCTGCAAGAGTTTACTTCGAAAAGACCCGCTTGCTGTACACCAATCAGAAATCCGGGGCATTGAGCACCCCGGTCAAGCTTTTCCGCGTGTGAGCGAGGAGGCAGTAACTGGCAAACGCGCCAATGGTCCGGCGCGATAATGCACGCGCGACAAAGCTTTTTTTAGCGCTTTCGTGCAGAAACTCACTACAAAAAAATTCTGGTCCCCAAACGAGGTCACATGCTCCTGCACTCAAGTGTCGTACTAACAGTTTCCAATAACCTTAAGCGATACAACGACGCAAGACTCAGAAGGTGTTTAAGATGAGCAACGAAGGGACTACCGACGCTTCGCGTCTAACGGAGAAACACTGCGTACCGTGCGAAGTCGGCACGCAACCGTTTGACCTGGAGACCATCAATGGACTCTTACCCATGGTGCCCAAGTGGAAGCTGGAAGACACAACAAAGATCGTGCGAAGTTTCAAGTTCAAAAACTTCATCGAGTCGATGCGCTTCATCAATGAAGTGGCACAACTGGCAGAAGCTGAAGGGCACCATCCAGACATTTTCGTGTCCTACAGCTACGTGCGAATCAATCTTACGACCCACAACATAGGGGGGTTGTCTGAAAACGATTTCATAGTGGCAGCTAAGATAGATGAAATATTTGCGAAAACCGCGCCTAGGCCAGAGTAAGCTCGTACAGTAGATACGGAACCCTTTAAACCAAAAATACACGTACACTAAGGCTTAGCGGTTTCGGCCCATAGACCAGCCCCGTAAATTGGTGTACGCGGATAGACAGGGCCGGTGCAGCTGAACGTCAGAGCGACAAGAATGCGTATGGTAGTTGATTGTAATGAGTCCTGGAAGAAAGACTCAAAATAATGAGCTCGGCAGCGTCTTCGGAAAGCTGAAAAGCGACCGCTATTCGAGCTTTTTAGGAATTCAGATTACAAAAATCGAACGAGGCTACGCTCAAGCGAACCTGACAGTTGCTGAACAAATGCTCAATTTTAATGGCTTTGCGCACGGAGGCTTGATTTTTTCGCTCGCTGATGCAGCATTTGCAGCTGCTTGTAACTCATATGATCAGACGGCAGTCGCATTGTCGTTCCACATCGCGTACCGACGGCCAGTCCAAGTTAACACACAGCTGGTAGCAGAGGCTGTGGAAGAGAGCTCGGGAAAAAGCACCGCGCTTTATAAGATCGTAGTAAAAACCGACGATCAACGCGTCGTCGCCATATGTGAAGGTTTGGCGTATAAACTGCAGTCTCGCGCAGTCAAAAATGATGGGCCCGAGGCGATTTGAACGCCTGACCTCACGGTTATCAGCCGTGTGCATATTCTCCGTCCTGAAATAAAACAGGATGGAATCAAACCTGGCTAAGCTACGGGCCCATTCGTTGGCAGCGCAATGCCTATAGGTCAATGCATTATATAACAATTCTTGTGTGCTCCTTAAGCAGACGGCGACGCGCGAATCTTTCTTTCTCGCAAAGTAATGCTTATATGCATTGAGCCAAAAACGCTGTTGAAGTGTTCGGGCAGTCTACTAAAGGCAAACTGAGCACAGAGAAGGGCCGGTAGATCAGGGGTAGATCGCTACCTTGGCATGGTAGAGGCCTCGGGTTCAATTCCCGACCGGTCCACTTTTTTTCAATAGGCGATTTTCCTCTTGCGCTTTATCTGCGAGTTCTGTTCATTCAGCTCGCCCTATGTTGGGCCCTTGGCCGCCCCGGCTTCCCGCGATTTATAGATTCGCAAAGATCCTGTTTTCGGTTCGCGCTTTAACAAATTTGATTCGGCGCTTGAGCTGTCCAAGCTACAGCATTATATAACGCAGAGAATAAAACAAATGCGATGAGATTTCGTTGCCCGAGTTGCGGCAGCCTTTCCTGCGTGACTTCTGCCGAGCACGTCCTTGAAATTGCCCCTACAATGTACGCAAAGTGTCAGGCATGTCACGATTTGGTTCTTAAGAAAACAGATGAAATCAATTTGTCCGACATCAATTTTAACGATTTGACGTGCACTAACTGTGGAAGAAGACCCCTTGATGCCGTGATGGCACACATACTCGCCACGTCGGTTCGGCGCAAAGATCGACCAAAGCTGTCGCTTCGAGAAGTAGGTACCCCGCTGTTGTCACCAGGCGTCCCTACATACGCTCCGCCACATGTTGGATACCACAACCTGCTTCTCATGACCAATCAACGACTTATTGCAGATGCGAGCGACAGAATTCTCCGAGAGGTACCTGAAGTCGCAGGAGTGATCTTTGGAGATACAAAGCGAGTAATCGGTCTAGCTCACAGCCAAGCCCAGCCGCACACGTGTCGCGTCTTGGCGGGTTGCGACATCCGAGCCGACCTAGTCGCTTCAGCTTATGGGCGGATCCTAATATACAAGAGCCAATCAAAGATTCATATAGAATACGACAATGCGATCAAGATGGCAAAACTCGGAGCGCTTCCAGTATCGGGCCGCGTCGTGCTTGACGCACTCGCCGGGCCAGGTTCCCTCGGTCTTATGAGTGTGCTCATGGGCGCTCAAAGAGTAATTCTAAACGACGCTTGGCTGCCTGCGGTGGAGAATGCGTATCTCAACTTGCGGGTGAACAGAAGAATACTCGGCATACGGATGATAAAGCGCGCGTCAACGACCAAAAGAGAGTCAGATAAAACCCCTGAACTATTCTGCACAGCTACTACCGATAACGGCGTGATAGAGCTTTATCACGGTGATTTTCAGGAGTTCAGTATTCAAGATTGCGAAGTAGATATCATCTTAGTAGACCCGTTCCCCGGTACCGAGGGTAAGTTCAACGCGCTATGCGAGGAGCTTCGCAAAGAACACCCAAAGGTTCAAGTGGTCTACATTTAAGGAGAAACAATCCAAAGGTGCCCCGCACAAGTGCACGCCCTGCACAGCCTCAACAGGCGGCCCTGCAGACAGCAAAACGGATTAGCGGGTTATCCAGGTGCAAAGAAGAGCTAGAACTCGCTTTTTAACCTATTTTTTACTCCTGACGATGTTTTTTAAGAATGGTGCCTTGATCAGGCTAGCCAACAACGTCGTTATTCCAACTTGCGTTGTTGCGATATTTTTCGGGTCTTCAGTCCCAGTATTCCCTCGAGGTTGACAGCGAGATTCGCACTAAACCGCCGGACTGCAACGGCTTAGGTCGTAGTACCATATCCAATTCCTAACAAACATTATGTAGAAGCTCATTCCATAGCTGGACTACTAATTCGTACTATAAATAGACAATAATGCGAACTCGCGCAGCTGTCAGACGAAGTAGGTGCATTATAAGTGTCCATGTTAGCATTTGTCGTCGGAACTCGGCCTGAAATAATCAAGATGGCCCCGGTGATCCGCGAATGTGAAAAACAGTCAATAGATGAATTGATTATACACACCGGGCAGCACTATTCGTACGAGATGGATAAGGTCTTTTTTGAAGAGCTAGAGCTTCGTGACGCAGACTACGCGCTTAGCGTGGGATCCGGCACTGACGCAGAACAAACCGGCAGGATCCTGGTCGGCGTCGAGAGGGCTTTGAGTAAAGAGCAGCCAGACGTGGTTTTAGTGGAAGGAGACACGAATTCCGTTTTTGCAAGCGCGTATGCAGCGACGAAGCTGCACGTGGAAGTGGGGCACGTAGAAGCAGGCTTGCGAAGCTACGACAGATTCATGCCAGAAGAAATAAACCGCGTGCTTACTGATCATATCTCCGATTTCCTGTTTGCCCCAACTCCGAAAGCAGAAGCGAATCTCTTAGCCGAGGGAATTCCTTCAAACCGGATATCGGTAACGGGTAACACGATCGTGGACGCAGTCCACCAGAATCTCAAACTTGCACAAAAAAGAGCCCGTATTCTCGAAGAGCTGAATATTGACGGAAGAGACTACTTTCTGACAACCGCGCATAGACGAGAGAACGTCGACAACAAAGCACGCCTTAGCGGAATTTTGAAAGGATTGAAAGCGCTGCACGATGAGTTCGACGCGCCGATAATATTCCCGATGCATCCACGAACTCAAAAGCGCGTCGCAGAGTTCGATCTAGCCTTAGACGGCGTCATATCGACTTCTCCTATCGGTTTTCTCGAGTTCTTGCTGTTGGAAGCAAATGCGAAGCTTGTTATCACCGACTCTGGAGGTGTGCAAGAAGAGGCGTGCATTCTAAAAGTCCCGTGCATAACGGTTAGAGATAACACCGAAAGGCCTGAGACGGTGGCAGTCCATAGCAACTTAGTGGTTGGTACCAACGCTGATCAGATCGTAACAGGTGCACGAGCTATGCTAAACAAGCCACGCAACTGGGATAACCCATTCGGTAACGGCGACTCAGGGCAGCGCATCGTGTCTATACTTAAGAGCGCTTTCGAGGCTTGTGGCGTCGACCTGTGACGCAAAAAAAGCTTTTCTGCGCCTGCCGAAGCTCCGCGCCTTCCCGCTTACCGCACGTACGCCTCAACGACGCGCTACTTCGCTTTTAAGATGTAGTTTGACCTGCTTTTTCTGCTACTTCACGGCAGACCACCAATAATTCCTCACCGGCCTTTTCCCAGGAAAACTTCCGCGCTTGCACTACGCCTTTTCTACTCATCTCCCTTTTTAAGTCGTCGTCCTCGAGTACTGTGAGCATTGCGTGCGCTAGCGCTTCGACGTCATAAGGATCAACGAGGAGAGCCGCTTCTCCGACCACTTCTGGCAGCGACGAAACGTTCGATGCAATAACCGGGCACCCGCACGCCATCGCTTCGAGTACAGGAAGTCCAAATCCTTCGTAAAGCGAAGGGTACACGAAGACGTCAGCCTGCTCATAGAGGGCCAGTATTTCAGCGTCTGGTAAGTAGCCCGCAAATGTGATTTTGCTGTTTTTATTTCGCACTTTGACATCTTGAAGGATGGTCTCCAATTCGGGAATGGCGGTTCTCATATATCCTGCGATAACCAATTCCAATGGATTTTGAGATCGTTTTTGTACGAGCTCAAACGCCTTTATCAGCCGTAGATGATTTTTTCGTGGGGAGATATCAGACACGATCAAGATCTTATTGCTTCCAAAATCTTTGCGAGGAGCTTTTGGAGCGATGAACGGACCGTGGTGAATCACCACAACTCTGTCGGCTTGCAGACCCCAAAAACGCATCGCGTCCTTCTTCGTTGATTCTGAGACCGCGATGTATTTTTCAGGTACGTCGCTGAAGTGCTTTTGAAACGTATTGAAGAGCTTTATCGTCCGCCTGCCTTGGATTCCGTCCTCAGAAAAAATATAAGGGATGAAATCGTGCACTACTTGAACCCATCTTGACCTAGGCAGAAAGCCGTACTTGATGAGCAGAAGAAAAAAATACAAGGCCTCTAAGGGGTCCAGCACGTCCCACGGTGGAGCCAAGAACAGTACCACATCACTTTCCTTATACAAGCGTATGAGTTTCACCATAGTCTGAGGTGTGAGAAAACGCGCTATCGTAAAAAGTGAGACTTTTTGATTAACGAGGAGAGAAGGAGTGAGAAAGTCCATGCCTTGACGAGCAAGGACTGAAACCACGTCCACTTCAGTTGCCTCGGATATTCTTTTGAGTAGCTCCTCGGCGACCCGTGGTATCCCATCTTTTTGTCGGGGAAAAGGTGCTATGACAGTAACTTTCATAATCCTGTATGCCGTTACAAGCTCCGACTCATAATCGCTTCTGATCGAAGGTTGAAATGCGTGCACCTTCGATTTCGGTCGATCTTTCATTCGAGCGGTTGGCTCTCATTTCAGGCGTGCGTCGACCGCCTTTGCTGAGCTCGTATGGACGGTGCACGCTAAGCACTTTGAGCAACCATCTGTTCGTCATATTACAAATAAATACAGCTTCGTAAGGTTTGTACTGTTTGGTTCAAAAAAATCCGCTTTCTCCGCTTTAGTCGCTAAAAAAATGGTAGATGACATTGAAAATAGCGCAAGTTTGCATTAGGTATCTCGCTCCTGGCGGCGTGGAAACGCATATACAAAAGATTTCAGAGCGGTTGGTGCAACGAGGTCACGACGTAACCGTTTATACAACAAACCTGAAAACACAGGTGCCTTGGCAATGCTTTGAAGATTACGCCGCAGAAAGTTACGTCAACGGCGTGCGGGTAGTGCGACTGCCCGTTAAACGATACCCGTTCCCTTACGCAGCATACCCAACTATTCCTGGCTTGATCAAGACAATTTTCGATGCTGAAGATGATGTCGTGCACGCCCATTCGCACCGCTATTACCAGATTTTTGCATGCGCTGCGGCGAAATTGAAACGGGGCCGTCGAAAAGGACGATACCAGATGCCACTAGTGGTCACCCCTCACTTTCATCCGCCGTCTAACATGGAACCACTCGCGGCACGATTCTTCATGGGACTAGACGACATCCTTTTTTCGCGTCGCGTTTACAGAATGGTCGATAAGATACTGGTTGTAACAGACAGTGAAAAGCCTTTCATCGGAAAATTCGCGCCCTTAACGAAGTGCGTAACCGTTCCAAATGGACTAGATATAGAAGACTGGACCCCCATTCCCGACGGTCGACTTTTCCGGAGGCGCTATAAGATGGAAGACGATGAGAAGATGGTCCTGTATACTGGAAGACTAGCAGATAATAAGGGACTGGAACACTTGATCGACGCGTCATATGACGTCGTTGCGAAGTACCCTAAAACAAAATTCGTGATAGTAGGGGAAGATTGGGGCGTGCTTAAGAGGCTCAAAAAGAAGATATGGGCAAACAATTTAGATGATTACTTCGAGTTCACTGGCCATATAGACAGTTACGAGCTTTTTAAGTCAGGCTATGCTGCTGCCAACGTTTTCGTTCTGCCGAGCGAGTGGGAAGCTTTTGGCATCGTTTTGCTTGAGGCAATGGCGTGTGGTACTCCAATTGTTGCTTCAGACGTTGGAGGGATTCCCAACGTCGTCGGTGATGTCGGCAGAATATTTAAGTATGGGGATACACGAGCTCTTGCCGAAAATATCATTGATATTCTTGACAATGAGAAGCAGGAACGAAAGAAGAGCATTCAAGGCAGGGCGAAGGTAATTGAACAATTCACGTGGAGCGCTGTGGTCGATAGGCTTGAAAGAATCTATGGGAGCCTCGTCGACGCCAAATGATTTGCGCCCTGCCCCCTTCGAGTTTTGTGGGCCGCTGTTTTGGTAGACTAGAAGACACGAGCACATAAGAGATGGCACCAACTAATGACGAAAAAGCAGCAAAGTTGAGCCGCGGGTCAGTGGTACGCGGCATAAAAAACAGCGTGCTTTTGTTTGGTGGAAATGCGATCTCTGCAGTAATCTCGTTTGTCATCACCGTTTACATCGCGCGAGTGCTGTCTGTCCCAGACTTTGGCTCTTACATCACTGTGATCTCGTTCGTCACATTATTTGGCATCTTCACGGATTTCGGGATCAACACAGTCATAATCCGCGAAGGAGCAAAAAACCCTGAAAACACACACCATCTCATTTTTAGCTCGATGGGGATCAAGTTTTTCATGTCCCTCGCATCGATGCTGGCTGTAATCGTATTCGATATTTTCACGCCTTACACATTCGAGGTGAAGGCGCTGATCGTGTTAATGTCTATTACGCTCTTGATGGGCGGCATCGGGAGTATGTTCAGCGCTGTTTTCAGCATTTACCAAGACATGAAGTATATCTCGATCATTCAGATCGCTGAACGAATTACTTTTTCCTCGCTTGCGTTCGTCTTTCTGATCGCAGGACTTGGCGTACCCGGCGTCATACTTGCGATTATTATAGCCGCTTTTGTCAGCCTTATACTTAATTTCGTAATCAGCCGACGAATTCACTACTACAAGCTGAACTTTAAACCCGTATTAGATTATGCCATACTAATGCCGGCGGTGTGGTTTGGCATTGCGGGGGTACTTGGGACAATCTGGCAAGGAATAGACACCATTATGCTCTCATTGTTGGCCAACATGACGCAGGTCGGACTGTACACACCAGCGGTCAGCTACGTAAATATAGGGGACATGGCTGTGCTCGCGCTCACCGGCGCATTCTTTCCTATTGTTTCGAGAACCGTGCACGAGAGGAAGGTCTCCAAAAAGGAACTGTCGAAGTACCTCGGCTACTTCGCTGTAGCAGGACTTGTCATGCTCGGAGTAACGTACGCGTTCGGAGGGCAACTCATGATTTTCGCCTTCGGCCCAAAATTCGCTGAGTCTATCGTGTTCATCAATATCCTTGTCATTGGATTTGCCGTGAACTTGGTAACCATCCCAACCGGCCTCTTGCTGGACGCAACGAACAATCAGAAGGTGCACGTGCTGAATGCAACTTATTTGACGGGGGTGAACGTTGGGCTGAACTTGATTTTGATACCAGCTATGGGCGCTTTAGGTGCCGCATATGCGACGACTATATCGCAGAGTCTTGGTGCGGCTCTCGGCATACCTATTGCACTCTACGCCTTGAGACGGTCACACTATCTATGACAAGTGAGTGATTATGATCCAGAGTTTAGCGAGTCCCTCATGGATTACGCTCTTTTTTTTCTTCCTCAATGTACACATAGGTCGCTAAGAAGAATAACGAGGAAAAAGCGGAAGTCTACGATAAAATCGAAAAACTCTTTTACTGCTTCGACATTGCGCTGGTGACAAAGCATCAGTTTCACTAAACTGTCTGAAGCAAAATTGAACCACTATTTTCGTTTAGAATCGGTTGTTCTTTCTATCTTGTTGTACAGCAAGATGTTCAAGCATAAAGATTGCTTAAACAGAAACTAAGCGTGATTGAAATCCATGATGTGTGCACGCGATAGAATGATCTTCGCGGGGCCTTCCTCCTGCCTTACCGGTTCGCTGGTTACGTATTTCATCGCGTTTTTTGGCGGCAATTATCTCTTCGAACGCTACGGCGAGTACAACAGAATAACACATTAAGAGCTGCTTGCCGCAAATGAGTGGTTTGACAAATATGGGGGGGCTCTCCGTTTTTGTCAGCTAGATGGTCCTAGGGTGCGGGCGTACAAGTCTATACCAGCGGGAATCTATCGAATGGACCTTAAGAAGTTCGCCGCATATATTTCCCTAGGCCAACTTCCGTAGAACGCTGTACTGGCTTTCGCTGGATTCTATTTGCGGGCCAATTGGAAGACAATAACGTCAACGTAATACTGCATCACTGCGGCGGTGTTGCCCATCTTGGCAGCCGCTATCCTTGTGCTCGTTCTAAGATTCAGACGAAGTAATCAGGCAGCACAAGCCAGAGAAGACAAACGATGGACACCGGAAAAGATAATAGCTAACTCAGCGTAACCACTATATAGAGTACGACGTTACTTAAGGATTCTGTGCGACTTGGACGAACACTTTTTGAAGATGGCGCTAATCGCAGGAGGTCATTCACTTGAAAACGATATCAGAGAAGATTCTATCAAAGCGCAGTGGAGTTGACGCCGCGAGTGGCGATATCGTCACCGTCCCAGTTGATTTAGTTTTCGCCCACGATGGCACACTGCCGCTTGCGATCCAGGAACTGGGCAGACACCCAGTGAAATTTCCAAAAAGCGCCGTGGCTTTTTGCGATCACGCATCACCATCTCCATCAGAGAAAGTGTCCAACGTCCAAACGCTCATGCGACAGTTTGCCCACACGTACGGTATGGATTTTTATGAAAATGGTGATGGGATTTGCCATCAAATTGTCCTCGAACGGTACGCGTCGCCCTATAAGATAATCGTAGGCGGGGACAGTCACACGTGCACCCACGGTGCACTCGGCGCTTTCGCCACTGGAATGGGTTCGACTGACGTGGCTTCGATCATGGCCTACGGAAAAACGTGGTTGAAAGTGCCAGAAACAGTACACGTGGAGGTTTCGGGAAAACTGCCGAAAAGCGTTCACTCGAAAGACGTATTCTTAGAACTGCTTTCACGAATAACGGCCGACGGGGCCACTTACAAGGCTCTTGAATTCTACGGCGACACTGTTGAAACGATGAGCGTTGAGTCCCGCGCTACGTTGTCAAACATGGCGATTGAAGCCGGCGCAAAGGTAGGAATGTGCGCAGCAGATGAAAAGGTTGAAGCGTATCTAGCGCACTACGGGCGCGGCGACGAGTTCACGCCTTTATACGCCGATAAAGATGCTATTTATGTTGATGAGATCCGTATTCGCGCCGAGACTGTCGTTCCGATGATCGCTAAACCCCACAAAGTCGACAAGGTCGTTCCGGTTACAGAGCTTGAAGGTCAGGAGCTAGACCAAGTATGCATCGGCTCGTGCACAAACGGACGGATTGAAGATCTCCGCGCCGCAGCACGCATTCTGCACGGACATCGGAGCAAAGCGCGACTAGTGGTCTACCCAGCAAGCCGCGATGTCCTTCTAGAAGCCCTTAAAGAGGGGGTCCTAGAAACGCTTCTGAAAGCAGGCGCCTCGATAGGCCCCCCTGGATGCGGCTTTTGCATAGGAAGGACGGTCGCCTTGGGAGATGGAGAAGTTGCCCTTTCCACACAAAACAGAAACTTCAAAGGCAGGATGGGTAACGACACTTCGTTCATTTACCTATCAAGTCCGTCAACAGCGGCAGCAAGTGCGATCGAAGGGAAGATCACAGATCCGCGAGGTTTGGAGCGTTGAAGGCTGTTCTCGATAGAGGGAAACATGAAAATTGAGGGGAAAGTTGTCCGAGTATTTCCTAGTGATACCAACACAGATGAGATTATTGCTGGCAAATACAAATATGATGAGCTCGACTTGAATAAGCTCGCTCGGCACACGTTTGAATCACTCGATACGCACTTTTATGATGATTGCAAGCGCTTGAAAGATCCGATTCTGGTTGCTGGGGCGAACTTCGGGTGCGGCTCGTCACGAGAGCAAGCGCCACAGGTTCTCAAAGCTTGTGGCATCTCCTGCGTCATCGCCGACTCTTTCGCACGTATATTCTACCGAAATGGCTTCAATATCGGCCTTCCATTGGTGGAGTGCGAAAGCATGTCAAACAACGTGACGCGAGGCGAGATGCTTAACGTAGATTTCGGTAAAGGGGTGATTCGAAGCGAGAATCAAAATGCCGAGTATCACTTCAAGCCCATTCCACAGTTCATGCAAGAATTGTTAGCGAAAGGCGGACTAATGCAATACTTGGACGCCCGTGGCGGATTCACGGATTAGCCAACTCAGCGTTTTTGACAACTGAATCATTCTGGTGAGGCAATGCAAGAAGTAGCCGTTATATTGGGAGATGGAGTTGGACCTGAACTGGTAAAAGCAATGATGCGAATCGTCACTGCTACCGGAGCGCCCGTAAATATGATCCCTTGTCACGCGGGAAGCGATTGGTACGAGTCTCACGCAGGAACCTCATTAATTCCCGATGAGACCTGGGACGTAATCAACTCAACTCAAGCCTGTTTCAAAGGGCCGACCACAACACCTGGAGGGCCTGGTTCCCCGCGCAGTGTCGCCGTTACCATTAGACAGGAAAAGGACCTATTTGCAAACGTCCGTCCGATACGAACGTTTCCCAATACCCCTCGTCCTCTTGGAGATGTCGACTTTGTGTGCGTACGTGAAGCGACTGAAGGCATGTACGCGGGCAGTGAAGTGCAGCTCTCGGGAGACATGTACGTCGCCCTACGGAAAATCACGAAATCGGCGAGTCGAAGAATAGCTCACTTCGCTTTTAGCGAGGCATACAAACGAAGCTGGACAACTGTTGTCGCTATCCATAAGAGTAACATACTAAAGCAGACGGACGGCGCTTTTCTCCAAGCCGTCCGCGAGATAAAAAGTGAGTTCTCGAACATTGGACTCTGGGAGTACCACGTGGACAACGTCGCACAACAACTCGTGAAAAATCCGCAGATATTTAACAAATCGATATTACTGTCTACTAACCTCTTCATGGACATACTAAGCGAAGAGTGTGCGGCGCTGGTCGGGAGCATTGGAATGATCTACTCGGCGAATTTCGGCGACACTTATGCCATGTTTGAACCCGCCCACGGTTCAGCCCCCAAGTATCAAAACCTTGACAAGGTGAATCCCACCGCCACCGTACTTGCTGGAGCGTGGATGCTCGATTACTTGGGCTTGAAACGCGAATCCGCGATGATATTCAACGCCCTCCAAGAGACTGTTGCTGAAGGCAAAACGACGTACGACCTCGGAGGCGCTCTCAAAACGAGCCAAGTGACCGATTGCCTCATCGAAAAAGTTGAGGGGGGCTTTGACCGAGCGCCTTGACGCGACCGACCAAAGCCTTATTCCTTTTCTGAACAGGCTGCGCACGCGCTGCGGCTTTGGTCTAACAAGAGACCTTTCTTGCTGCAGCTCACGCACTCTTGAGAACGTCCTCCGCTCACGAAGCGCTTTTTCGGAGCCATGTGCTGACAATCGAAGCTTTCACGCAGCGTTTCGATGGCGCACTCATCGCACTGTACTTCATGAACCATAATGCCTTCGCCGGCGAGGACACAAGAGTAAAAATCTAGGCGTTCCGATCCGAGCAGGACACGCTCACGCCTGCGGTAGCGGCACTCCTTCGTATTGCTTCCTCCCCTGGCTTTTATTCGTAACGAGTGTGGGCAATCCAGGGCGGGTACGCTTCCTCGCTCGTTAGGAAGTATTTAATCGCGTACTCCTTGAGTTCATCATCTGAAACGCTTGAGGTGCGCGCCTCCTCATCGTAAAGTTTGTGAATGTCGTTGCAGATCATCTTAATCCTGCGGTCGTTTTTCCTCAAGTTCACCTCGACGCCCAGAAGCTCGTTCAGGACTTCCTGCATCTTGTAGCGCACTACTTCCCTCCCAGAAGAGTCTCCGATGAGAAGCACGCGCTGTCCGCCCACAACCTCTGGCGGAAAAGGCTCGTACGTAAAAGGGTTCTTCAACACGCCGTCAGTATGTATGCCGCTTTCGTGGGCGAAAATGTTTTCGCCGACAATGGCCTTGTTTCGCGGGAGTCTAAAAGCGAGCTCGTGTTCCAAATAGCGGGTGAGCTCCGTAACTGGTGCAGGATTGTACTTTTCGAATCCCTTCACGCGACAAAAAAGAAAGGTGAGAATCTTTTCAAGCTCGGTATTCCCTGCCCGCTCACCTATGCCCATGAACGTCAAACTAGACCAGTTCGCCCCGTACCAGTACCCCGCCAATGTGTTGGCAACGCCGAGTCCAAAGTCATCGTGAACGTGCATTTCGAGATTCTCCGCGCCGATCTCTTTGAAGGCGCGCACGATCTTAGGTATGCTGAACGGCAGCGGAGTCTCTTCGAACGGAACGCCGTAGTTCAAAGTATCGCAGATTCGAAAAATCGCGTCAGGGGCAATATCCAACAATTCCTTGACGAAAGGGATCACGAAGTTTGGGATATCAGCGCGCGTAATATCCTCGAGATGACATCGTACCTTCAACCCGTGATCGACGGCATATTGGAGAGCTTCAGCGTACTTGTCGCGCGCCTGTTCTCGATCTTTCAAGCCAAGTTTATCGAAAATGTGCGTGTCCGATATGGACATCAGAATGCCTACCTCGTTTATGCCGTCCATACTAAGGTTCATATCGATATCGCCGATGTTGGCGCGCGCCCACCCCGTGATTTCAGGATGATCATAATTGCAATCGAGCATATCGCGGACCAAGCTGCGGTCTCTCTCATTGAAAACAAAACACTCGAGCTTTTCTATGCCCATTTCGTGCAAGAACTCGAATATCTTAAGCTTCTGTGCTTTCTTTAATACGATGCCCGGCATTTGGGACCCGTCTCTCAGGGTGCTGTCGCTGATCTTGACCTCCAAATCGCCAGGAAGCTCGATTTTCGGCATCTCAGCGTACGATCTGTACAATTTTAGAATCCTCCACTTCGTCGCAACGCGATATAACGCAACTGCGTTCTTTTTTATTACAATAGTTCTATATGAATCTACTTCTGCTTGTTTTGCACAGCATCTCCGGGGCGTCGCACATTGATATACTAAAAAATACTTATTAGTCACTGTATGGGCAAATCTCGAGTGACTCTCAAATACGGAGACCGAAAAACCACTGTCACGCTAAACAAAAGAGACCTCATTCAAGTAATACAACCAAACGAAATCGAGACTGGAGATGAAGAAAGTGAGATTATCCGCGCGATGCAACATCCTATCGGGACACCCATGCTCCACGAAATCGTGTCAACGCGCAAGGCGTCCAAAAAAGACTTGACCGCCGTCATCATCGTGAGTGACGTAACGAGGCCGACGCCGACCAAGAAGTTGCTCCCTCATGTTTTAAGACACCTGCACAAAGGCGGGATACCTGAAGACTCGGTGACGATCTTGTTTGCTCTCGGAATTCACAGGACGTTATCCGAACGAGAGATGAGAACGCTCGTGGGCGATAACGTCTTTGACGATTACCACTGCGTCAACCACGACGCGAATGAGTGCGCTTTTGTAGGAACAACGTCGCGAGGCACGCGGGTTCGTGTCAACACGGTGGCGCTCGACTCCGATGTGAGAATTTGCATAGGGGCGGTTGAACTCCACTACTTTGCAGGATACAGCGGCGGATACAAGTCACTGCTCCCAGGCATCTGCGCGCGAGAGACTATCGAAGCAAATCACAAACTTATGCTACAGCCAAACGCGGCCGCCGGAAGGCTAGACAGCCCTGTCAGAAAAGACCTAGAGGAGGCGGGCCGGTTGATCGGATGCGACTTTCTCGTAAACGTCGTGCTTAACTCAAAAAAGCAGATCGTAAAAGCCGTGGCAGGTGATCCCATTGCAGCGCACCGGGAAGGCGTCAAAGTCGTCGATTCGATGTACATAATTCCGATTACCGAACTTGCTGATGTCGTGCTCGTTTCAGCAGGAGGTACACCCAAGGATATAAACCTCTTTCAAGCACAGAAAGCGCTTGACAATGCGAAATACGCGATGAAGGAGGGTGGCACGATCGTGCTGGCGGCCGAGTGTCCAGAAGGATTGGGTGAAAAAGTGTTTGAACGATGGATTAACGAAGCTCATAGCAAACAGGAGCTCGTTGACAGGCTCGACTACGCATTCGAAATCGGCGGACACAAGGCCGGAATTCTGGCTAAGCTCACCCAAAAAGCCGATGTTTATCTCGTGTCTGAGCTTCAAGAAGAGATTGTGGAGCGCGCATTTTTACTCTGCGCACGAGATTTGGACGATGCTCTACAAGAAACAGCGCGAAAGTATGGGCCAGATGCCCGAATTATAGTCATGCCGTACGGAGCACTCACTCTCCCGCGGCTTCAATAGAAAAACGGCCGCGCTGGTGTAACAAAAAGAGCGCACAAGATTCGGAGTTATGTGGGTAACTAACTGCCACAATGGCTCAGGGCGACCTTTAGACATTAGGAAAAGGTATAGCGGCGTTGAGCGCCCGCTTTTCATTTTGATTCTCTCCAATTCGGATACGGCAGCTATTCCCGGCATATCAGGTGCTGGAAGCACTGAAGATTACATCCAATACACGCCGGCTGCTGACGCTGAAATTGTCTCCAACGGAAAACTGAAAACGATTGGAGTAATGCCTAATGCACCGTCTGGAGCCGTCACTCCTGCCGTTCTCACACGTGCCGGCCTTAATCTGTCACAAAGTGCACATCTTCTAATAAACTCAGGCTTGAAGATTGTGCCCGGAGTCCCCTATTACGACTTGCGAACGAAACACGGCAGCGACATCCGATTTGCGCCAGCAGTGCCCGACGCTTACTCAATCCAAAAGGCTGCCAAAAAGCTCGCTGCGTGCTGTGACTGCGACTTAGCAGTAATAGGAGAGACAATTCCTGGAGGCACAACCACCGCGCTGTGCGTGCTACGAGCGCTCGGCTTCACCGCTAACGTGAGCAGCAGCTTCGCGACGAATCCGATCGCTTTAAAAGAAAAAGTCGTACGAGAGGCGATGCGCCGCGCTTCTATTAATCCAGGAAACTTACGAAACGATCCCATGCGAGCTATTGAACTATTTGGTGATCCCATGATGCCTTGTGCGGTCGGACTCACCGAGGGTTTCCTGCGCTCCGGAAAAGAAGTTATCTTAGCAGGTGGAACGCAAATGGGTGCAGTTGCAGCCGCGTTGCGTGCACTCGACGTTTCCACCGACCTTGTAATAGCTACGACAAAGTACGTCTTTGACGATCGTGCGGCTCGGTTTGTAAAGTTGGTTAATGCATTAGACGTAGATGCGTTTAGCGCGGATCCAGGCTTCTCAAAAAGCTCGGTTGATGCACTTCAGAAATATGAGCAGGGAGAGGTGAAAGAAGGCGTGGGGGCAGGGGGGGCCATGACTCTAGCTTATATACGTGGCTACAGTCAAGAAGCTTACAGACGGGAAGTAGAGGCTGTGATCAAACGCCTGTGACACATATGTACCGACCGCAACACCAGCGTAGGCACTTGTAGGCGGATAAGACGACACTCGACAAATTATAAAAGCTTCAGTTAACAATACTCACAAGATGTTCAAGCAAAAACACATCGTTTCAATGCGAGATTTAACGCGCGATGATGTGGACTTTGTGCTGGACTACGCTGAAAAAATGATGCCGTGCGCAAAAGCCGGCGTGCGACTGCTCCAAAGCCGAATATTGGCGCTGCTTTTTTTCGAACCTAGTACTAGAACGCAACTTTCGTTCGACTCAGCGATGAAGCGGCTCGGCGGCTCTACTTTAAGCTTAACCTCGGAAGAGAGCTCTGTACTAAAAGGCGAAACCCTTGCTGACACGATAAAAGTCGTGGGTGAATACGCAGATGCGATCGTCCTGCGACATCCGAGGGAAGGAGCAGCGCGAATGGCTAGTGAAATATCAAGCGTCCCCATCATTAACGGAGGCGATGGAGCAGGCCATCACCCCACTCAAACTCTTCTCGATCTCTTTACGATAAAAAAGGAGAGTCATTTACACGACCTCGACATAGCTTTGCTAGGAGATCTTAGATACGGACGGACTGCGCACTCCCTGGTCTATGCATTGAATATGTACGATGCGAACATCACGCTTGTAGCACCAGAGGGACTCCAAATGCCCAAGCACATCGTTAGTACGCTAGATTCCGTCAGATTAACCGAGGACATTGATGAGGTCATTCGGGACGTGGATGTGCTCTATGTCACGCGAATACAAAAAGAACGATTTCCTGATCCAAACGAATATTTGCGCGTCGCCAAGAGTTATAGGATAACGCTGCCAGTTTTAGAGGGGGTGCGTGATAATCTGATTATCATGCATCCGCTGCCGCGCGTAGACGAAATAGCTCAAGAAGTTGATCAAACGAAATACGCGAAATACTTCAAACAAGCATTCTATGGGATACCTGTGAGAATGGCGTTGCTCGCGATACTCTTGAATGGTGCGACATGATTCCAGACAAAGACAAGGAGGAACTGAGAGTCCGATCGATTCGAAACGGTTCTGTCATAGACCATATCACCGCCGGAAACGCTCTTAACGTGCTCAGAATACTCGGCATAACTGGGATCAGTACCGCTATAGTTAGCGTGGTCATGAATGTGCCAAGCAAGAGGCTGGCTTTCGGACGAAAAGATATCGTCAAGATCGAAGACCGGGAGCTAGTCCCGGCAGAAGTAGATAAAATTGCGCTTATAGCCCCGCAGGCGACGATCAACATTATACGGGACTACGAAGTGGTACAAAAGAAGTTAGTCGTCTTGCCGGATTTGATAACCCACGTCGTTCGCTGCCCGAATCTAAATTGCATTTCAAATAGCGCAGAGCCGATCTATTCTAAGTTTAGAGTTCTTGACTCGTTTGTCCTTCGGTGCAGCTACTGCGAGAGCATCATCGATAGCGATATCGCGACATACTTGATTTGAGTCCTGCAAATCGCAACCATTCGCTTCATTGCGCGCAGATTACGCCACCTCGTGCAAAGCTACGCGCGAGCGCAAGAAATTTGCTCGGCGATCAAGAGCGCAGGACCCTACCAGGCACTTTTGGCCTCGAAGACACCCTGATTGGATTACACGCCCAGAAAATACGCTGCTTGCCGATTGAACGAAGTTATCGCGTTACACCAGTCAGCCGATTTTCCGTGCTGCGAGTCTGATCGCTTCGACCAGACTATTCTGCGGCATGATAGATGCAACGGGAATGCGCAAGATTCTTTCAACTGTGGGACTGACGATCGGAGCGCAAACTAATGCGAGCGCGCCGTCGCGCTCAGCGTGGACAGCTGCTATCAAAGCTTCTTCAATTGACGTTGCTGGATACTCTCTGATTACGATTTCTTTCCCTTCTATCATCATGAACCTTTCCGTTATCTTGTCAAGCACAGGCCTAGCAGCGACGACGGCAATAAGATCGCCTTTTTTTGAGGCTCCTTCGAGTCGTCTAACTGCTCGGAGGATCTCTCTGAGTGTTTTGAGATTTGGTTCGCGTTCTCCTGAAATAATTTTGTAAAGCGTGCTTGATGATACGCCTGAAATGTCAGCAAACTTAGTAACTGTATACCCGAGTTCTTTTATCGCTTGCAAAAGAGTACTCTTGAGTTCCTCGTCGGATGAAAACGTTGCCCGAATAAGATCATCTGCAAGCATTACGATTTCCGCACACAGTTAACTACACCTATTATTTAATGGTTGTTATAGGATAATGAATTGTACAAAAAAAGAAAATGATTAATTTTTCGCACCAGATTCCCACACGCGGCTTGCATTAGAGGCTTTCAGAAAGGTTCTGTTTTAGAGGGGGCAAAGAACCGTTCGCTCGAACGTTTGAGGCGTTGGCACGAGCTCCGGAGTAATATGCCACCGTTAAACTTGTAAACTTGAATTCCTAGTAAAGGATATGGACCGGGAGTTTACCGAAAAACTAACGATTTTCTGGGAAAGCGGCGCCATTATGTTAGTCGATCAAACGAAGCTTCCAATCGCCTATAAGCTCATCAAAATTACGACAATCAATCAGCTTATTAACGCAATAAATAGATTAAAAGTGCGCGGAGCGCCGGCTCTCGGAGCTGCCGGCGCCTACGGCATTGCTCTTGCAGCGCACAACTCGAGAGCGCGTACTGTATCTAAACTAAAGACCCACGTACACGCAGCAGGAAGGTCAATTCTAGCAACACGACCAACTGCCGCCAATCTGTTTTATGGGGTTGATCGCGTTCTGAAAGCGATAGAGCCGTGCATCACATCTGACGAAGTCCGAGAAACAGCGCTAGACGAAGCGATACGCATAGCAGAAGAAGATGTGATCACCAATAAAGCTTTAAGCGTCGTAGGCGCGTCTTTGTTGAAAGATGGCGACGTCGTCATGACCTACTGCAACGCTGGAAGGCTCGCCACTGTAGGCTGGGGGACTGCTTTGGGGGTCATTCGCTCGGCAATAAAGGAAGGAAAGCGGATCGCCGTCTATGCGTGTGAGACAAGACCACTCAACCAGGGCAGCCGCATCACAGCGTTTGAGTTGCTCGAAGATAACATTCCAACCACCTTAATCGCCGACAATATGGCGGCTTGGATAATGAGGCAAGGAAAAATCGATCACGTAATAGTCGGGGCAGACCGGATTACTAGATCGGAAGTTTACAACAAGGTCGGAACGTATATGCTCGCGATCTGCGCCAAGAACCATGGCATACCCTTCTACGTCGCCGCGCCATTATCAACCTTTGATTACGAAAGCTCCGTCGTCAAGATTGAAGAACGAGACGCCAATGAACTCAGATTCTGCGGTGGACAACAAATTGCCCCGAGCGCTGTGCAAGTGGAAAACCCCGCGTTTGATGCGACGCCCGTCGAATTCATCACCGGGATAATAACCGAAGAAGGCATCATGGACCCTCAACATATCTTTCACAGATCTGATACCCAGAGCTGACCGCGATGGAGAACTCAACAGCGATAAATGTAATATGCCAAGACAAGCCCGGCGTTTTAAGAGATGTGGCCGCGGCAGTTGCCCGTTTTGAAGGTAATATACGATATACGCAGCAGTTCATCCTCACGAAGGGGAAGCATCAGGGCTTGGCTGCAATCTATATGGAGATCGTGAACGTCTCAAACGTGCTAGATTTGGCTAAAAAGCTTAAGGCCATCTCTGAGGTCGACAGCGTTTCCTTTCATGAGCCCTTCGAAAAGATTTGGGGCTCTAGAATCATTATAATCGGCGGTGGCGCTCAGGTCGCGCAAGTAGCCCTCGGAGCGATTACGGAAGCTGATAGACATAACATACGCGGCGAGCGAATTAGCATTGACACATTGCCAATAGTAGACGAAGACAATATAGCCAAAGCAGTAAATGCAGTATCTAGGACGCATCGCGCAAGTATATTAGTGCTCGCGGGCTCGCTTATGGGAGGAAAAATCGCTCAGGAGGTCAAGAAGCTACAAAAAGAGGGTTTTAAGGTAATTGCTCTGAACATGGCAGGGTCCGTGCCGGAAATAGCGGACCTAGTAGTCACTGATCCTGTACAGGCGGGAACATTTGCCGTAATGGCAATCGCGAAAACAGCGAGGTTTGACTTAGATCGAGTTTCAGGCAGACGCTTCTAGCATTTCAAAATCGAGACGTAAGTATTCACAATGTGGCAGCTACTAAGATCGGCAGCGTAATAGTCGCGTCTGAATACACCGTTACTGTATCAGCATGCTCACCTATCTTCCCCCATGATTTCGCCTCATCCAAAGTGGCACCGGAAAGCCCGCCAGTCTCAGGGGTATCCATTGTGAGTTGAATAGCGAAATCAAACCCTTTGGGAATAAGAAGCATAGACTGCATAATGAAATTTTTCGGAACGCCTCCGCCAACAAAAAGCGCCCCTGCTCGTCGCGCTTTGTAGCAGATGTCCATTATTTGTCGGATATCCTTGAACGTGTCGACTTGAAGATCGCGTTTATATCCAAACACCCAACTCTGAAGCCCGATCGAGGAGTCAGCGATAGCAGGACAAAACACAGGCACTTCGTTATCTACGGCGGCCCGCAGAATAGAGTTTTTGTCCTCTATGCGCGACCCTACCTCCCGCAAAAAATTGCAAATCGTAAACAGCTTTTGTGGGTGCGAATCTAGAATATCACCAACTATCGCGTCAAACCTTTCTTCAAACGTTGTGAAATGTTGGTCGGCCAAATAAACGTCATATATCCTATCAATCTTGCAGTTTTTCAGTTCGATGTCGTTCGCAGTGCATTGTCCTTGACAATGCTCGCCTCCGAAAGCTTCGATCATGTCGTGCACAAGGTTAGCGCCGGTGGTAACCAGCACATCAATATCGCCGCGCCTAACCATGTCAGCAACAACTTGCCGCATTCCTGCTGGAATCATGGCGCCAGCGAGGCCAAAAAAGCTCGTGACGTCTTCAGCTTGCATTTCTTTGTATATTTTAACAGCCTGAGCTAGGCGACCGGCTCCAAAAGCGCAGTTTTCGTACTGTCCCATTAAGTCTGCTACCGTGATGTCTTTTCCGACCTTTGCGTGTTTGATAGGGTTCACCGAATAGTCTCCGTTTCCTATGGCTTTTCGTAGTCCGTCATTATGCGGGCGAACAAGAAATCTCGAACGAGTTTCGCGCCGACAAGAGCCGAAATTCCCATATCGTAATCGGGAGTTATTTCAACCATATCGAAACCGACCACGCGAGATGAAATCTCTCTGATCGCCGTTCGCAGTTCCAGAGGTGTCAACCCATAGGGCTCAGGATTTCCGACTCCAGGCGCATATGCTGGGTCTAGGACGTCCATGTCAATGGAAAGATACACAGCCTTGTTTTCGACTAACGGCGCTATGTCCTTCAAAATTTTCTTAATCCCCACACCTCTAATCCGGTCCATCGTATAAATAGCGCTGGTGTCTAGCGCCCTCTCATACTCATCGCGCGCCCCACTGCGGATTCCGATTTGAATCAGCGGCACGGAAAGACCGAACACGTTTCGTGAGACGCACGCGTGCCCGCATTCATTTCCAAGATAATTTTCTTTGAAATCTAGATGCGCATCAAAAATAACCGCGATGAGCTCCATCTTGTTTGCAAGGGCCCTGACGCACGGAAAAGTGAGCGAGTGCTCGCCGCCTAACGCTATCGGGACTTTTCCGTCTTCCACTATGCGAGACGTTGTTGCCTCCAGATCAACAATCATATCGTCTACGTTGCCATACTCCGTGTCGCCTATATCACATACCAGCGACTCTAAAAGCTCACAATCGCACTCAAAGTCGTACGGCTCATAATTGTGCGAAGCTTTGCGTACAGCTTCAGGCGCCCATCGAGAACCTGATCTAAAAGAGGACGTGCCGTCGAACAAGACGCCGTGAATAACGTATTTGCTGCTTGCGTAATCAGAGCCTGAATCGGCAAATATCATGCGTCAAAAATTCAACTGTCTAGTGAATTTATTATTTGATATCTAATTTGCGCTTTCCCATCGATTCCAGGTACGTGACGTCTTTGCCTGCCTCCAGTTTATCCTTGTGCTCTGGCGGAATCTCAATCTCAAAAGTCGAATAGTCGTTGAGATCCATGAGCTGCGCAACACTCCCCATAACAGAAAGAACTTGAGCCCCTTTTCGTTCGACCATGGGGACGTAAATCTTGGCGCTGACCGGCTGCACGATCGATCGTTTTTGGCCATCGAAAACGCCGATCGCGTCTATCCTCGCTTTGGCTGATCCGTGCTTACCAGGCTTTGATGTTGCCAAATTAACGATAGTGGAGGGTTCATCGTCAATTATAATATAGCGGCCGACTTTCAGCGTTCGTATTTCCGTTTGCTCCTTCATGCGGGGTAATAGACAAGCATTAAATATAAATATATACGCATTAACGTAAAAGGCTTAGCGCCCAGCAACGCACGCTATTCAAGAAAACGACGAGATTTGGGTCAGTAGAAATGCGCATAGGAATCGTCTCTAGATGTGACGTTAAAGAAGCAACCGACTTAGCTGCCAAAATCGGCCGCCATTTCAAAGGCCGTGCTGATGTAATCTATGAAGATCAAACCGCTCGCGCACTTGGGCAAAGAGGAACGGAACTCGAAAGCTTCGACGTCGACGTAATAGTGACCGTAGGCGGCGACGGGACGATCCTGCGAGTTCTGCAAAATATTCCACACTCGATTCCAGTGGTGGGCATAAATGTCGGAAAAGTAGGCTTCCTGGCGGAAGTCAGCCCGCAAAGGGCGCTCGGCGTCGTTGAAAGCCTGCTCGACGGCTTCCGCGTCTCGGCACACTCGAGACTAGCAGTGTCGGTCAATGGCCGACTCCTACCGTCCGCTACCAATGAGGCGGTAATTGTCACTTCACGACCGGCAAAAATACTTGAGTGCAGCATCAAGGTAGACGATCATGTTCTTGATGTGCTGCGTGCAGACGGCGTTATCGTCGCTACACCTACGGGGTCAACCGCGTACGCAATGAGCGCCGGTGGTCCGATCGTGGATCCACGAGTAGATGCATTTCTTATTGTCCCTCTTGCACCCTATAGGCTTTCCGTCCGTCCCTGGGTCGTGTATGGTGAGAGCACCGTAGTCATCAAAATAGAGGAAAAGGACGCCGTTATCGTCATTGACGGACAATATAATGAAACCGTTCACAAAGACGATGAGATCCGCTTTGACAAAGATGACCAGCAATCGCTGTTTGTTCTTGTCGAAAAGAGTTTTTTTGAAAAAGTCTTGACGAAGCTGAGATAAAGCGTCGCGACAAGTGCTTTAGTCGTTCGCGTTAGGAAGAGCTGCTTTCGTGCTTCTCAGGGGTAGAACTCAACAAGTTCTGAGCTGTTTTCCACGAACGTCTCGTTCCAGGTGGCAGGTCACCCCGCGCGTCCAACCACTTTTTCAAAAAAGCAATCGTCGTTACGTCTGACGGATAACCACTGCCAATAGTGACACCGAGAGAGCGTTCAAGGGCTCTTATGCTAGTATCTCTGCTCACTTTGGCGATGATTGACGCAGCCGACACAATCGCGTAATTCGCATCTGCCTTGTGCTCAGCGATTACCTTGTTTATTCCGCTCGCCCCCTTCACGCGCTCAGAGAACCGCGATGCATTTACGTCAGCGGCGTCAACAAATGCTACATCGGGCTTTAAATATCGCAAGGCTTGAGCATGGCCTCTCACGAGGATTTCGTTCACCGTAAGCACCGTTCTTAGTTCATCTATTTGTTGAGCGGTAATC
This sequence comes from Candidatus Methanoflorens stordalenmirensis, assembly GCA_003139855.1. Classification (GTDB taxonomy): domain Archaea; phylum Halobacteriota; class Bog-38; order Methanoflorentales; family Methanoflorentaceae; genus Methanoflorens; species Methanoflorens stordalenmirensis. The sequence continues at coordinate 76,208 of PLGY01000036.1, forward strand.
TCTTGCAATTGCACAGCGCATACCTTTTCGATCCGTTTCGATAGAAATTCGCGCCGCTTTGCGCTCAGCGCTTTTGAGTCTCTAAGCCCCATCCTCTCCAAGTACTTTAGTTCTGAAGAGTCAATACAAACTCCTGCGACGAAAAGCGATCCCAGAACCGCCCCTTTGCCTGCTTCATCCACACCAGCAAGCTTCATGGCTCAAATTGCCTCAAAACAGATGACGCACTCCAGCTAGCAGTCGCGGATTACGAGAGATAATACGCCTTACTATGCCAGCAACGCTCATCTCCTCGAGCGGCAGCCCTTCCAGTGAGCGCACGAGCTTGTTCAATTCGTCATCGGACAGATTGACAAAGATGTCCTTTATTTTGTAATTTCGTTCGAGCTTCTTCCCGAAAGACGCGCGCCAAGCCGCTTCATATCGCTTCAAAACCTTAGCAGAGGGGTCTTCCGCTCGGATAGCTTCCTTGGCAACTTCGCCTGCCAGTCTGCCGCCCTCTAAGGCGTTAATTATGCCGCCGCCAGTTATAGGATCAGTGTGATGCGCAGCATCACCGACTAGCATAATGCCGTCTCCTGCTGTTTTACGGACGGCATTGCTGACTGGGACACCTCCAACGTTCAATTCAACCGGCTGGCCGTTGGGGTAATGCTTGTTCACAAACGCGTCTAGATAGTCGATTGGATGCTTGCCGTCTAGTTTGCTCGCGAGGACACCAAGCCCAATATTTGCTGCTTGTGATCCCTTCGGGAATGCCCACGCGTAGCCCCCGGGAGCCGCCGAACCGAGATAAAAATCGCAGCAGTCGTCCAGCAAATCGACGTTAGCCACAAGGTACTGGGCGCAGCTTTCGAGGTCTTTGGGTCGAAGAGTAGTGTTAATGCCAGCCCAGCGGCCGACTTGTGACTCGATGCCATCGGCCGCGATGACAACAGCTGCACGGATTTCAAGGGATTCGCCTAAATGCCGAGCCTCGATGCCACGTATGAACCCATTTTCTGTTATGACCCCTGTCGCGCGCGTCCTGACTACCACATCAGCTCCTGCTCGAGCTGCCCGCTTTGCAAGGTCTCGATCAAAAATCTTACGCTCGAGCACGTAGCCTACCTCGGGACCCGCAAGTTCTTCTGAAACGTCCAATCTCGTTCCATCAGGCGCAAATATGCGGGCTCTGGCTACTTTGCTCGCGATCCACTTTTTCTGGGGTCGTAAAAACTTTGAGAGCCCCACTTTTGATATGCCTTCAGCGCACCGAACAGGATCGCCAATTTCTTGGCGCTTTTCAATCAAAAGAACGTCACATTCTGGTGCGGCTGTCGCCGCAGCAAAAGCTCCGGCAGGCCCCGCCCCGACTACTATGATATCATATTCGCTTTTCACACTCACGCCTCTCGGTTCAGGAAACGAAGAGCGCGCCGACTGGGCATATTGTGATACAAGTTTCGCACGCCGTACAACTTTCTGCGATTTCGAGGCACGACTCGATAAGCGTTATCGAATTAGTCGGACAAACGGATACACATGCGCCACAGTGTCCACATTTATCAATATTGACTTGAATCACGGTTTACCTCCTTTTGGCTGCGTTGCCGAGCAAAGAGTGCGTAACAAGAAGCGCAGAACGTTTCGAGGCTCGACAGGCGAAATTCTTAACGTATGTACCGGAGATCCTCTTCGCTCGCCACTTCGTGCATCCCGGTTTGCTCCATTTCCCTGAGTCGAGCAACAATTTTTTCCATGTCTTTTGCGCGGTCTTCCAGCGCTTGCATGTTAATGTCAATGTTTAACGCTTTACTTAGGACTGTCAGTACTGCCTGTGCGCTCTTTGGATCGACCAAATAACCAGATGTTTCGCCCATCAAACAGATCCCGTCAATACCCATAAGGCCGCCAAGCCCCAGCAACAATCCAGAAGCTCCTACGATGCCCCCTCCTGGCTCATTCTCTTTGAAAGCCACGCCGTATCGTTTCATTTCTTCAACCAGCGCTAAGTTGTTCACAGCCCCCAAGACCGCTGGCTTCTCTACAAGCTGTCCGAGACCGTAGCCGCCAAGCGTGTAGATCCTTTGCACGCCGTTTTCTTTGGCTAGTTCCAAGTACGCACTAGTCAGCTCGTAATGCCCCTCGTTCGTCGCGCTTTGATGATCACCGACGAGGACCAGCAGATCCTGCTTGCCGCTGTTGACCGCATATAATTCGCTTCTAACCATTCTGACTGAGCCATCAGCAAGCACGATCACCTGGGGGGGAAAATGCGAGGAGTACACTTCGACGATTTTTTTCGCGCCAAGTTCGTCAATCATGTGCTCAGCTACGAGTTTTCCCACGTGTCCAATTCCTGGCAATCCCTCTACCAGAATCGGCTTTTTCAATTTCACGTCTGTGATTCGCTTGACTTCTATTCGCTCCATCTAGATCCCACTTGTTAAAAAATCTTCAACTTAGCTTTAAGCACTCACTTTGATCGTGCAGCTGCCTCGCGCTTGAGCATTCTCCGATATCTGCCGTATCGATCCTCCGGTGAGAATCTCGCTGGGCGCGCCGCCACCGTCGGTTGTCCGCACGTCCGACATTTGTCCTCTAAGGTGTAGCCGTGACATTTTCGAAGCTTCATCTTTAGCTTAATGAGACGGTTAGGCTATATTATGATGATTGAAGTTCTCTATGAAACTTTCCCGTGCCGCCGGCCTTCAGTACCACGTCCATAGCTGCGTTAGCAGCCCTTTTCATCGCGTTTTCTGCGATTTTGTAATCGAGGGCGACTATCCTTATACGGTAGCGAGGCGCCCCGATGTAGCTCACGTCAAAGCGAATGTCATCATCTTCGGACTTCATGGCGGCTTTCAGCGCACGTTTGATAACGTCTATCCCGTTCGGTTGAGGACATATCAGATCTACGTAGCCTGTGATGTACACGTAAGGTATTTTTACGTTCTCCTTAGCAACGAGTGCAATTTGAGCGGCAACCTCGGGCTGAAGTCCCTTGAGAGCTTCTGGGCCCCGGATGGCTGCGTCCTCAAAGACATAGTAAAGACCGTCGAATTTTTCAGCGAGTTGATCATAAAGCGCATCTTTGTCCGCCCCCGTAGCTTCGGCTACAAATTCTAGCCACTTTTCGGCCTTTTGTTCGCTTTTCCATTCCTGAATTTTGGAGCGTCTCTGATGCTCATTAACGTCCTTAAACGAGAGATCAATGTGGCTACGACTCGGATCAACGTTCAGGACCTTGCACACGATCTTTTGACCTTCCCTTACGTGATCTCTTATGTACTTAACCCACCCAGACGCAACTTCGGAGATGTGAATTAGCCCCTCCTTCTTGTCGTACTCGTCGAGTTGAACAAATGCTCCAAACTCGACTACGTTAACCACTGTACAAACGACCAAGTCTCCGATCTCTGGCCAACCTTTTTTCATAAGACCTCAAGTATTTGTGTCCTTATCTCTGCCCTCCCGCCGCGCGGCTCAACAAGAGTTCTCCCACAGACGATGCAGTTTACTACCGAAGCCGCATTGCCGAAGACAATCTGGATATTCTCACAATCCGCACATCTTACGCGCAGAAATTTGCTCACGACTTACACCTCCACTAACTCGAACTTCGATACTCTGAATCCTTTCCTTGTGTGCGCTTTGTTACATTCGGTACAGCGGTAGCGAACGTTGATGCGCTTGGTTGGTTTGTCTCCGCCCGGAACCTTGGAAAACTTGCCGAGATTACCAATGCCGCTGCGCCGCTTTTTTTGACGCGAGATCCACGTTAAAGATGATGCGCGCCCTTTTCGCACCTTCTCAACTTCGTGAGTTGTGTGCTTTCGACACACCGGGCATATTGACCTAATCTTCTTTGGCATCTTCAAGTTTATCACCGACTATGATACCCATACGGCGATCGCACAATGCCCGAGCATTCCCTTCAGGCAACATAACAGAGTCGCCTTCTCCAAGCTTGTAGTTTTCGCCGTCCAGTCCTATGAACGTGGGAATATCTGCTAACACTCGCACTCGGAGGTATCTCATATTCCCGCGTTCTCGTATTAAAGTGCTTTCGTCTGCACTATCCTCATCTTCCTCATTGGACTCAATTAAGGACTGAAGTGCCGCTCCTTTCTTCAGAGGCTGTTCGATGCTCGTAGCGTCAAGCTCAACGCGATCTGATTCCTGTTTCGGCAGTGCAACAGCGGTCCGACGGTTTTCATTTGATAGCACTGGCTCGCTTGACGGAGCAGCGGCCTCGAATTGCATTTGTCCGAGTACGCGGTCCCGATAATGCGTGAATACCTTGTAAACCAAATCGTAGACTTCAGCTTCGGCGTCAGCTAGCGATACGTCTTCCGTGTGCCCTCTTGCCGCAAGCGCCGCCAACTTGATTATTTTCGCAGCACGTTTATCATAAATTGCGTCTGCGACTTGCAGAGCATTCTCGAGTTCGTCTTTTTTTTGCGGATCATCGCTTGTTTTGAGTGAGTCCATATATTCTTTGAACTCGGAATAGAAGCTATTCTTTAATTGCGTCAATCGTCGCGAGCGGCGTTCCTCGTTTCTAATCACTTTTAAGTCGTCGAGATTCATATTCGGCAAGCCCTCGCGCCATGAGATAAACGGCCGTGTGTTCCGGTAGCTCTGTTGTACTTTGATCAACCTTAATAGTTTCACCCATAATTTCAGTCGTAGCCGGCGCGAGAATGCTGACCGAAACCGAATTGTCACCGAAGACGACCGCGTCATTGAGCGGTGTAAAGCGACGGAAGCCATCGAGAGTCAACGGCGTGACCCGAAGGCCAGAGCCACCGTGCAATGACGTAGGCAGCCGAATCAGTCTCTTTATGTCCGCGGTAACCGGCACATCGATGCGGACCTTCAAATGCGAAATAGCTTCTCTTATGATGCTTTTCCATGCATTTAGCGGAATTAGCTTTGACTCTACCAAAGGTTGGATTGATGCGTCTTGCGACAGCGCGTTGACAATTTCTTTGGCGCGCCGCTTGCCGATAGACTTGACGGGTGCAAGCTCATTTATCGCAATTTTTGCATCAAGTCCGCCAATCCGCTTGAAATACTTGTCAATCCACGCCCTTATTCTAATCTCCCAACAGCTGGTGTCCCCGGGCATCGCGGTTGTGCTCGAGCGTTTCAGTAGATATTCTGCCTCAAGACCGGTTCCTGTCAAGTAATTCACAATCTCTCGCCGTTCGTGACTGCCCAAGGTAGCTAGTTTATTTTCCCGTAGATGGACGTGGTAGCCACGACCACCCGAAAACACGATACTGAAGTCGTTCTCGTCTAAACCGAAATCATTCATCAGGAAATCCAACAGTTTAGTGGTTTCATCTTTTACTTCTTGAAGGATGCCCGCATACGAAGGCATAGACTTCGTCAAGAGCTTATCTGCATCGAGATCGAAGATTATGTCCGCGCCTTCCCACTTCTTGTCTTGCATGCGTGTTGCGCTGGGATACGCATAGCACGCGGTTGAATGGTACACATGAGCCGGTGCGACTGCGCCCATATATGCGCGCACTTCCTTTTGCGAGCTAAAAGCTTTGTGTCGTCGCATTACAAGCTTTGGATAACTTGCGTCAAAAAGAACAAATGCCCATTCTCGTTTCTTGAACTGCGGTGGAAGCCCAACTGAAGCCTTGCGATAGTAATCGCCAAATCTCCTCTGGAGGAATGCTTTCGTTTCCGAATTCACGCGCTTGCACCTGACCGCGAGGCGTTGCCGGGTACGGCCACCTCTCTTTTCAGTAACTCATGAACGGCCACAATTCATTGCTCTTCTTGGTTCTAGGGTCATCGGTTGTCTTACTGATGCTTAAGTCGCGCTCGGTAATACGAGAGCGGATGAGAGATACGTTTACACAGGCCTGTGGTCTCAGTGCAATTGCCGTAGGTCTCCATCGTTGAACATCCGGGAGGCACGTAATCTTTCCCTGACGCTCCCTTTATGTGATCGACCTGATAACGCGTAAGTTCGTAGTCGAAATCTGGAGATGTTTCATAGATACACACGATCTCCTCGGCTTTCATACCTATGTTCGCTAAAAAAGAGGTCAACGCGAATCGAGCTGGATGTGAGAGGTTCTGTCCAGCTTTTACTTGAGAAAGCAGCGCTTTCATGCATGGGGGGCACGCTTCCAAAATCACAGGACCAGAATCGGCAGGGCGCGATGAGGCTACAGAGATTGCTTTTTTCAGCGGTGAGGTGTAGGGCGCAAGTTCTTCGCACATTTTGCTGCTCAGTTTTAGTGGCAGCCCGCATAGCACCTTGAGCCTCACGGCCTCGGCCAAAACCTGGATCATCTCATTTTTTGCAAGAGTTACGTGGCCTCTGTTCAATAAGTTAACGAGGCGCCACTGTGGCCCTCTTAATCTACCCGTATACTTGATCAAGTCCGTGAAATGCAACTCGAATATGTTGTTGTCTGCCGATACAGGGATCCCAAAGTCCTCCAGCAGCCTTGCAATGTACTCGTCCTGAAGTCGTTCGCTGGCGTTCCGCAACGTGCTAAATGCGTCGTGGGCTTCCATAGTTGCAAATCTCTGAACCAGAACCGCTGCACGAATGCACGAGACCAACACCCTCCCCATGACGTAAGAGAAGAGCTCAATTTCACAATCATCGCGCTCGACTGGCTTTGAATGGACGTCGCTATCGATCGCTCGTGCGACTCGGTGAACGCTTTTGTTGAGGACGCTCTCAGAGAACTCCCCTGCAGTCATGAGAGAGTCAAAGGTCCTTGCGGATGCTTCTACGTAACGTGCTGCTGCAGCCGTATATGGAAAAAGAGCTAAATATTCGTCCATGCTTTCCGCGTCGGCCCAGTGCGACGGCGTTTGAGTTTTATTCTTGTTCGATACGCGGCGCCAAGAGATACGAGACAGAACCGTTGCCGTCGGCAAACTCAAATCCAACCTTGAGTGGTATGTTCTTGCCCATGTCTAGGGAGACTTCAGAAGCCTTTCCGACTGCTTTGGACATTTCAAGCAAGAATTCTAGACTAAAAAGTGCTCTTACTTCATCTGTTTTGCCATCTGTGCGCGAGACGTCGATAAGCTGATCTTTTGACAGCTCGAGACGCATAGTATCAGAGTCACCAAGAGCTTCCATGAAAAAGTCAGTGTCAGTGCACCCAAAGGCGATATTGTCGCTAACTTTGCCCGCTGCTTTCACCGCCCACCTAAACTCTTTTCCCGTGATAACGATGTGTGCTGCAGATTCAATCTTTGGCACTTTAGGCTCCTTCTTTATCGAGTAGGGACTTAAGAGTGCGATACTGTACTTAAGATCGCCAAATGACAAGGCCATTCGGTTCTCGTCAACGGCCATTCGGATGACATCTGTACGATTAGCCAGCTCAAGAATGTCCTGCATTTTCTTAAGATCCAGTGTGACAACCTCGTCGTCAGTTTCATAGTTCTCAAAAGCTTTAGCCGACAATTCAAACTGCACCATAGCCACGTACGAAGGATCCGCATTTCTCGCGTACAGGCCATCTTTGCTTAAATGTACCCGCGCTTCATCAACGATGATAGTTAACGCTTCGATGCCGTCCTTTAGAGTCTCTCCGAGAATATCAGCTTTAAACATGATCCGCTCCCTTGTAACCGTCTAAACTCCGTATATGTCTGCTCATAACTTTATATCTTTGCTGTTCAGAATTGGCTCGCAAAAGATCTGCGCTCGGCAGAGCAAAAAAAATGGAAAGCGGCGTTCAACTAGGTCCTGAGTCGCTTGTCTTGAGAGGGAAAGTACCGAACGCTGCCTGCGCCTTGCCCCAAACCCTCATCTAAACGGACGCTTACTTCTGTTATAGTGCTGAGGTTAAGCTTGTTACAAAGCTCATCGAGGAGGAAGGAACAAAGATCTTCAGCGCTCGCAGAACTGATGGGGAGCATAACCACGTCTTCTCTCGGGAAGCAGTAACGTTTCCCACACTTTCCAACCGTGACCGCGATATCTCCAGCGCCCGTGTTCCGTATCTTGACATCTGCATCTCGAGATGCGAGCAGAATCTTATGATCGAGAGCTTCACAGATCTCTGCAACATGTTTTTTGATGTCTTCAAAGTCTATTACAAAATCATGAATCTGCGCGCCGACGATCTTCGCACTCATTGCATACGTATGCCCGTGCAAACGCCCGCATTTCGGGTGATCCGGTATGAAATGGCACGCTGAAAATCGGAGCTTTGCCTGCCACCCGTCAAGCTCTATCCACATGGATCGGTCTGTGCTGGCCGCGACGTTTCTTGAGTTCTTCATCTTTCTTGGGATGCACTTGTCTATTGATAGAGTAGTATATAAAAACCGTCTGGCCACCCATAACGCTTTTTATTCGTTGCGCCAGCTATCATCTAGAATGAAAAGCCTCGAGAAACGGCGAAAGGACTATTACTACCAGCGGGCGAAGTCGGAAGGATATCGATCGCGAGCTTCTTTCAAACTGCTGGAAATTCAAGAACGGTACCACGTTATACGACGAGGAGATGTGGTCGTCGATTTGGGCGCCGCCCCTGGCGGATGGCTCCAAGTGATCCACCATTTAGAAGCGTCCGCCATAGCAGTTGATCTGCAGCAGATCGCTCCGCTGGAGGGGGTGACGCCTATTCGAGGCGACCTAACTTCCCCAGAAATTGTGAATAAAATACAGGAGATCGTTGATGCTGTGGATGTCGTCATATCGGATGCTGCCCCGAATCTAAGTGGCGCGTGGAGCCTAGATCACGCGCGATCAATCAACCTTTCAGCCTGCGCGTTAGAGATCGCCAAATATGTGCTGAAACCAGGCGGCAATTTCGTGGTAAAAGTTTTCCAAGGAGACCTCTTTGACACGTTCACACGCGACGTGAGCGCGTATTTTAGATTTGTCAAGGCGTTCAACCCGCGAGCATCACGAAAACAGAGCGCCGAAACATACATAATAGCTAAGCGTTATGTCCGAGCAGACCGTTTGACCAAGCTGAGTGGCTGAGGATTGGCCAACCTGTGCTAAAGCCGCAGCAGGTCCAGCCACAAATTGTCAACGTAAAACTATTTATTCACGTATCGGAAACTACTCGTTGTATTTGCAGCTACAGACCCAAAAAAGGTTCTTTTCCGAACGACGCATTGACGTTTGCGAGTAATGGCAAAACAAAGTACGACTAGCGTGATGACGAGGCTCTTGCTCGTTTATTTGGTGATGACTGTAGCCTATGCTTTTCTTCGAAATCCCGTTGGTCAAGCCATGAACTATGTCCTCGGGGGTTTGATCACCACCCTGCACGTTCCCCTTTTCATCACCATCCTTTTGCTGTCGGTTATCACAGGCTCTTACTCTTCTCTGCTGCTGAACCGCTTCGTCGATCAAGACCAGGTAAAACAGTCTCAAGCAAAGATGAGGGAATTTCAGAAGGTCTACCGCGAGGCCCAACTCGCCGGAGACCAGGGCAAACTGAAAAAGCTCGAGAAGGAACGTGCCGAAGTGATGGAGCTCAGCATGGACGTTCAAGCACAGACCATGAGACCTATGCCATACATACTAATAATCTCGCTGCCACTGTTCGGCTGGCTAAGTTACACAATGGCGAACGTAGGTTCATGGCCGACAAGCGTACCAACTACGATGACGTTTCCCCATTTTGGAACACTAGCGTACACTCAAGGCGTCATTTGGACTTTTCCTGTTTGGCTTGTTTGGTACCTCGTTTGCTCACTCGTTTTTACTCAAGTCATTCGCAAGACTTTGGGGATGTGACTGGTGGCATACTAGTCATGCTCAACAAAGACTTTTCAGTTCTCCCGTGCATTCTCACCGTTGTCTTCAAACAGACCGTTACGATTCCATCCTCAACCATGATTAAGTCGGGCTTTCTCGTTCTCGCAGCTCAAATCGAGCAGCACTCCCTTCAGCGTGGCTGCGTCAGCGTCCGTCTTAATCGACGTGCCTGAAAAGTGAGTTCTCGATGCGCGACAACCGACGGTGCGCAGTCCGCTTACGAGCGTTTCAATAGGAACTGGTGGGCACTTGAGTTCTCTCAGGAGCTTGTGGTAATCAAAAAACGTTACCGTGTCAAGCTCATTTAGACACAGTGTTATGATTTTTGCGGCGCGCCTCTTGGTCCCAAAAACACCATTCTCAAGGTTTTCAAGAACTTGCTGACAAAATTTTTGATCATATAGAGTCCCAAGCCAGAGAGGCCCAGCCACAGCAAGTTTTGCACCGCAAAACGCACAGTCAGGGCACAGCATAGAAAATAGCCCCGGGAGCACACAGCGATGTCCGCAAGTAAAACAGTGGGCTATGAATCCCATCGACCTGACACACGCGTTGGCGAGCTCGGCGCCGCGATCGAGAAGCAAATAAACCCGATAGTAGTGCTCGGTTGCGTGCGCGAGGACCGGAGTGGCAGATTTGTCATATTTGACAAGCTCTCGAATGATTGTGCCGATGAGTATTCTTATCCCTGTCTCAGCATGATACTCCGTGTTCATAGGCAGTGCAGAATACCTCCTTACGCCAGCATTAAAATGAGCGCCACTTAGGGGGGCAGTGTCCGTCGCAGTCACACAAAGCATCTTGCTGGCTGACCTGCACGCTGCGTCAACAAAAGGGGTTGGGGATCCGAACGGATCGAGGTCGATTACGTTGAACCTCGCTTCAGACATCAAAGCGTTCGCATCACGGTGCTCCACGTGGACGTTCAGCTGCAATCTTTTCGCGTTCCTCTTGACCAACTCATATGCTGCGAGGTCATAATCGTTGACCGTGACCTCGACCTGCGCCTCGTTCGCAACTCTGAAACCCCGTATGCCACAACCCGCGAGCGCATCTAGATACGTGAGCCCCCTGTTGTCGCGTTGATTATTGTCAAGAACCTGTATACAAGCAACGTTTATGTCTCGACTTAACTCCATTCGTGGGTTGTAGAAGACCGGTGCCGATGATGGAGGGTACGACGCGTTTGGATCCAAACGCGGCACCAAAACAGGAGTGTGGCCTTCAAGAGCGAGCCTGGTTCGCACACGTAGAACTAAGTTTTGTGAATCATAAGGTTTTTCATAAGCTGCGCCATTTGCTGGTGCATTCGCGCGGTGCGTCTTGAAACACCGAGCGAAATCCGGACAAACGCTTGTTAATGGACCCTCTCAAACTTCCAGTGATCGACCAGCGGTGCGGTGGCATCGACGCCGACCTTCGTTGTCGTGCCGTCGCTTCTACTGCGCGGGTCGAGGGACGATCCGCGAACGTTTGGGATAACCATGACATCTAAATCGCCTTTGACGCGCGTGGCGATTGCAAATTCTATATCATCAGCGTCGTAGATATCAATGTCCTCATCGACCACTACAACGTGTTTCAAACTCGTGTGAGCCGCAAACGCTGCCATGATCACATTTTTTGCGTCCCCCTCGGTCTGTTTCTCTATCTGTATAACAGCGTGCAGATAGTGACGCCCTCCTGCAGTCAAGACTACATTCTTCACTTTTGTTACGTTTTTGCACGCGTTGTAGATCTGCGGTTCATATGGAATACCCATCAAAAGCGAGTGTTCGACACCCGCTGGCAATATGGAGTGGTAGATGGGGTCTCTAACCGACACCATTCTCGTTACTTCGATAACTGGTTCAGGTCGAACGACGTCATAAGTCCCCGTAAGATCCACAAAAGGACCTTCATTTGTAGTTCTTGTTGGGCTTATTTGTCCCTCCAAGACTATTTCGCTTGGCGGGACAGGGATCCCATTTTCACATTCAATGAGGGTCTGAACCTTTCCCTTCAGGGCGGCTGCATAGTTGAATTCGAGACCACACGGGAGCCTCGTTGTTGTTGCGAATAGCGTGACAGGATCGACGCCTATGGCGACAGCGATGTTCAGGGGCTCGGCTTTTTTTGCAGATGCTTTGTACATCAGATACGTATGGCGCGGCGGCACGAGCCTCACAGCTAACGACGTTTTGTCGACAACCATCATGCGATGAACTGACGCGTTTATTCTGTGGCCATATTTTGCTACCACGACGCCTGCGGTGATGTAGGGTCCGCCATCTCGATCGAAAAACTTCATTACAGGTAACTTACTCAGATCAGGAGTGCGTTCTAAGTCCCACGCAAGGTCTTGTACCACCGTTTTTCCTGTTGCCGCAGTGCTTAAAAGCTTACGAATAAGCCCTCGTTCGTCGACGTTGAGCGCTTGTGCCAGTAGCGCACGCGAAGCCAAGAGGTTTACGATGGCTTGAGAGCCGTCAATACGTTCGAACAGTACCGGTCCCCGTCCTCGGGCTAGGCGCGGCGCTTGCAATATCGGCGAAACGGGCTTAGTTACGACTTCTAGTTGTCCTGAGTCCTTTAGATGTTGAATGAAGCGTCTCATTTAGTCACCCCAGCGTCGCGACACCGTATGGTCAAGCTGCAACAGGTCGAGCACCCGGGCAACCAGAACTTCAATGAGCTCTTCGATCGTAGTCGGACGTGTGTAAAACCCAGGACTGGCGGGGACTATGACAGCTCCAAATTGCGATAATTTCAGCATGTTGCTCAAATGAATACCGCTCAATGGGGTTTCGCGCACAACCAGTATGAGCTTCCTATGTTCCTTTAAACATACATCTGCGGCGCGCGTTACAAGGTTTGAAGAAATGCCGTGTGCGATACTTCCAAGCGTCTTCACGCTGCACGGAATTACTACCATGCCGTTGCTAATGTGGGAACCGCTTGCAATAGGCGCAGCGAGGTCCATTTCGTCGTACGTGCGGTTGACTAACGACGTGACGTAGTTCAAGCTGTACTGAGTCTCAATGCCTATAAGCTCCTGGCCACTTTTGGTCACAACGAGCTGCGTGTCAACGCCGAGCTGATTCAGCACCTCCAGCAACCGAACACCGTACTGCACTCCGCTCGCGCCGGTAATGGCAACTGTAATCGTCATTTAAAAGCCTCGATAAGTTCATTAACAAGCGAAAATGATGCATCAACAATTTCTGTGACTTGCCCTTCAGATGCGTCGTGAACATGAATGCCGACAACCACGACGCAGCTCTGCCGCAATTCCTTCGAAATTCGCAAAGCAGCCTCCTTGGCGATAATATCATCGCGATGATTGGGAACAGTTAACACTGAAGCATAAGACCTCCTGTGAAATCCGCCCAGCGCAACGGCACCCACGTGCGCTTTTCCCCCCACCAACGTGACGAGTAAGTCTTTTCCGACGCGAGTTGCGTCGACCCTCAAATCTGCTGAGCCCGCGTTTCTAGTCAACACAACGTGACCATGAGACAAATATCTACTCCCGTTCACAGTTTATGGCAAATCAAAGGCTTAAGCGAGGCGACCGTCAGGTGGCTACGGCCACAACGCCTCTAATTCTATCGTGCTCACCGTCTTAAGGCTTTTGGGTTTGGCGCCTGCGCGGCGACTGTTGAGGCCCCTATTAAGATGCCCAGCAATTGAAAGAATTTTGCTGCCAACCAGCCCACAGTGCAACAAGAGGCTCCATTCTTTGCGCGCTTATTCGAGTCGCGGACGAACGCAGTTCTAGTTGTGCATGACATACCCATTTATTCTAGAAAAGCTCACTGGAACGCCGGGGAAGAACATTGCTACTCTTATCTGGCGGAACCGGTAGCCCTAAACTGCTTGGCGGGCTGCTTCTCTATTGTTCTGGCGCTCAAGTGACCGTCATTGCCAATACCGGAGATGACATTTGGATCTCGGGCAATCTTGTTTGCCCGGACCTTGACACAGTCATCTACACAACGGCGGGAATTGTGAGTGAACGGTGGTGGGGTATCAACGGGGATACTTTCCGTACCCACGAAAGACTGGCAAGCTTAGGCCAAAAAGAAGCGCTCATCATAGGCGAGCTTGATAGAGCTATTCATATTTTCCGAAGCGACCTTCTACGACGAGGGGCGACGCTAACTGATGCAACACACACGATATGCGCTTCGTTGGAATTAGCTGCAAAGATCCTCCCGATGACGGACGACTTCGTGCCTACTACGATCGTAACGGACAAAGGCGAGATGCATATCCAAGATTTTCTGGTAAAATATCAACAAGCCCCGAGCGTTTCGCAGGTGAGATGCCGGCCCGGCAAAATGACCAAAGAAGTAGAAACAGCGCTCGAAGAATGTCGTTCCGTCGTGATTGGGCCCTCAAATCCGATATCAAGCATAGGGCCTATCCTTAACGTGAACGGAATGCGAAAAATCCTTAAAGACCGATTTGTCATTGGTGTTAGTCCAATAATACGCAGCGAGCCGATTAGCGGACCTGCGGGAAAGTTCATGGAATCGCGTGGACTTCCGGTCAGCTCTTTAGGGGTCGCGGAGTTCTACAGCGACTTCTTGGATGCCTTAGTCGTTGATCATCGCGACGACATTTCTCAAAGCGATTTGCCGGACGGTATAGAACTGTTCCGCGCGGATACGATTATGTACGGCATAGAGCAAAGCAAAAAGCTGGCGACAGAGATCGTGCGAATACTTGCGCACCAAAGTTAAGGATATGTGTTAACCGTAGAGTCGGCGTCTGCAAAATAAAATTAAATAGCAGCAAATTACAATATTGAGCGTCCGTATTACGACTTGCCCTTTTCAGGGTAGCAAGTGAGTCTTGATACGTAACGAGGTTTCATCGTGGCTCAAGAAATCTTTCAACTGACGATCGGCGATGTGCGCATCCCCAATCCTTTGGTTCTCGCTTCGATGGCTGGACTAACTAACAGCTCGTTTGCTCTCTCGCGGAGCGTTGGACTGGCAATTCTCGGTGGATACAACCTTGACGCGCCAACCATCGAAGCGGCAAAAGAGCTCGTCAAGAAGGGGCGAAGTGAATTTGCTTACGACGAACCGACACCTGTTATCAAAAACGAGCTCGGAGTCATGAACACGATCGACATGAAAGCCGGAATCAATGTTCGGTCAACTACGCTGGAGCCCCTGATCGCGATCGCCGAGTTGATTCATCAAAAAGGGGCAGTTCTCGAACTAAACGCCCACTGCAGGCAGCCTGAAATGCAAGCTGTTGGCGCCGGCCAGCGTCTCACGCGCGATCTCAACAAGCTCGGCGAATGGATACGGGAGATCAAACAAACAGACGTGCCCGTGTCGGTGAAGGTACGTGCAGGCGTTGTTGGAGATATAGAGCTCGCAAAGGCCATAGACAAGGCCGGTGCTGACGCGATTCATATCGACACGATGGATTCTGGGCCCGCGTTGGTCAAGAAAATTCGGGATGCTACGGCACTCAAAATCATCGCAAACAATTCGATCGTGGACTATGGCAGCGCCCACAAAATGTTCTCGATGGGAGCAGATTATGTCTCAGTCGCCCGTGCCGCTGTGGCCGACAACACAGCTGTCGAACAGATCCTGACTGAAGTTCGGTCATTTCAAGAAGCTGTTGGTTGGTACAACGCCCCAAAACACATTTGCGCTGGAGGGGACTTGCGGGGGTTAGTGTACTGTTGCATGCCCGTAAAGGAGTGTCCACTACGCTATGTTCTGAAACGGGCGGGGATCTCCCAGGAAGAGTACGTCAAAATCAAAGAGAGCTTCAACAACACAAAGCTAGGGGCGGGACCAGACACATGCTTCGGGAGCATGGTGTGGTGCTGCAAAATTACAAGGCCTTGCCCTTGGAGAGACGGCTCTCTACAGGACCTAGGCTTTTCCGACGTCGAGTACATGCAACTCAAAAAGCAACTTGCAGAGAGATTTCTTAGCTGTCGAGACCTTGACTGAGCTCTTAAACATGTACGACCCGGATTTCATAGCAGGTTGTGCAGAGCTAGCAATGTTGCTCGAAGTGTCTGCGACACCAAAGCCGGGCAATGTAGACCGAACGCATGACTTTGACGATGTAAGTTACGAACATTTTCTTGCATCTGCGGTTGGCACTTTTCCTGTCTTCAAAAAAGCAGCGTCAGCGCAGCATCGGATAGGCGGTCTGATTCTCGATGCAGTTCAAGCGAGTGCCACCTGGCAGAGCGCTGGGAACTGCCACTTTGGCGCGATCCTGCTGCTGATCCCTTTATGTACCGCGGCACGGAAAAGCAGCACGATATCTCAGCTCAAGACTAACCTGGTCCGTGTCGTCAAGGACACTTCGAGCGCCGACGCGATCCAGTTCTATGAATCTTTTCGGAGCGTGCACATCCGCGTCGGGGAACATCATTATCTTGACGTGAATGACACGTCCTCATTGCAAGCAATCAAGCAACAAAATTTGACGCTGTGGGATGTCATGCGAATATCGAGCCCAAACGACACCATTGCAAAAGAATGGACTGAAGGGTTTCCTCGTACCTTTTACGGCGCCGAGTTGATGACACACTATGTTGAATCGGGACTCAGTGTCAAGAGTTCAATTGTGCGCCTATTTCTGCGACTCCTAAGTGAGTTCCCCGATACGCTTATAGCAAAAAAATTCGGCACTGATGTAGCCCTTGAAGTTTCGGCAAAAGCCGCTCACACACTGAAAGAGGACGGCGCTGATGAGTTCGACAGAGAGCTCATCGCAAGGCACGTTAACCCCGGGACGACAGCCGATCTGGTAATTGGATCATTATTTGTCGTGCTCTTAGGAGGCTTCCGTTACTGATGGACGTGCAATTTCACGAAGGTATCTCAGAAGTCATAGCAACGACGCGCAATGGCAAGCCCAACGCCGCTCCTATGGGTGTCATAAATCGCGGCTTCCTCTACATTGCCGTTTACAAAGACAGCCACACCTTTTTGAACGTCAAGAAAAATCGGCAGCTGGTTGCCAACTTTGTTGCAGATCCGTTGCTTTACGTAAAAACCGCCTTTGAGGATCTCGATCCCGATTTTTTTTCCCTCGATGATGGGGCACCAGTCCTAAAGGCAGCGTACGCATGGGTAGAATTTACGTGTTCGATTTTGGAAAAACCGACTCAAAAAAGCGCTGTAGTAAAAGTTAAGCCTGTGAGATCTGTCGTCTTGCAGAGGCCGATAATACCTGTGAGCAGAGCATTTTGCGCTGTCCTTGAAGCAACGATTCACGCAACACGTTATCAGGCCCTTGAAGACCCAGCTTACCTTAAGCGGATGGCTCACTGCGAGGGCATCGTTAGAAAGTGCGGTGGAAGGCGCGAGTTTGAGGCATTCGAGCTCCTAAAAAAATATCTTGGACAAGCGCCCACATCCAAGCAGCAGGATTAAGATCAGAACGAGTGGAGAGGCTATGGCAAGAATCGCGTGGGGCATTACGGGAGCTGGGCATCATTTACGAGAAACGTTTGATTTGTTCGTCAGAGCAAAGGAAGTCTACGGCGACCGCGTCTCTGTTACTTCATTTGTCTCACGAGCTGCAGAGGAGGTTACACGGGTATACGGCCTTTTTCAACAATTGGAGCGAGTTTCTCCTGGAGGGTACATGGAGGAGGTCATACTCGAACGCGAACAAGGATGGAGCTACCCAAAGACTGGGCGCTTCTCGCGCGGCATCTATGACGCATTGTTTGTGTCCCCGACTACGTCCAATACAATTGCCAAAATAGCCCACGGCATTGCAGACTCACTTGTTACTAATGCGGTCGCGCACGCCGTGAAAGGCGGAGTTCTGGTTTTCATCGTTCCTGTCGATATTGCAGGCAGCGTTAAAAGTCCGGTACCTTACTTCATAAACAGAGATCTCTGCACTGGATGCCAAGAATGCGCTCAAGCGTGCCCAAACGATGCGATTGACGAGCAAATCGACTACCTCAGATGCAATGGCTGCGGCTTGTGCAAAGACGTTTGCGATTATAACGCGATCCAAGAGGGGACGGTGAACCTCGTCGTCCGCGACATTGACAAGAACAACGTCAGAACCCTAAGAGATTCAGAAGGAATCACGATTCTCGACAACCCTCATCAGTTTGAGAAGGCACTTTTGACAGTCATCTGATCCGCACGTCCGAACTGAGACGCCCAGTTTGATGTTTTATTCGGGTAATTTAGCGGCTATTCCTATGATTCAAGACGCGTGCCTTAAGTGAATAACTTGTTGACCGAAGACGAGGCGACACGTGGCCCCCGGCTTTAGATCTGCCGGCCTGTATGGCGCATAGTATGTCCTGCACAGTGACGCCGCTCGCTGTATCTACTTCAGTGTACCCAAAACCGACCGTCTCCACGTAGTGAGAATCACTTCCGCCGGTGACCCCAAGGTTCAGCTTCGCAGCTGAACGAGTCGCGAGATAATTTGAGACTCCAAGCAGGTCCCTTGAATTAAACGCTTCGACAGCGTCTATCCTCTTGTTGCGCAAACTCCGAATGCCATTTCTGAACAATTCGAATGGATGCGGCGCCACGACGATGCCGCCGCCGCCGTGAGCGCATTTAATGGTTTCACAAACAGATAGACCAGGGGGCACAAGAGTGTGATTTCCGAGCGTTATCAAATGGCCCTCCGCTGTTGAGATCTCGGCGCCCGGTAGTATGATTAGATTCAGTCCCAGATCCTCCGTAAGCCTCGCTGCATCAAAGAAGGATTGCACAGAATCATGATCAGTAATCGCGAGTCCGTCCAGACCCGCTTCTTGTGCCTGCTTAAGTATCGCTTCGACTGAGCTGTTTGAGTCAGGAGAGAAGTGTGAATGAATGTGCAGATCAAACCTCATCATCAGTAATTCTGATATAACATATTAAGAGTATGTAGTTAGTGGTGGAAATCTATAGTACGAGTGCTTGTGGCGACCGGTCGCTGCGCCGAACAAGTCGTTAAAGAGGCTGTAGGCGCAGCCGCAGATGTGTTGGTTCTAGATGTAGACATTGCGGCGCTGATGACACCTTCCCTCTTAAGGGAGGCGTACGTCGAGTTCGCAAGACGGCAGAGTCACAAGCACGATCTGATCTTGATTCCCGGCGCTACGAATCCCGCTGACTTTGGGGCGCTCGGTAATGAGCTGAGCGTGAAAATTGCTCTGGGCCCAAAACAGGCCTATGATCTCGGTTTGGTGCTTAAATACCTCGATCAATCCCTACTGTCACTCAATACACCGGCTGACTGCATCATTCACGAAAAGCGTAAAAGTGACGCCTTGAACCTATTGACGCAGCTAGAAAGATCTGCAGCCTATGATTTCAAAATTCGAGACCTCAAAATTGGGGGAAACTCTCGAATGAAGGTGCTCGGAGAGATAATCGACGCCCCGGTTGCAGATGCCAAGCGCATTGCTTTACAGCATCTACGCAACGGGGCGGACATCATCGACGTCGGCATACCTCTCGGGACCGCGAAGCGCGAGGTGAGTCGCACTTTTGCGGAGGTCAGCGCGCTTACCGGTGAGTACAACGTCCCCCTCAGCATTGATAGCCTCGATCCAGAGCTTATATGCGCTGGAATAGAATCAGGGGCTGAACTCGTTCTCTCATTTACGGCAGAAAACGCCGCCGAGATAGGGCCCACAGTCGCAAGAAAAGACCTTGCAGTTGTAGTGCTGCCCGAAAACGGCGACGTTTGCTCTACCGTGGCCCTAGCGCGCACTTTTGGCATCAGCAAAATCATCGCTGATCCCGTGTTATACCCGATAGGCAGTGGCGCCTCCAACTCGCTCGCGGAGTACCGCCGCGTCAGATCGGTCAGCAACGTCCCGCTGTTTCTCGGCGTCGGCAACATCGTTGAGCTTATGGAGGCAGACTCCATAGGCGCTAATGCTCTGCTTGCCGGTCTGGCAATGGAGCTCGGGGTTGGCGTGCTCTTCACTCCTGAGCACAGTGACAAAGCAAAGGGCAGCGTTAAGGAGCTGAAGACAGCGGCCCAGATGATGCAGCTCGCGCAGCATCGAAAAAGCCCACCCATAAATCTAGGCATTGATCTTCTCGTATTGAAAGAGCGCAGGCGGCGACCCGAGTATCAATTAACCAGCAAGAACGTCCTCGAGGCAAACGATTTTGACACAGCGCTGTGGGCGCCTGACCCATCTGGCAACTTCGTGATCGGGGTTAAAGATGGGATGATCGTTGCGAGGCACGACACGGGAACCGCCGTACGAGGCAAGTCCGCGAAACGCATACTTGATGCCATTGTTGAGCTTGAGCTCGTATCTACGGCATCCCACGCAGGGTATCTTGGACGTGAGTTGAAAAAGGCAGAAATCGCTCTGAAGCTGGGAAGGAGCTATGCACAGGATGATACATTCTGAGGTCTAGCCCTGTCAAAAGCAAAGACGAACTAACTTTCCGCTTGAAAGGGTGTGAACAAATCTCGCGTTCATTCATACGAATTTTGGTCGCTGCGAGAGCATTTCGGGTAATGTTAGTGGCCGATACGGCATTTGCTCGATTTCTTGGCGCACGTGATCTATCAGCTCATTAGTATACATTGATTCTTTTTGCCCCGAAAAGCGTACCGTCACGGCGAGGCTTTTCCTCTGCTCCTCTTTTTCCCCGATGACAACGACATAGGGCACCCATTCTTTCCCGGCAGAGGCGACTTTCTTGCTGACTGACTCATCGCGGTCGTCGATGTCAACGCGTATTTTCGCATTTCTGACCTCGCTTGCGACCTCTCGCGCGTATTGAAGATGCTTTTCGGAGACAGGAACGACCCTAACCTGCGTCGGCGCAAGCCATACGGGCAAGGCCGGCACTCTCTCGAGCGCCTGCGCCTCGAGGATCGCGCAAAGCACGCGCTCTATGCCACCCGTCGGGGACGTGTGCAGAATAATGGGCCAGCGTTCTCCCGCTTCGGTATAGTACTTGATATCAAACCGCTCGGCGCTCTCCACGTCAATTTGAACGGTCGGACATTCGATCGGTTTCCGCGAAGTATCTAAAGCCGCGAGATCGCACTTGCAGACCCAGTAATGAACGCGTTCTGACAAGAGTTCTACCAAGAAAGGGCGCTTAAACTCGCGAGCGATCTGCTCTACCCACTTTTTGTTGTCATCATAAAATGCCCTCGTGCTCCGAAATATCGCCTGATATTTCACGTCGAGATCCAAACCCGATTTGAACCCGAGTCTCAGCTGCTCGATGAAGAAACGCTTGGCTTCGCTCATGTCTCGGCAAGCGGTGTGCATGTCAGGCATCGTAAAAGCCCGTTGGCGCTTGAGACCAGTCAATTCGCCCCGCTGCTCATACCTGAAAGAATAAGTCGAAAGCTCGTACAGTTTCAGCGGCAGGTCTTTTTCGGTCAAATGCATCTGGTGCATCATGCTAAACATACCAAAGCAGGCAGCGAATCTGAGCATCATATCGCGTGCGCCCGCTTTCAGCCGATATTGTCGCTCACCAAACTTGCTCGCGTGTTCACTGACTGCTCTGCTGGACAGGTCATACATAACCGGCGTCTCGACCGGCATCGCCCCGTAGTTCACCGCGAGGAGATAAGAATAGTCGATGAGGAGATCACGGACTAGTTTTCCTTTCGGCAGCCACTTGAGGTGTCCCGCGTCTGACAGCGGCTCGTACTCGACGAGCTCCTTCTCTTTCATTAGCTTAATATGCGGCAACTCCGCTTCTGTGCTGTAGAGGGCGTGTTGCCCCAGTTCATAACTAACGATGTCCTTGAATTCGGCGTCCGTCGAGTGAAACGCAGTCGCCGGAGTTATCGTACCGCTAGGCTCAAGCACGTAGAATTCGCTTTCGACGGCCGTCTTCTCCGGTTTTGCCTCTGGGTGAATAGATCTGGATAGTTCAGCAAGAGGATGCCCTTTACACTTCAAACTGAACGATTTATACCATCCGAATGGCGCCCTCAGCACTTCAAAGCCGACGAGCAGAGATTCAATCTCCTGCAGGATGTTCAAAGCAGTCTCGGGTGATGCCAACTCGGAACTCAAATGAGCGTAGGGATAGATCACGACCCGCTTCGTGGCTACCTTAGTCGCAACGTCGCCTATTGCATTCGCTGCGTCGGCTGCCACGTCGTCAATACTCGTCTCGTCACCGCATTCTGCGGCGACAAAGGCGACTAAAGCCTCCTCCATTCGCGCCTGTTTGCGTGAATCTTCCGTATCTTCAGCGTACTTGCTTGCCTTCGTGACCTGGTACTCAATATAGTCAACGTGCATTAGCAGAAGTCGCATGTTTAGCAGTCCTCTGTTCTCAAATCACGGTCGCAAGGTGGTTTTACAAGGGTGATAAGTGCAGCCTTCACGGCTCACGCGGTCTTTAAAACTAAAAAAATCCTTAATACAAGTGTGTTCGCCTTAAAGAAGGCCTTTGACTAGTATAAACTTTTGACGAACGTGTACAAGATGACAGTTATAGCTGCTACGATTAGGAGATCGTGAAGGTACGGGATCTCAAACAAAATCAACGAGATGACAAATACTAAGGCAAGCGTAATCCAATCAATTCGAAGTGGGTATCGCGGCCGTTGCATATCAAACCATACACTACCTTATGGTATAAAATCCTATTGCTTTTTTTGCGAAAAATAACTTGGAAGCGAGCTTGTTTTTCAAAACGAATCAATTAAGGCAGCCTATTAAATACGTCGAGGTGACTCCAGTAATGCGCACCGCATAGAAGAGGCCAAGAGGCAGTTCGCGTGGTACAACTATCGGCCTATAGTTGTCGTTGTATAACATAGTGCTTCCATTCTTGCCTTTTTCCACTGCCAGCGCCCTGTAGCTCTCTCCTATGTACTCACGGTTTCGCTGACGGGCAACGCGGTGGTGCTCCGCTGTCAGCATTCGCGATCGATCTTTCTGTACTCTGCCGATCACAGGTTTCAAAAAAAACGCGGCAGTCCCCTCTCTGCGCGAAAAACGTGTGATGTTCACTTTGAGCGGCGTAACTTCCCGCAGTAGGTCCACTGTGGCCCGAAAATCCTCAGCCGTTTCACTCGGGAAGCCTACAATGAAGTCAGTCGATACAGTAACGTCTCTAAGTTCGTGACGGAAGCTCGAGACAATGTGCTTAAAGTCGAACACCGTATGACCTCGCTCCATTAGCTCCAAAATCCGATCTGAACCCGACTGCACCGGCAAGTGCACGAATCTGTATATCCGAGGATGTTTAAACGCTTTCAACAGATCCTCTGCGATATCGAGAATTGAGGACACGTTCATCATCCCGACGCGGAGCTTAAAGTCGTGTTCAATTTCGCATAGCGTTTCAACAAGGTCGGGTAATCGGTAGCCCTGATCTAACCCGTATACTCCCCCATCCTGCGCAGTCAGGAAGATTTGTTTTGCACCATTTTGAACACTCCGCTCCACATCCCTGCTGATTGCTTCGATGCTTCGGCTCTTCAAAGGACCTCTGATGAGCTTTACGATGCAGTAGCTGCACCTTCCCCCACATCCTTGAGCGATCTTTACTTTGGCTGTGATGCTGGGTCTTGGCGCAGATGTGGCGGTACGCGAGAAATGAGCGTCTATGTAAGACGCCACGCCGCTGATCCGCATGGTTTTCAATGCCGGATACAACGCGCTGAGCCGATCCCCAAATGGCCCTGCCATGCAGCCTGTGATAATGAGCGTTCGCTCGCCTAACTGCTGATATAGAATGTCTATCCGCCTTAGGATCTTTTTTTCGGTCGTCCCGATAACCATACACGTGTTTAGAACGAGCACCTGAGCATCCTCGGTAGATTCGACCACCCTGTGGCCCTTTAGCTTATGCGTCAGCTCTTCGCTTTCGCTTTGGTTTAACGTGCAACCATAGGTTTCTAGATAAACCGAGGTCATTGCTCTTGTTCAAAGGCCGTGTATCGTGCGCGAGACAAGTACATATTCGCGTGAATCGTTTCGACCGTTCTCCAACGTCAGTTGCTTGCAGTGTGATCAATAAAACGGCGTTTAACCCAATGAGAACTAACTGCATGCGAATAGATAACTATACCTTTTGACGCTAAGATTATAGAATAAAATCGAACGTAGCGCGCCTACGTTCTGTAGCAGCCTATGAAGATATCTGTGATTATTCCGACGATGGATGAGCCAGCCATAGCGGACGTTCTTCACGATGTCCTTGACGCGCTGCAACAGCACAGCGTGGAATTAATCGTGGTCGACAAGTCAAAAGATGAGACAGCTACGCGTGCCGCAGAGCTCGGAGCAAAGGTAATCCATCAGACGGGGACAGGGTATGGAGATGCTTACATCACAGGATTTCAACACATATCTGAAGACACGGAGACAGTCGTCATTCTGGATGGCGACTACACCTACGATCCGTACGACATTCCAAAGCTGCTTCAGGCTATCAACGACGGCGCTGACCTTGTAATAGGTGCTCGATTTGCTCTTATGGACAAAGGAGCGATGAGCCGGAGAAACGCTCTCGGCAACAGACTGCTAACCGCCCTCATACGAGTTCTGTATCACGTACGCATAACCGATTCTCAATCAGGAATGCGCGCCATAAGACGCTCCGCACTCGATCGTTTAAAACTTGAATCGCCCAACATGCCGTTCGCGAGCGAAATGATCATCGAGGCACAAAAAGAGAACCTCGCCATTACTGAGGTTCCCATAAGGTATCGGAATAGAGTCGGCCGTGCGAAGCTGTACCCGTTCAGGGATGCATTTAGCATCTTGTTTACCACAATTCGCCTCGTCCGGGACTACAATCCAATCGTTATTTTCTTGCCCATTGGTCTTGCGCTAATACTCATAGGCCTCGCTTATGGTACAACGATACTTATCGAATACACCACAACCGGCATCGTGACGCGCTTGGCAGGTGCGGTTCTCTCCGTCTTCCTCATCTTGACCGGCTTGCAGATAACGCTTTTCGGTTTGCTAGCGGATATCATACTAACGAACCTGCGACGACGATAACTACCAAAATGAACATTGGCTATGTTTCAGATGTAGTCTATCCTTTCGTGAATGGCGGAGCTGAGAAGCGTATCTACGAAATGGCAAAGCGTCTTGCCATAAATGACGAGGTGCACATCTTTGGCGTAAAGTGGTGGAAAGGAAAGAGCGATATTGAGTTGGGCGGGATTCACGTCCACGGTATTTGCAAACCGCTCAGCCTTTATGCAGGAGAGCGCCGTTCTTTTCGAGAAGCAGCGAGATTTGCAGGCAGTTTGGGCCCCATTTTTAAGCAAGACCTCGATATCATTGACTGCAATCAATTCCCGTACTTACACTGCTTTCCGTCGAGACTATTTTCGCAACTGAAACGTATCCCTCTAGTCATTACGTGGCACGAGTTTTGGGGCGATGACTGGTACGAGTACTTGGGTAAGCTCGGATTCTTTGGCAAACTGACGGAGAGAGCAACCCTGATGATAGCTGACGAGGTGATCGCTGTCTCTATGACCACAAAAGAACTCATCGCGCAGTTCAGAAAAAGCGTATCACTCGTGCCGAATGGAGTCGATGCCTCCGTGATCGATTCGATCGCACCGGCTGAAATCTCAGTCGACGCGCTGTTTGTGGGAAGGCTCATTCCTGAAAAAAACGTCGAACTGCTGGTACGAGCGATGCCTCCAAGCAAAACGCTCTGCATAGTCGGCGAGGGTCCCGAAAAAGCAAAACTCGTTCAACTCTCGAAAGAACTTGGCTCTAACGTGCGTTTCCGCTCAGAATTGTCTTACGAAAACCTCATAGGCGTGATGAAAGCGGCAAATTCGTTAGTTTTACCTTCCAGCCGTGAAGGCTTCGGCATCGTTGCCCTTGAGGCGCTAGCTTGTGGTACGCCCGTCATTACGAGCAATGTTCGAAAAAATGCAGCAAGAGAGCTCATCACTCACGGAGAGAACGGGTTTGTCGTTGATCTGACAGAGGATCAGCTCCGAGCAGCGCTACTTGAAGTCGACAAAGAGCGTATGCAGCGCGCGGCAAAAGCTAGCGCAGCTTTCTTTGACTGGGATCTCTTAAGTGCAGAACTTCGAAAGTTGTATGAGTCGCTGACGTAAGCGAAAAATGAGTTGCCGCAATACGCCAAACATCAGCGATTTCAAAAACATTATTACAGCAGGCACCATTGTATGAGCAACCGCGTATTGCGAAGCTGAAATTAAGCAAAAACAGGGGCCATACCGTGAACATATTGCTTGTGAGTGAGTTTTTTCCTTTTTGCGACGCCGCCGGCGAATTGCAAATGCCGGGAGGAGGAGAAAACCATATGTATGCATTAGGCCGCGAGCTTTCTGGTAGGAATCACGTCGCCGTGCTCACGTCAGACGTGCCGGCAACCACTTATC
>PLGY01000032.1 GCA_003139855.1 Candidatus Methanoflorens stordalenmirensis
AGGGTTCGTGAGGGCTAGAACAGCCAAAAAAAAGACTGAAGGCAGTGCTTTCGAGATAAACCGCCTGAACTGACTTACCTTGCAGAAAATATTTAATTAATCAACGGGATACTATCAACCATAAGAACATACGGAGTGTTTTTTTAAAAGTGTCACAAGCGGAAGAAGTTAGCACCGACACGGAAGCACCAGCAGTTGAGCACAAAGCGTCAGCATTGCTTGGCGGCATGGACATAACGGTCACCGACGAGATCGCTGTCCCTCCAATGCTTGTCGACCAAGTGATTGGACAGGAACAGGCCGTTGAGGTGATCAAAAAGGCGGCCAAGCAGCGCAGGCACGTCATGCTGATCGGCTCTCCAGGCACGGGGAAGTCAATGCTCGCCCGGGCCATGGCAGAACTGCTCCCCAAAGAAGAGCTGCAGGACATCCTCGTATATCACAACCCAGAGGATGGCAACAGCCCTAAAGTGCGTGTCGTGCCGGCAGGGAAAGGGCGGCAAATCGTCGACTCACACAAACGGGAAGCACAAAAGAAGATCCAGTTCAGGAATATGCTTTCGATGGTGATTGTTTTCGCAATCGTCGGTTATTCTTTTGCGATCAATCAACCGATAATGGGTATCATCGCCGCTGCTATGCTTTTCATCGCGTTGCGTTACATTACGCCCCGTGAAGACGTGTTGATACCGAAGCTCCTCGTTATGAACGGTGGCAAAGAGATCGCCCCCTATATCGACGGGACCGGAGCGCACGCGGGGGCGCTTTTGGGCGACGTGCGACACGATCCGTTTCAATCGGGAGGACTTGAGACGCCGGCGCACGACCGGGTCGAGGCAGGAGCTATTCACAAAGCGAACAAAGGCGTTCTTTTCATCGACGAAATCAATACGCTCAGAATTGAATCGCAACAACAGCTCCTTACGGCGCTACAAGAGGGGGAGTTTCCCATCACCGGCCAATCCGAGCGCTCGAGTGGCGCCATGGTAAAAACGACCCCGGTGCCGTGCAATTTCGTGATGATCGCTGCCGGAAATCTCGACGCCGTGAAGGGCATGCATCCCGCTCTACGCTCGCGTATCCGCGGCTATGGCTACGAAGTGTACATGCGCGATTCTATGCAGGATACACCAGAAAATCGCCGAAAAATCGTCCGGTTCGTGGCTCAAGAGGTGAAAAAAGACGAGAAGATTCCCCACTTCACTGCCGATGCGGTCGAAGAAATAATCCGTGAGGCACGCCGACGATCAGGGAGAAAGGGGCACATCACCTTGATGCTGCGAGATCTCGGCGGCTTGATCCGCGTCGCGGGGGACGTCGCTCGGGCCGAAGCGTCTGAATACACGACCGCGAAACACGTTATCGCAGCCAAGAAGATGGCGCGGTCGGTCGAACAGCAGCTTACAGATCAATATCTCGAGCGCCGGCGCGACTATCAGATGTTTCGAAATACCGGAGCCGAGGTGGGCCGCGTCAACGGCCTCGCGGTGATGGGTGATGATTCGGGCGTCGTCCTGCCCATCGTGGCGGAGATCACCCCTGCGCAGTCAAAGGAGGAGGGGCGCGTAATCGCGACCGGCTTGCTTAAAGAGATCGCTCTTGAGGCAGTGCAAAACGTCTCGGCGCTCATCAAGAAGTTTTCAGGCGAAGATATCACCAACAAAGACGTGCACATCCAGTTCATCGGTACCTATGAGGGCGTCGAAGGGGACTCGGCCTCAATTTCAATCGCCACCGCCGTGATCTCCGCGCTTGAAAACGTTCCGGTTGATCAATCCGTTGCGATGACCGGATCCCTTTCGATCCGGGGAGAGGTGCTGCCCGTTGGAGGGGTCACGCCCAAGGTGGAAGCAGCTGCTAAGGCGGGCATCACGCGCATCCTCATTCCGAAAGACAACGAAGGCGACGTCATGCTCGAGAAGCACTACCAAGACACGGTGCAGATAATCCCCGTTAGCTCTATCAGCGAGGTTCTCGAAAACAGCCTGCTTGGTCGAAAGCGCGACGGCTTGCTCGAGCACCTCAAGAAATTTGCCATAAATTCACACGATCTGCCGGGCCTTTCGAGCGCGGTCCCGCAGTAACTTTTTTTGCGCCCCATTTCACAGCGACGGTGACTGAGACCATATAGTATGCGCGAAGAGAGATCGCCACAGTATCTCAGGGCGCGAACGATAGAGACAGACGCCGATCTAAGCGCTCCCACTGAGGGGCTGTGGCGCATTCACGACTATTTTGCCACAGGCGAGCAAAAGGAAACCGCCGTCACGACCGCGTCCCTCCTCGATCTGAAGATCGAAATAGCGCAGCGTATGTGTGGTTACTGCCACTTCTGTGAACGCCGGTGCTACACCAACAGAGCAGAGAGGCCTGGATTTTGCGGCGTCCTGCGATCGAAATATTCATCTGAATTCCTTCATTATGGTGAGGAACGCGAGCTTGTGTCGTCGCACACGATTTTTTTCACGGGCTGCACGTTTAAGTGCGCTTTCTGTCAAAACTGGGATATCGCACGACATGCGGAGGCGGGTGCGGTCGCTGATGCCGATGCACTTGCACGGCGAATCTACGCACGATCAATCGCAGGAGCCCGCAACGTGACCTGGGTCGGGGGAGATCCCACCCCGCATATCGGTACTATTCTGAAAACCATGCGTGCTCTCGCCGACCTCAAACAAGAAACGGAGGTCGATGCACGATTCTTGAACGTGCCGATGGTCTTTAACTCCAACACCTACTACTCCGCAGAAGCCGCCAAGCTTCTCGATGGCGTGATCGACGTCTATTTGAGCGATTTCAAATACGGCAACGACCGCTGCGCGAAACGGTACTAACACGTTGACACGTACGTGGAAACCGTTACGCGAAACCTGCTCGCATCGCGAGACAGGCTCATGATACGCCATCTTGTAATGCCTGGACACGTTCAGTGCTGCACAGGGCCGATCGTCGCTTAGGTCCGCGAAGCCATGCGCGACGTCAAGTTCAACTTGATGTTTCAGTACACACCGTATAACGTCACCGATTACCCTGAAATCAATCGGTTCGTCAGCGATGCAGAGCAGCGCGAGGCGATGAACAGCGCAAAGGGCTTAAATCTCATCTAACGTAATCTTTGACTATGGGGATCATAACCCTTATTTCTGACTTTGGAACGTTCTATCCCGCCGTAATGAAAGCCGTCATCCTCGGCATAGCCCCGCACGCCATTATCGTCGACGTAACTCACGACATTTCGCCCCAGAACGTGCGCGAGGCGGCGTTCATCCTCCGAGAGACGGTCAAGTACTTCCCTCGAGGCACAACGCACATCGCCGTCGTCGATCCGACGGTGGGAACGAGCAGACGCGCCTTAGTCATCGAAGCTGGAGGGCGCTATCTCGTTGGGCCAGACAACGGGCTTCTGATTCCTGCGGCACACTCTCTAGGCGATTTTGAAGCGATGTGCATCCAAGTGGCGGCCAAGTCAAGCACGTTTCACGGGAGAGACGTCTTCGCCCCAGCGGGAGCGCATATCTCTCTTGGGCGGCTGCGAAACCTTGAGCCTGCGCCCGCACACGTGAACCTTGAACTACAAGACCCGCAGGTGTCTGAGCGCACCGTTAGCGGCTCCGTCGTCTACGTCGACCGGTTTGGGAACTGCGTGACGAATATCAGCGGCATCCTCGTGATACGACGATCGGGCTACGGCAGCACGCACCTTCTCAACGATTCCGTCGTGGTACAGTTTGTGAGAACGTACGACGAAGTAGCTCACGGACGCCCGTTGTTGACCGTTGGAAGCTTCGATTTGGTGGAGGTGTCCATCAACCAAGGCGATGCTGCCACAGAACTTAACCTTAATTCAGGTGACACGGTTAAGCTCGATCGATTGTAACGAACGTGATCCCTGCAAGAAGCAAGGCGCTCTTTCCACGAGCGTCAGAGCGGGCCCACTACGCTTCGCGAGCTTTCAAGCAGAAGCAGTTTTCGTTTGATGTCAACGCCCCAAGAAAAGCCCCCAGGGCCGGATGCGGCTACGACTCGATGGCAAGGCACAAATAGCGGAACCGGGTTGTGGTGCAGCGCATTGCCTACTGCTCGCGCGGCTTTCGGCTTCCCTAATCGTGCTGCCAATCCTGAGTAAGTCGCCGTACTCCCCCTTGGTATCCCTCGCACCGATTGCAGTACAGCCCGTTCGAATGCCGAGCGGTTTCCAAGGTTGACCTGGAAAGTGCCAAGGTCAACGTTCTCTCCTCTCAAGTAGCTTTCAAGTGCCCCTGCGGCTGCTGCTGTAGTGCGTGCGTTAAATGAACCCGCTGCCAGCGCAACTTGACAAACGACGTCGCCGCTTAGCGCGACGGACACAAATCTGCCCAGGTATTCAGAGTAAAAGCACGCAGTTTCAGTCGGGCTGTTAGAGGAGGTACCAATCGTAATCATACAAAGCCTTTACAAGCGCCCCCAATTGGACGTCTTCGCGAGAATCGACTACGAGTGAGCGCAACGCATCCTTCAAGTCAGCCAAGTATTGCGCGTTGCTTAAGCTCCCGTACTCAAACTTCCTGCCCCGAACCCGGCAACGTTCGAGCGTCTCCTCCCGAGGTAGAATGGTGACGCTAAGGTCGGTCATTTCACAAGCCTGTTCCATGGCCTTCCTAAAATCACCTGTGCAATAAGCAACACGGTGGCGGTAGTTTCTGCGCGTCTTTTCTAGATATCGGCAGAGTCGCGCGCTTTCGAGTTTGATAAACTTCTTCTTGACTGATATGACGTCGCAGTCGCCGAGTACGAAATCGTAGTCAGCAAATGGGTACTCGTTATCAAGCTCCCTCGGAGTGACGCCGCACGTACCAAATGCGACGATGTGCACTTCTTGTGGCTCCAAAACGCTGAAAATGACTTTGTCGTAATTTTGATGACTTGGACTCGTGTGATAAGGCTTCACCTTGGCACACGGCACAAAAATCAATACCTCGCGCACAGGCGCGACGTACTCACGCAACACGTACTCATTTGCCCTCACCATGTCAGGATGGGCAAAGACCTTCTCTCCGACCAACGACAAGTTTGAGCGCTCTGATTCAGGGATTATTATCATCAGCGCAGTGGCCAGCACTCAACAGCCTACAAGAGGCTCAGGCTTTTGAGTTCCTTAACAATTCGATCAACCGCATTAGCCGCGTCTTCGGGCTTTCGACCACCAGTGACTACCAGTTTGCCGGAACCAAACAAAAGAACCACGACTTTAGGATCTGACAAACGGTACACGAGGCCCGGAAACTGTTCAGGCTCGTACTCTATATTCTCTAGCCCAAGCCCTATAGCAATCGCGTTCAAATTCAACACTGAGTGAAGATCTGCTGACGCAACGATGTTCTGCACTTTGATCTCTGGCGTTCCCTTCACTTCGATTCCAATATTGCGAAGACTTTGAAATACGTTTTCAAGGCCCTTATAAACGTCATCGATGCTTTTTGCGCCCGTACAGACAATTTTTCCCGATCGGAAAATTAACGCGGCGGTCTTCGGGTCCTTGGTCCGGTAAACGAGGCCCGGAAACTGTTCGGGGTCATAGTCTGCACCCTCTAACTCAAGCGTGATTTGTTTGAGGTTTATCTCTATTCCGATGCCGGTTGAGGCTACCACATTTTCGATCTTAATAGTGTCTCGCGGTTCGATGTTACTAGTTTCTCGCGGTTCGACCATACGCTTCCGCCCCCGTTCTTTGTTGCTTTATAAAGGCTTTTTATATATAATGTTAAGGGGGCCTCGTTAATGTTCTGAAAGCAATCCGCCTGAAAATCTGAGGCGCTTCCCAATTACGCGAGCACAGCAATTTTATCTACCCGGTGGCCATAGCATATATCCTCGCATAGCACCTACGTAACGTGCTCAGCACAAACTTTTCGGACGGATTCACGGGCTACTCAGGCTTTCGCAACCCGCGAGTGGTCCAAGATAACCGGCGATTGCGGCCCAACCGGAGTCGTGGGCCAACGGCAAGTCGGCCTTTGGCAGCTTGCAGATATGACCGGAGTACGACATGAAACTTGCATTTGAGCTATCTGGAGAGAGCAAAAGCATTCCACGAGCAGAGGTGCTCGCACTTTTCAACGGTGCCCTAGTACAAGAGCTTGAACGCGTTCTCGTGATTGATGTCGATGCCTATGACCAGGCTCTCGGTGACCGCTTAGCGATGACGCACGCGATACTCGAGGTTAAGGACGTGTGTAAACAAGAGCTCAGATCCATCTACCGAGCAGCCGGAAGCATTGAGCTACCTCGGGTTAGCGTCGCGGTGCGGGCTAAGCGCATTGGACACGGCCTGAAAAGCACAGAGGTCGAGGCTACGATCGGAAAGGCGCTTGCTGAGCGCGGATACGAAATCGACCTTACCCATCCACAGCTTCAAGTGAGAGCTCTGCTCAGCCAAGGCGTTTGCATAATCGGGGCAACATTAGCGTTGATCGATCGCTCTCGCTTCGAATCGAGGCGCCCGCGTGTGCGGCCCTATTTCTATCCCGGCGTGCTCCTGCCGCGGTTCGCCCGAGCCGCTGTAAACCTCACACGTGTCAAAGCTGAAGGGCTATTGTTAGACCCTTTCTGCGGCACAGGAGGGATACTGCTGGAAGCTGGTCTCTTCGGAGCAACAATCGTGGGGTCAGATGTCGACAGTAGGATGGTTTTTGGAACGAAGATGAACCTCGACTACTATGACGTTCTGAGTGATCTGCTGGTCCAAGATGCTCGACAATTGGGTCTAAGGGACGAATGTGTAGACGCTGTCGCAACCGATCTACCATATGGCCGTTCCGTAAGTGTCCGAGCACATTCGCTTAATCAACTGAAGGCAGCGGCCTTAGGCGAAATTTTTCGCGTGCTAAAACACAACGCGCGGGCCGTTTTGATATCCCATAGCCCGTTTGAGCACGAGGTCACGGATGCTGGTTTCGCGATCGAAGGACGCCACACGCAATACGTGCATAAAAGTCTAACAAGAGAAATCGTCATAGCGCGTAAATGATGGCTAAGCGCCTTGCCAGCGCAGAGCTCCAGTCCGGTTCGTTACTGGCGGCGGCGCAGCCACACCAAGCGTCCGGGGCTCAAAAAAATCCTGCAACAATTTTCGGCAGGAACACGAGCTTATCTGCACGTTCCAAAGAACCCCGAGCGAACAGAGTGCAATCTCGAGCAAGCACGGATCTAGGGCTACACGCGATGCATATAGCGGAAAATATCTTCGTGCTGGGCGGTGATTCTCACACCTTGGGAGGCACCAACGGCGTCAAGTCCACTTTTTAGGTCTTCGAAGTTCGCCGAGCCGATGTTGACGATCATAATCATCGTAAACAGCTCGGACACGATAGTCTGGCTGATATCTTCAATGTTGGCATTGACGCTTGCGAGTAGATTGGTGACGGCTGCTACGATGCCTGAATGATCAGAACCGGTCACCGTTACGATGATCCGCGCGTTGCGCGATGGGGGTGCCACGCTTCGACCTCCTTATCTAATTCTGGCGCCCGAAGGCATCTTTCTTG
Source organism: Candidatus Methanoflorens stordalenmirensis (assembly GCA_003139855.1). GTDB lineage: Archaea > Halobacteriota > Bog-38 > Methanoflorentales > Methanoflorentaceae > Methanoflorens > Methanoflorens stordalenmirensis. Next base: position 7,524 of record PLGY01000032.1, read on the forward strand.
CCGGTCGAATGAGCACGGACTGACCGTCGTTCTCAGCGACGAGCAGCATGCCGCGAGATTCGACGCCCATCAACTTCACTGGCTGCAGATTGATAAGCACGACGACATCGGTGCCAATCAAGTCCTCAGGCGCGTAGTCTTTAGCGATTCCCGCCACAATCTGCCGGGTCTCTTCGCCCACTTGTGCTGTAATTCTCAAGAGCTTATCGGATTTTTGGACCGGTTCGGCTTCGACTATGCGGGCGATCCTCAGATCCATTTTCTTGAAGTCGTCAAGCTTGATGATCGCCTCCCCCGTGCTCGGCTCCTTGGCGGGACCTTTATGATCCGCCCTGGCGATTCTTTCGTTTAATATAGCCTCCATTGCACCGATCTTCTTCTCGTCGATCTTGGCGAATGGCAGCGCCGGCTTGGGAAGACGCAACGGTTCAACCTCCACCGTGGCGTCGTAAAAATACGTCATAGTCAGGCCAAGCTGCGCTTGAACGCCACGCATCGTCGATGGCATGACCGGCTCCAACAACACGGACAAGGCTTTCACAAGTTGTATGCAGTTCTTGAGTTCGCGTGCGCACGCCGTCCTGTCGGATTTCACTAGATTCCAGAGCTCTTTTGACTGGAAATACGCGTTGCCGAAGTCTGAGAGCGACATCGCCGCATCGACGACCTTCTTAAACTCATACTCCTTCAGTGCACTCACTATCTTCTCGCGCGTGTCGGCTACGCGCTCCATTATCTCAGCGTCGACGGGACCTTCAGGTACGCGCCCGAAGTTTTTGTACGCGAAGTGTAGGGTGCGATAGATGAAGTTACCCAGCGACCCAACGAGTTCACGGTTGACCTTCTCACCAAAGACTTGCCACGAGAAATTCAGCTCCTTCGTGTGTGATGTATAGCTGGCGAGGTAAAAGCGAAGTAAATCGGGATGAAACCCGTGGTCGAGGTAATCTTCATCTACCCAAACCACATACCCGCGACTTTTTGAAAACGTCTTGCCGTCGACCTTGACCATTCCCGACGCTACGATAGCCGCCGGCAAGGTGTAGCTCGCTCCTTTTAGCAGCGCCGGCCAGAAGATGGCGTGATGGTAGATGATGTCAGTGCCGATGAAGTGAATTATGTTCGAATCGCTCTTCCAGTAGCCTTCCCAGGCGCTTGTCGCTTCCTCGGTAAATGAGATATACCCTATCGGCGCGTCAACCCACACGTAGACTACCAGATCCGTTCCGGGAAATGTAACGCCCCACCCCAGGTTTCGCGTAATACACCAGTCTTTCAGTTCGTTGCTGACCCATTCGCGCGCATAGTTGCGGGCGTTGGCCGTCCCTCCGAGCGATTCGAGGTACGCTAACAAGAAGTCCTTGAACGCGGAGAGCTTGAAGAAGTAGTGCTGCTCTTCCCGATACTCTGCACTGGCCCCACACGTTTTACACGTCGGATCGACAATTTCCCCCGGTTCGAGATGGCGCCCACACCCTTGATCGCACTCGTCCCCGCGCGCCGGCATGCCGCAAAAAAAGCACGCTCCCTCGACGTAACGATCCGGTAGAGAACGATCGCATTCGGGACAGTAAGCCAATCGTATGACCCGCGGGTATATGCAGCCGTTTGCTTGGAGCGATTTGACGATTTCCTGCGTTCTGAAGTGATTTGTGGGAGCATCGGTATTCCCATAATGGCTAAAGTCGACTGAAAGAGCCTTAAACGTGTCCTCCCAGTAACGGTGATAATACGCGGCAAGCTTGGCTGGCGTCGTTCCTTGCTGTTCAGCGTTAATCACGATGGGAGTTCCGTGGGTGTCCGAACCGCACACAAAGAGCGGGTCCTGCTGGAGCTTCTTAAGGCACCGAACATAAATGTCCGCCGGGATGTACGTCCTGAGGTGACCGATATGGCACGGCCCGTTCGCGTAAGGCAGGCCGCACGTGATTAGAAGCGGTTTGTTCGAAAGCGATGTCATTTTGAAGTCCTCGTAGCACGAGATCGCATTTCGGCATCCATAGCTTACGCCGGACTCACCTTAAAACGCCTCCGGGGTGTACCACGTCGGAGCTGCGTTTCGTGACGCCAAGCCGATTCTGCGAAACGGGCTTCACAATGCATTGTGATAGTGGCTACCTATTTTAACTCTTCGAGAGCTGCACTCTTTTCTGTCAGTCTCAGGACCTCACAGTTTGGACGTGGGGCTCCCCGCGACCAAGCACACGCGTATCGTTCGAACCGAGGCACCTCGAGGCAAGTCACGGTTGAAAAGGCTTAAATCTTGACAACCCGTGATCATTGTGCAAAGGAATTCGTGTGAATAGACGACGGAAAGGAGGCCCTTTATGAGTGAAGAAGAGTCTTGTCAAACGTGTGGCGCCCCGCTACCACTTAATGCGCAGTTCTGTGTTCAATGTGGAACCCGTGTAAATATGAACGCCCCAGCAGTTGGTGCAAGTGCGGGGTCACCGATGCCAGCCTCACCCATTACCATAGACGGGGTTCTGGTAGTAAGCTCAAATTGGGTCCCGGGATACACTATAATAGAAACACGAGGATTCATCTACGGCCTTACGGTGCGGAGCAGAGGGCTTGGAAGAAATATTACAGCAGGATTGCGGTCTCTCGCAGGAGGAGAGATTCGCGAGTACGTCGAGATGATGCAACACGCCAGAGATGAGGCGTTATACCGACTGGTGGAGCACGCGAAAGCAGTCGGGGCCAATGCTATAATAAGCGCCTTCTTTGATTCGTCGGAAATTTCTGACTATATGCAGGAGATCTTGGCATACGGAACGGCTGTGGTGATTGGGAAGAAATAATCGGTCAAAGTCGCCGCTTCGAGGACTTAGAATACAGCACGCCGTCGCGCTGATGCCCTCGCGGTCTTGGCAGATGGGCGACGTCACTGCAATCACTCCCCGATGAGATCAGGCCGAATCCTGCTCAAATAACCAATCACAAAGCCCGTTACAACTGCCTCGTCGATTGCCACAATCATGTTTAGTATCAGGATCTGAATCAGGTAAGTGAGGGGTGCGATTCCCTATAACTCAGTTCCTTGTCTGCCTGAGACCAGAGTGACAATGCGAAAAACGACGTTGACGACCAGCAACCCCGGCTATAGCAGCGACGCACCCCTGGTGAACAGCTCAAGTCGGCTTTTGTCATTCTGAAGACGTAGAATGCGACCGCGATCTCGCTCAAGTTCAGGATCGTGTTCGCTCCGACTGAGCCCCACCCGCCGCGACCAACGGCTAGCTCAAAAGATTAACGATGAAGATAACAGCAATCCGAGCGGTCCGGCCAAGATGCCTATGGGCGGCGTGAGGTTCAAGTAAACACCGGCGATGCTAACCGCTGAATTGTGATCGTGCGCCTTCGCGTGAAACGAGTGCGATAAGGGCATGGCGAGGGCTAGTGACCACCAAAATAGGGCCCATTGGATTGGGGGAACGCCGGCGGAAGATGAATGTGCTCCATTTAGCAGCTGCCAGATTTAACGAACTGCCGTTTGGTTATTAGATGAAGCTTTCAGCTTCGAAGATGCGCTGGAGCTCCGAGCACGATTATGAAGAAGAGTCGGTGATGACGGCTCGGTCAGTCTTCGTCAAATGGCAGCCGGTCGTGCTTTTCTAAACCCATCGGTTCTACGTCCAAGGTTCTGAATCGATGATAGGGCCTCTCGTAAATGATGACCGGATTAGCGAGTACCTTTGCGTCTCTTCCAAAAAGCGATATGCGTGTATAGGTAGAAGTCTCATCCAAAGGATAATCACCTGCCGCCTCGTCAAAAAGGCGCTCCACGCGCCCTCGACATTGGGAAAGATTCCTCCTGTACCACTCCTGTGCAAGATGGAGTTGGTCAGCGGTTTTTTCGGATGTTGTGCCCTTCACTATGGTGTCTGCTGAGTGAAGTGCCAGCGTGTAATCAACGCCGTATATTCCCTTAAAATTCCTGAGGGAATGCTTTATAGCCGCCGCATCGTATCCGGAAGATGGTGTGTTTGGCGTTTTATTTCCTACGAAGACGGCGATAATAGCCACTGCAAAATCTTGCAGGTGGCGGTTCAAGTCTGTCAACAGTGAGATTTCATCAAAAGCCGCTCATGAACGAACAGAATCTGTGAGCCTCTCGGCATTGGTCGATGTGCACGGCAAACGATCGAGGATTATCAGCATCGACCTATCCTCATTCGCGCTAACTTGATTTTGGGCCGTGTGTAGGGCACTTCTCACGCTTGCGATTGTCGTTCCTGCATTTGCTTCCACAACCGTCAAGTAACGTGCCACCCCTCTGCTCAATCGTTCTCCTGCTTCAATTACCCGCTCCAATGTCGTTTCGTCTGCCTCAGAATCAAAGGCATTCTCGCGATACCGTGAAAGCTCTGTTCCATCAATCCCGCTGTGCCGTGCAAGTGCGCGCTCTGCAAAGTGCTCTTTGCTTATGCCATAGCTTACGTATAGCGTAGGAAACCGACGTTGAGCAGCAAAGTCAGCACACCACGCGATGAAGTCCGTTGCCTCCGTATCGCACGATGCAGTCACCGCGTATGACTTGCCGGGCTTCCAGCCCCCACCAAAAGCGCTGTTTAGCCACTCTGGGGGGGTAGGTATGACGCCCGCCCTCTTTGCAAAAAGATTTGTAACGAAGAGATCGAGATCTTCCTCAAAGGTACGCGTTTTATCGCTCGCTTCAAACAACAACGTGTTCGATTGATCCCTTAGGGTTCTCAAGACGACTTCAAGCGGAAGAGTGCTCGAAGCTAGAGCCGTTTCGGCCATTTGAACGAGTTCTTGCCCTCTGAGCCGCGCCCCACGTGCGTTTGTGACCCTCAGGTACTTTATAAATGTGGCACGCTGGCACGATGCACGGTTCCGTAGCCGCTGCGCATATCGCGCTATCTCAATCATGTACGGGCGCATCTCAGGACTTCGAGAGAGGAGGCTCAAGATTGCGCTGCATCGTATCTGTCGGTCGTGATAGGCCAGATAGTGACACGCGTGCCACAGTACGCGATTAAAAGGCAAACGAATGCCCCCAGTGGATACGTACTCATCCGCGAATCCCTCCGAGCGAAGCCCTAGCCTTAGCCCTTGGGTGATGCTGTTCGGATCGTTAAGCAGATACGTCATGATCTCTTCTTCCATTGAAGCTTCGTCCTCGCGATGTTCGTAGTTCGGTTCTCTGATTGGTCTCGCTTGATAGTACTCGCAGTTCCAGCCCGTGCACGCCGGGCGCTCCCGTAGTCCCTTGCTCGACCAGATATCCTCGCAGTTCCAGCAGTACGCCTGGGGATTCTCTCGAGCCCGTGAAAGGCTTTCCACAAACTTCTGGGCGTCGCTTACCTGCCTTGTGCTCCCGAAGAAGACCGAATTCCGCATCATCGTCTGCGCCATTTTTCTCCCTTGCACGTCACTGAGTCCTTTTGTCACAATATATCGCACGAGAATCAAGTGCGCCGTGTCGCACTCTATGCCAGAAGGCACGCCGTGACGCAACAGATCGAGGATACACGGCGGATGTTGAATTCTTTTGCGAAAGAGCTTCTGAAACTGGACTTCCACATTTTGACTGGACACGATCACAGGCTCACTCGCTAAACCGGGCATCGAACAAGTATAGCTCAACTTCAGTGAAGGGCGAATCGCCGTGGCGATGGATATACCACTGGCTCTTGCTCCTTTTGCGAAGTAGCCCGTATAAGTTACCTGTGCGTTAGGCGAAAGTGTATCGCTAGTGCCCGCCACAATCACAGAAGAGAACACGTCCGTCCGGCGGAAACTTCCTTGCGTCACAAGCTTCCGGCATATATTATCCGATTCTCAACGCTCCAAGATCAAACGCGTGTTAGGCGCCTTAACACCTGACAGCTTTCGATGCCGTGATAGGTCTATCGATTGACAAGGCGCGCGTGACGTCTTATCACCTGGCCGATGCCCAACTTCGCACGCACTCGAAGTGTTCGCCGTGGCGATCAAAGGTATTCCAGCGTCTACCAGCGAAGTACGACTTTAGGAATTCACGCAAACCCTTATTGATGATATTTCGTTGATCACGAAAATCTTACAATAACTACTTACTTTTTGGGTGACGCGGCCGTCTCTTTGCTTTGCGCCATACATGGGAAGATATCGACCCTGAGTTGCCTGTTTTTTGGAAACGCCTTTATAATCCTGCTCCAAGCGAACAGCGTATTGGGGACGAACTCACTCAAACAGCGAGCGATGAAACTGTTTAAATACGCCGAAACACCTAACACTACGTGGTCTAATGCGTGAAGCCGACACCAGTCCAGTCCGGTACGGACGATACGAAAAAGACGAATCATTTTTCGGTCTGTCAGATCTAGCGAGCTTGGCCGCGATCATCTATCTCTTGTTCTTTCTCCTGGTGCTCGTGATATATAGCGCAAATCCTTCCGAGCCGGCAGGGTTCTACACACTCTCTGTCCTATTTCAAATCGTGTCGTTCTTCGGCATCTTCTTTGTTCCGACCTTGCTGATCTACTACGCCCTCGGCCTCACACAAAGCTTTGCGCACACGGTAGTCGTACTCGGGTACCCAATCCTTGCACTTGGAGCAGCAACAACCCTTAACATACCAGATGCACCACTTTTCGCAGCGCTAAGCGGACTTGTGCTCTTTGCGTACTATTTTCTGGTGGGGCTCAACCGTTCGGCGATCGAGCAACGACGACCCACTCCACGTGCCCAGCGCGCCGTGCGCCAGAGTCCAGTTGTTTCACCCCCGCCGCGGCCGCCTGCTCAACGAAGGCCGTCAGATCAGCGTCCAGTTGTTTCACCCCCGCCGCGGCCGCCTGCTCAACGAAGGCCGTCAGATCAGCGTACTCCTCCTCAAACGCGGCAGATGTCAGAATACGCGCCACCGAGCCGTCCTTCGGATTTCAGACGAGAAGTCCGGCCACAACACAGATCCTCAGATAGCTTTCGCTCTCGACTCGACCGATTTCTCGATCGGTACGACTACGTAGACGGCGAAGCCGTGCGAAAGGGTTCGCGACGCAGGGTGAGGTACGAAAGGGATCAACGCCGTCGCGGCCGCTAGGCGGTATTTTCGCGATTCTCACCTATCGGCCTAGGAGGCAATCGCCGACATGATGACGCGATGGACGATCTCCATCACAGGGAGCATCATTCCCGGACGGGGGACTCCTATCGGAGTCTTCTGCCATATCATGCAGGCGATAAACAGCCAATACGACGAGACGAACGTCGCAAATCCCACAAGGATTGCCAGGTCTTTCAGACGCTTCCTGTAGCCTACGAAGTACGGCACGAAGAAAGCCATCGTGGCTGCGACAACGACCCCAAGCGTCCGGATCAGCGAGAAGCTAAACGCTCCGATAAGGGCGCTTACTGCGGGCGCCAAGAGCGCCGCGTACCCGAGCACTGCTCCGCTGAGTACGATCCACGCAGCGGCAAATGCTTGTTTAATATGCGACGCTTGAACAAGAACCTCACGTATGCTTGCGAGCGTGAAAAAGAGCAGCGGGATATAAAGCGGCAGAAAGTAGCGCATATCAAGGCCAAATCCTTGGTTTACGCCAAAAGGCGCGTAGAGCACAAGGTTCCCGACGATGCAGATGAAAAACGTGACTGCGACTGCGCGGCTCCTCTCTATCCTAAGGTGCGCCGACCCTGCCCTCAGTCTCTGCAGCGTTCGCACGACGTACGGGACAGCAGCGAAGAGGGGAATTATGAGCAATGGGCATATCTGAAATACTGAGAGCGTCACCGGCATGTCGACGTAGAACAGTACGTGATAGAGGTTTTGGGGCCAGCTCGGCGCGGTTTGCAGATTCAACGTCTGCAAAAAGAACGTAGACAGAATTTTGATCGCGGACAAAAGTGCAGAACCAGTGGTTGAGTTGCTCGGCGATGCCTGGTTCGAGTTTACTAGGGCACTGAGATAAACGGGCGACAAGAAAGGGTTGTTAAACAGCAGGTAATTATTGATGAAGTACGGGATCATCCCGAGCAGCACCGTGGCCGCGCCCGTGATCACCGCTTTAATTCTCGCTGTTGAGGTCAACAAATCCGTCAGAATGATGGCCAGGAGGAGCGGAATGGCGTCGAAAACCCGCACCCAGAAGCAAAGCCCGACAAAAATGTAAGAGAGGTAGCGATAGCGCTGCTTGCCGTCCAGCAAATACGTGTAGAGGCTCCAGACGCTCGCTGTGATGAGCAAGATCGATGCTGTGTGGTCTTTCGCTGAGACCGCCCAGAACGTAAGGGGCGTCGCGATCAATATAAACGCAGCTCCAAAGGCGGCTACGCGGTCATCAGCGAAGTACCGCGTGAAGATTCGCAACGAAAGGAGGACGATGGCCGCGGTCGCCAAGATATTGAACAGCTGGATAGCCATAAGAGCGCCCCACTGGTCAAAAACAAGCGGCGGCAGACGAGTGCCGATGTAGACATTGATGATGAAGAGGGTAAGCGCAACAAACGCGCCAAGGCCGCGACCGAGTCGTGGCCGATCCCAACGCCTTCCCAGAAGCGAGCTCACCATGAATACACTAAACGACCAGAGAGCAGCGAAGAAGAGCCTGATGCCGACCGTGACGCTGATGAGGTAAATGAATGCGTAAAACGGGGACGCGAAGACCGGAATGGCGTCCGTGTAAAAGCCGTACGTATGGCCCTGGAAGGGGAACCCAAGGATTGGCGCTGATGCTCCAAAACTGAGGCCTTCGTAGAGCTTGGTAGGCAGCGTTTGGATCCAGAGCGTCCCACGACCAAGATTGTAGAGCTCCGCCGCGAGTGTCACCTCATCGTTGATGAAAACGTTAACGTTCCAAACCGCGATGCAGACTGCAAGCGATGCGTAAAAGAAGAGCGCAGCCGTTTCATTAGGTAAAACGCGTGTGTAGAGGCTCCGTAGCTTGTTGTTGCTCATCACTTAGCGAGCCGAGCGCTCGGCTTCACGCTCCATGATCGTATCATAGACGCTGATATACCCGTCGACCATGCGATCCACATCAAATCGCTCCGCGCGACTCCTGCACCGCTGCCTTCGAATGCTGTCAACCTCGCCCACTTTGTCGATCGCGTCGCGCACGCCCTTAACGATAAAGCCTGTCTCTCCGTCGATGAGTATCTCCCGCACGCTGCCCTTGTCTGTGGCAATGACGGGCGTGCCACTTGCCAGAGATTCAATTAGGGTAAGACCAAACGGCTCAGCAAAAGAGATCAGGTGCAAGCTGCAATATGCCTGCTTGAAAAGCTCATTTCTCGTTTTTTCGTCCACCGTGCCGAGATACTGTATCTGCTCCCCGTCGATCTCAGGCTTGACGCACGTCTCGAAATAGGCGCGATGCTCGCTCGCGACGAGTCCGGCAATTTTCAGCGTCATTCCGGTTTCTTTTGCCACCTGAATGGCGCGGTGCGTCCCCTTGTCACGCGATATGCGTCCGAAGAACAGAAGATAATCATCGGGGGCGTCGCCATACTCAAAGGAGTCGACGTCGATCCCGTTGTACACGGTGGCAACATAGTTTAGGCCTTCTGCTCGATCGGCGTTGCTGATGGACACGTAATAATTATCCCAGTACTTTCTATACACGGGCAGAATCCGATCTGAAGAGAATCCGTGTATTGTCGTAAGAAGAGGAGTATCGGTGAGCCGTGAGAAGGTCAGCGGATAGAAGTCATAGTGACTGTGAAGAATATCGAATTCGTGCGCTTTTTCGAAGGCGTTTGATATGTGGAGCCATTGATAGACGCCAGCGTCAAGCGATTCATCTTCATAGAATCCATGAGGACACACCCACTCAAGCTTTGCCTTCGTGACAGAGTCGCCGGTTGCGAAGAGCGTAACGTCGTAGCCTCGTTCGACCAAGCCTTCGGTCAGGTAATGGACGACAGTCTCCCAGGGCCCGTAACGGTGTGGCGGGGTTCTCCACGAGATGGGTCCCAACATTCCTATCTTCAATAGGCAACCTCCGCGAGCGCGCTCAGTTGTGAACCAGATACTATCCCCACTAGCAATCTTCGCCTAGCTCGATGCTTTAGGCGCCGCTTTGGCCGCATTCGCGTCGCTTTGTAGCGCCTTCACACTGTCGGTGCGCTCCCACGGCAGATCGAGATCAGCGCGACCAAAATGCCCATAGGCGGCGAGTTGTCGGTAGATCGGACGTCGCAGTCGCAGTGTATTGATGATCCACTCCGGAGTGAGTGCAAAACGGCGCCCGATAATCTCAGAGATTGACGCCTCAGGTATGCTGGCCGTGCCGAACGTATTGACGTATATCGCGATAGGTCGAGCTACGCCTATTGCATACGAGACCTGGATCTCGCACTTGTCGGCGAGTCCAGCCGCAACAACGTTTTTCGCGATATATCTAGCCGCGTACGCTGCCGATCGGTCGACCTTTGTCGGGTCCTTCCCCGAAAAAGAACCCCCGCCGTGCCGCGCCATTCCTCCATACGTATCGACGATGATCTTACGCCCCGACATGCCAGCATCGCCCTTGGGGCCTCCGATCACGAACCGACCTGTGGGGTTGACATAAACCTTTGTGTCCTTATCGAGCATATCGGGTGGGACAACCACGTCGATCACTTTGGCCTGAATATCGCATCTGATGGTGTCAAGCTCGACGTCCGGAGCGTGCTGCGAAGATACTATTATCGTGTCGACTCGAACAGGCTTATCGTCAACGTATTCCACCGTCACCTGTGTCTTGCCATCAGGGCCGAGATAGTCTAGTTCTCCCGACTTCCTGACCTCAGTGAGCCTCAGCGCAAGTTTATTAGCAAGCAGGATCGGCATCGGCATCAGCTCCGGAGTTTCATTCGTGGCATAACCGAAGACCATCCCCTGATCGCCCGCGCCGAGTTCGACATCCTCATCTACGTCCGCGGACACCTGCGCGCACTCGAGGTCGACTTCACCGTCACCCACGGCAGTAACCCTGCACTCAAGCGACCTGTTGACCCCTTGAGCAATATCCGGAGACTGTTCTTTGATCGATACAATAATCCCAAAGTTGTCGCAGTCGAAACCGAATCGCGAATCGACGTAGCCTATCTCGCGGATCGTATCACGCACCACGCGTGGTATGTCGACGGCACAACTGGTCGTGATTTCACCGATCACCACCGCGAGCCCCGTAGTCACTGCGACTTCGCACGCGACTCGCGCGTTCTTAGGGTCGCGCTCGATAATCGCGTCCAGTATGGCATCCGAAATCTGGTCGCAGATCTTGTCGGGATGCCCTTCCGTTACTGATTCGGATGTAAACAAAAAACGATTCTCAGACATCGTTCTTCTATTCGCTCCACGATTGACAACCTTTTTACCGGTAGGCCTTTATTATTGGTACCTATATAAAGCGTACGGTTGCCGGAGGTAACTGCAAAGCAGATGAGGAATTTTGCATGAGGAACATAATTAAGGACATAAACCTCGCTGATGCAGGGGAACGACGAATTGAATGGGCTCGCAGGCACATGCCCGTTCTTGAGAATATTAAGAGTGAATTTACGCGCGAAAAACCACTTAATGGCATTAACATTACTGCGTGTCTTCACGTTACGGTCGAAACCGCGAACCTTATCCGTGTGCTCAGCGCCGGAGGAGCGAATGTCGCCCTCGCAGGCTCAAATCCTCTCAGCACACAAGACGACGTCGCCGCTGCTCTCGCAAACGATGGGATCTCGGTATGCGCCTTTCACGGCGAAAGCGACGCTGAGTATCATGCGTGCATAGAAGAGGCACTCAAGATCGGGCCGCATGTCACGCTTGACGACGGCGCGGACGTTATCGCCACGGTCCACAATGATCATCCCGAATACCTCAGCGCGGTGATAGGCGGCTGCGAGGAGACGACAACAGGCGTCATCAGGTTGAGGGCAATGGCGGCAGAAGGCGCGCTCAAATATCCTGTGATCGCCGTCAACGATGCCGAAACCAAGATGATGTTTGACAACCGGTACGGGACGGGACAAAGCAGCCTTCACGGCATCATGAATGCGACAAATTTCTTGTTTGCCGGAAAAGTCGTAGTCGTCGTCGGCTATGGGTGGTGTGGCCGAGGCGTCGCAGCGCGCGCAAAAGGCCTCGGCTCGAACGTGGTTATTGTCGAGGTCGAACCACGAAAAGCCCTTGAGGCGGCAATGGACGGCTTCAGAGTGATGCCGATGCGCGATGCAGCGCGGATCGGAGATCTCTTCATCACGGTCACCGGCGACGTGTCAGTAATTCGAGGGGAGCACTTCGAGGTTATGAAAGACCAGGCTATCGTCTGCAATTCAGGACACTTCAACGTAGAACTCGATCTGGAAGCGCTCAAGGGGATGGCGACAAGCACGACGAATGTCAAAGAGAACGTGGACGAGTATCGAATGCCCGATGGCAGGACGCTCTATGTGCTTGCAGAGGGAAGGCTGATCAACCTCGCAGCGGCTTTCGGGCACCCACCCGAGGTTATGGACATGAGTTTCGCGAACCAGGCACTGTGCGTTAAATACGTCGTCGAAAATCACGCGCATCTGAGCAACTCGGTGCACAGTGTGCCGATGACAATAGACAAACGGGTAGCTATACTGAAGCTTAGTGCGATCGGTATTGAGATTGAGCGACTCACCCCGCAGCAGGAGGCGTACCTCCACTCGTGGACGCTCGGAACGTAGCTCATCTGTGCGCACGTTGCTTTAGGGGAGAGGTTCGAATGCAAGAAACTTTACCGATGACCGCGATCGATGACTATGTAAAAGACGTATTTGGAAGCGACGCGAACGTCGTGGAGGTCAGCGAACTTGGTCACCCAACCGAGGAGCTTAAAGGCTTTGGTTATGGAAGGCCCTACCAGATTACGTTTTCGCTCGACGGCGTGCTCAAATCCGTTGTGCTTTCGTCAATGCGACGTGAGGGCGGCTTTGGTCACGATCACTTCTCTGACCGGGCCCAGATACTTATCTGGCAGCACGCCACCTTTGGCTTACTCCCTCGGCACGTTCGCGCTTTCGACGTGGGCTACTTCACCCGTGACGGAAGGATGCGATCTGCCCGAGACGCCGACGAGTACTTCATCCTGATGGATCTGGTCACGGGAACCGAGTACTTCCTCGACCTCAATACCATTAGCGACTCGGGCACGCTCACCGATCTCGACGTGGCCCGAGCGGAAGCGCTCTCAAATTACCTCGTCGCTACACACGCCGTGAAACGCGATGAACCCGTTCTCTACACGCGCCGCATACGCGAGCTTATAGGTCACGGCGAGCTTATTATGGGCCTGATCGATAGCTACCCGAATAACTTCGACGCATTTTCGCAAGATGATTTCCGCCTGCTCGAAAAGCGCTGCATTGACTGGCGATATGCGCTAAAAGATCGAGCGCATCGACTCTGCGTGGTCCACGGCGATTATCACCCGTGGAACATCATGTTCAGAGACGGTACTGATCTTACCGTTCTCGACAGGAGCCGCGGAGAATTCGGAGAAGCCGCCGATGACGTGACGTCGTTAAGCGTGAACTATCTCTTTTATTCAATCCAGAAGTACGGGAAGCTTACAAGAGAGTTCAAGACGCTGTTTGACTCGTTCATACGAAACTACCTGCAGGAGACGCAAGATCACGAACTCCTTGAGGTTATACAACCATTCTATGCTTTCAGAGGGCTTGTTGTGGCAAGCCCCATATGGTATCCGAACATCGATCAGCAGGTGCGACAGCGGCTGTTCAACTTCGTGCGAAACGTGCTTGAAGCCGAAACGTTCGACTATAAGAACGTCAATGCGCTCTTAAAAGATTGATCCCATAGGGTGACCCTTGACAATGGCCTGGGCTATTTGGATTACTGGACTTCCCGGAAGCGGCAAAACCTCTATTGCACGAGAAGTTGCCGAGAGCCTCCAGGACGAAAGGCTAAAAACACTGCAACTTGACGAGATTCGGACTATCGTTACTCCCCAGCCGACGTATTCAGAGCAGGAACGCGATATCGTCTACGCGTTTCTCGCGTACACGGCGAAGGTACTTACCGAGTGTGGGGTAAACGTTATTATTGACGCGACGGCAAACCGAAAACGCTATCGCGCTCTCGCCCGTCGACTCATACCCCGCTTCGCCGAAGTTTATGTCAGCTGTTCGCTTGACACGTGCGTGCAGCGCGAGGCACATCGGGTGACAGAGTTCACACCATCGGGCATTTATGAGAAATCACATGCGAGCGAGGCTGCCGTGCCTGGGGTGAACGTGGCATTCGAGACGACCGAAGACCCTGAATTAACCATAGACAGCGAGCGCGTTGCGCCGACCGAGGCAGCCAAAGTCATCGTGCAGGAGATAAGGCGACTTTTTGATGGAACTTGATAACATTGTGGCCATGGCTACGCGGGCAATGGAGTCCGTGCTTGCGTTCGTCAAAACGGAGACAGAGTTCTCCGCGATAACAAAGCAGAAAGAGCGCGACGTGACGCGGAGGTTCGATCTCGTTGCTGAGCAAACGCTGCAAGAAGAGCTGCTCGCCAGAGAGATCAGCGCGCGAATTGTCTCAGAAGAATGGGGCGACCACACCATTGGAGACGACCCGCAGTGCACGTTCATCTTCGATCCGGTCGACGGATCCACCAACGTCGCCATCGGTTTTCCGTACTTTTGCTCGTCGCTCGCCTATGCACCGAAAATCGACGACGTCACCTTGAGTGATGTCACCATGGGCGCAGTAGTCACAAACTCCTTAGACGCATATGCCGCCAAACGAGGCGACGGCGCGCGCTTCAACACGACACCGCTCGTGACGAAAAAATCCCCTAGGCCTAGAAAGCCCGTGGTCGCTGGATACGCTTATGGGGTATCGCGCATTCCGCGTGGACTTATCGAGCTCGAAAAGCGCAGCATCGTGCGGATTTTCGGAAGCATTGCTTACGACCTGTGTCAGGTCGCCTCGGGAACGCTCGACGCAGTCGTTGACACGAGAGATCGCCTAAGCAGTTACGACATTGCCGCCGCGCAGCTCATCGTACGCGAGTCGCACGGATTCGTCACGACGGGTGATGGCAGCCCACTAGATGCCCCAGTCACCGCCACTAATCTATCCCTCGTTTGTTCCATAGACCCAACGCTGCACGACACAATCGTGCAGACGTTGCGCCAATTCTCATAGGATGGATTGCCCCGACCCCACAACGACACATCTTGATTGGTCAAGCCTTCTGCCTCTAGTTTTGTCAAACTGAAGGCAGGCGGCCAAGATTTCCCGACGCCCGAGACTGCATCGTCGCTGACGCAAAGCTCAATAAGACCTCTGCGCTTACTCGAGACAGGAACAGCCGTTGCATCTCTCAACAAAAACTATGGTCTGGGGGGAAAAGCAGATTTGAACTTCTGAGGTAAGGTTCCGTTCCCCCCCAGACTAAAGGGCGCACAAAAATCGGTACTGTGTAGACTCGCTAGAATATAAACCTGACTTGAAACAGAGGCTTGGGTGTGGCGGCACAGTTAATAAGGTCGCTATCATGACGGTTCGCGGCTACATCCGCGACTTTCCGGACAGCGCCCCAAACCAAAAACACACCGTAGCCCTACGCGCTCGACTATTACGTCTTTTCGTAACACGCCCACATCTTGAAAAAATCGGTCCTAGTAATTTTCAGCTCGTGAATGATGCTATGCAGCAACCCTTTAGGAAGCTCGCGATGAGCGTGTATCGGTATCGTGGTTGCCTGACCGCCCTCAGAAACTAGTCGAACGTGTGAACCTCGCGTGCGAGTGACGCGATAACCTAAGGACTCTAGGAACTTGACGAGTTCGCTGCCGCTCACCGACGGAAACTTCTCGATGTGTGCCGCGGCGGCGCCCTTTTGCTCGCAGCTCGGGATCGGCTTCAGTTCCGTCACTCCTCCTCAAGCTCCGCCTCGCAGAGCTGAATGCACTCCTTGATGTTATCCAGTGCCTCTTCGAGTGTTGTGCCGTATGAGTGACAGCCTTTTAAGGTCGGACACGTTGCAATGTAGTAACCGGCATCATCTCTTCTTATAACGATCTGGCATTCCTCCATTAACTGCCACCCCTAAAAGGGCTTCTCGTGCACGTATAATAATGCTTGCACTAGCGATGGATATTCTCGCGAAAGCTGATGAGTTTGACTCCGGTTCCATCGAAGCGAGACTTGATAGGCATTAAAGAAAAGCTTCGTCATTGAATGCGCCGTTGAGCTCCGACGAGGAGCCAACAAAGGCTTAAGTCTGCAGACACTCCTTTCTGAATAGGTCATCCGGCCGTGTTTTGCACGGTCAGAAATATGACGTGGACGCGCTGTTGTGTTAATTGAAGGCCACGACAATCAGAAGCTCAGCCGAGTCGGTGCGCGGATCAAGTCTCGCGTAAATCAAGCGAGCGATGCTGCTGACGCAGAGAGAGTGGGTTCTTCTCAGTTCACTCCCGCACTATTCTACGCCAAAGACCACGACGACTATGCGCAAGCACTTGCGCTCAAGCGAGCTTTAATCGAAAAGCACGACGGGAAAGCGCTCGAAGAGGTGACTCCTGGAACCGAACTCGTCACTGAGCGCGGGACGTGTTACCGCGTAGACACGGAAGAGAGGGTACGTATACATACGATACCTCAAAAGAGAGCCGAAGAGAGCCTATTAGCAGATTTTAAGCTCCTCCACGGCGTTAGAGAGACGACCGAGCGCGCCTTGAAGGAGCGTGGCTACCGCAACATCGCTGATCTCGTCGAGCACGACCGCTTTGGCGCGCAGGCGCTCAGCTTCTTAAAGCTTGTCGAAACGCGCGACACGGGTGAATTGATCGAATGGGTTGGAAGAAGGTTTCCGAGATCCGATCCGCTCGCACTGCACGCCTCAGGCTTTCACACGCCAGACCAGTTGCTTTTTGTGGATCTCGAGACGCTAGGGCTCTTCTCTAGCCCAATCATAATCATAGGAGTTGCAGAGGCGGTCGACGAGACCCTGACCGTCCGCCAGTACGTTTCAAGAAACGTAGGCGAAGAACCGGCGGCACTGGCGGCGCTGCTTTCGCACGTTAACTCAAGCACTGCTCTTGTAACGTTCAACGGGAGGGCTTTTGACGTTCCTTTCCTTGAACAGCGCCTCGCTTATTACCAGATCCACGGCAATCTACAGAGGGCTCACTTCGATATGCTCCACTTCGCGCGACGAAGGTGGCGAGGACTGACCCCTGACTTCAGGCTGGCCTCGTTGGAAAAATACGTGCTAGGCGCTCGTCAATCAGATATTCCTAGCGCGCTAGTGCCGGAGTTCTATGAGACCTATCTACGCACTCAGAACGCCGGACCGTTACTAGCGGTTATCGACCATAACAGACAGGATCTAATCGCGCTGGCGCACATTTTCTCCAAGATTTGTGAGGGGTAAGTATATCTGTCGAGACTGTTCTGCGAATCCTGCAAAGCGACCCAATGTTCAGCCGGAAGGTTGCACACACCGAAGTGTTGTCTGCCCGAGAACCGATCTTCGCTGAAACGGCCGAAGAGATCGCGCCAAATGTCCAGGCCTACCTGCGCAAAAAGGGCATTCGGCTGTACCGTCACCAAATTGAAGCGCGTGTTGCGTTGCGCGAAGGCAAAGATGTAGTTATCGCAACCCCCACCGCTTCTGGCAAGACGCTCGCGTTCAACGTACCAATTTTTGAGGAGCTCGACCGCGAGCATAACGCGACTGCGCTCTACATCTATCCAACGAAAGCGCTCTCGAATGATCAGCTAAAGGTGCTTCAAGAGCTCGAGCTGATTAGCGCCGTTCGTGTCAATCCGAGCATTTATGACGGGGACACGCCATCGCATAAGCGGCCAAAGATTCGAACGAGTGCGAGGATCGTGATCAGTAATCCGTACGAACTCCATCACGTCTTACCTTGGCACTACAAATGGCAACGATTTCTGGCGAACTTGAAGTTCATTGTCATTGACGAGGCACATGTGTATCGAGGAGTCTTTGGATCGAACGTCGCCCTTTTGATAAGGCGCCTACAGCGACTCTGCTCGTATTACGGATCCGAGCCGCAGTTTGTCATCTCCACTGCGACCCTTGCAAATCCGATTGAATTTGGCGAGAAGCTCACCGGAAGAACCTTCACCCTCATATCTGAAGATGGATCCCCAAGAGGGCGCAAATATTTCGTTCTGTATAACCCGTACGCTGACGGCATAGGGAAACGGTCCGCCCATCAGGAAGCCAAAGACTTGTTCCTACTCTTTATCCGCAACCAGCTGCAGACACTCTGTTTCGCACCGTCGCGAAAGATGGCAGAACTCATCGCCCTTTGGGCAAAAAATGAGGCGAAAGAATCGACACCGTTGCTCGCCGACCGGATTGCAGCCTATCGGGCCGGCTACTTGCCGTCGACACGGCGGCGGATCGAAGAAGACTTAAGAAGCGGTCGCTTGGCAGGCGTAACATCTACGAATGCACTGGAGCTCGGCATTGACATCGGTAGCTTAGACGCTGTCATCATGGCAGGGTATCCCGGCACGATCATTTCGACGTGGCAACAAGCGGGGAGAGCAGGCCGCGGGCAGGGCGAGTCGCTCGCGACCCTGGTCGGATTTCACGACCCGCTCGACCAGTACTTTATGAAGCATCCTAGCGCGCTGTTCGGAGGGTCGCACGAGCACGCCATTATCGATCTATCGAACGAGTATATTGCCCTCGGACACGTTATGTGCGCGGCTGCCGAGTTGCCGCTTCGCCTACCTCGCGACGCAGCGTACTTTCCCGTTCTCCTCGCAGAATCGCTTGAGGAGCTGCAGCGCCAAGGCCTAGCCAAAGACACTCCGAATGGGTGGGTGTACTCAGGCAGGGGCAGGGCCACAGAGGCGGTCCCTCTGAACGCGCTCTCCCCCCAGACATTCAAAGTTCTCTGCGAGGGTCGGCTCCTCGAAACGCTCGACAAGACTCGCGCATATCGAGAGGCTCACGCGGGGGCCGTGCTGCTTCACGAAGGTGAGACCTATGTCGTCGAGCAGCTCGACTTGACCAACCGCATCATTTCCGTGAGCAAGAAAAACGTAGATTACCACACAGTACCGATGAGAACCGTTGATCTTCGGATCGTCAAAGAGCTCGAAAAAAAGCCTGAAGGTGCGCTCGTGGTATCATTCGGCATCGTCGAAGTCGTTGAGCAGTACGTTGGATACAAGACGCTCCGGTACGATCAAATCGTGGGAATCGAGAGCCTTGATTTGCCTCCGCTCCGCTTCACCACGACGGCGCTGTGGTTCAGCGTCCCGGACGAGGCCGTCACGCAGGTAGAAAATAAGGGACTCGACATCGGCGGCGGTCTGCACGGCGCAGAGCACGCGCTGATCGCCATGATGCCGCTGCACGTTATGTGCGATAGGTGGGACATCGGTGGCGTTTCGACCACGTGCCATCCAGATACCGCTGCTCCAACGATCTTCATCTATGACGGTTTTGAGGGTGGGATCGGTCTGGCCGAAAAAGCCGTAGAGCTGATTGCCGAAATTATCACCGTCACCCGCGAGCTTGTCACAGGGTGCTCCTGTGACGTCGGATGCCCAGCGTGTATCTACTCCCCGAAATGCGGAAATGACAACAAGCCACTCGACAAGCAGGCCGCAATCGTCGTGCTGGAACAGCTTGCAAAGATGGTATCCCCTATCTCTAATAGATAAGCTCTGAACTGTCCTCCGGCGTTCGACTCAAAGCAGCTCTTGTCGCATCTGGCTGATCGCGTTGCAGCTTACCACATATTCTGGTCAACCCCTGTGAGAGGCAAGCTCCGTGGCAGATAGGAAGATACCTGGTCGTGCGTTGCGCACTCTTGTGCCAGGCGTGCAAGCTACAAACAGTTAATACGATGCAAAACAGATCGGGTGCATTGTCTTAGCGTAGGGATGTGCTGAAATCGTGCCATTCGAGGTTATTCCCGCCGTTGACATTAAAGATGGTCGCTGTGTTCAACTTGTCGGAGGGGTACCTGATGACGTCCTCGTTTCGCTCGAGGACCCGCTTGCTGTCGCAGAACACTGGATTACCAGTGGTGCTGACCACCTTCACGTCATCGATCTTGACGGTGCATTCGGGAAGCCGCGGAATCTGAAGCTTATCTATAAGCTAGCAAAACTCGACGCGTTTGTCGAGGTAGGCGGCGGGATTCGCGCATATGAAGACGTCGCTGATTTACTTCAGGTCGGCGCAAACAGGGTGATTCTTGGCACCGCCGCTGTACGAGATCCGACCATTGTCCACAACATGAGTCGCGAGTTTGGCAGCGAGTCCATCATGGTGGCCGTTGACGCGCGAGGCGGTGAGGTGCTCATTGAGGGGTGGACCCGAAGCTCCGGCTTGAGGCCGCAGGAGCTTGGCCTAATCTTTCAGGAGCTTGGCGCAGGTTCACTGCTCTTTACGGACGTGGAAACAGAGGGGAGGATGAGTGGGGTACGTGGCGACGTCATACGTGCTCTCGTCGAATACGTTGACATCCCCGTCATCGCGTCGGGCGGCATCGGCGTTCTGGATGACATCAGAGCGATTGCTCGGACGGGGGCAGCCGGCGTTGTGATCGGTTCTGCAATATATACCGGCAAGTTCACGCTCAACGAAGCGTTTAACATCGTGAGTGACCTCTAGAGTGTATGATCGATATGCGCAGGGCCGACATCGCGAGAACAACCAAAGAGACCAAGATCGACCTTCATCTTAATCTCGATGATGCTTCAGTGAGAGCTATTGACACCGGCGTGCCATTTTTTACGCACGTGCTAGAGGCGCTATCCCTGCACGGCGGCATAGGGGTACGCCTTACTGTGCTAAGCGACGGAAATCCGCATCACGTCGTCGAGGATGTCGGCATCGCGCTCGGAATGGCTCTTAAAAGTATGATCACGAACATGGAAGGTATCAAACGGTTCGGAAGTGCCTCTATTCCTATGGACGATTCGCTCGCGACCATCGCCGTCGATGCAGCTGGACGGAGCTACCTGGTGTTTAATACCACGATCGCCTCAAGCGTCGACGGCATCGATGCCAGCTTGGTGAAACACTTCATCCAATCACTCGCTTCTCACGCCATGCTAACGATTCACGTGAACGCTTACGGCACCGATGACCATCACACGATAGAGGCTATTTTCAAAGCGCTGGGCATCGCCCTTAATGATGCGCTGCAGCCCAGAGAGGGAGTGCGGAGCACAAAGGGGATACTATAGGCAGTTTCGTTCGCAACTCGCTCGAAAAGCGGCATCGTCGCTCGTGATCTCGAAGCGCGGGTCCGATCACGCAGATCGTGATCGCACCACACGAAGGGCCCTCAGTTTTTAGAGGGATCGGAGCCTTTACGCCTTTGTAGACGTACAGTAGGAATACCACTCTTTCCATTCCTCTTGTGCGTCCCAAAAAGGGCATTCGAACATCGGAGAGGTCCATTGCTTGAGACGCGCACAATAGTACTTCGGCTCAGCGGCGGCATCGAACTTCGTCTGATGACGACACAGCGAACATCGACGGAGCGGAATGCACCCTGTGTCAAAGCGTTGCCAATCAATGTAGGTCATGCTGTCCCTTTTTGTTGTAGTGAGCGCAAAACAAATTGCGTGAAACTGCTGCGACTTAGCCGATTGCTCGCGCGAATCTTGCGTGATACGACGATGGATAGTGACATAACGTTTGCGATTGCTTTCCAAAGAACATGCTTCTGCTTTTTTTAGCGCCCTACAGAGCCGGTTTGCAAGGAAAAAGCCTTGAAAAAGCGTTCACGAGATCGCACTAGTCGGCAAACGCATCTCGCTGTACGCCAATAACGGCGAGGATTCTAAGAATTCGCAATATGTTGAAATCAAAAATACCACGACTGATTAACAAGGCAATTATCCATTTAAGGTGGACAGGCTCGAGGATCAGTATCGCTATTACGAGACGGTATTTGGAGGCGATGCAAACACCACCGCACAGAGCTACGATCTGTCTATCAACGGTCCCATCGCAGGATACGATCAGATCATTCGGGACATCAACACGCTCAACGTCAACATCACTAAGCTCTTTGCCGCGAATATCAAGCTCACTGACAAGATCACCCTCCTAACCCTAAGCACTACGGTAGGACTCAATGTAAACCCCGGCGCCTACTAAGCCGCAACGATGCAGCTTAAAAATGCGGTTGTCCCACGAAAGGAGGGCTGTGCAAATGGCGCTACGCTGCACCCCAACGACGCGGTCCACACGTGGCCGGCACAAGGACAGATTTTTTCCGGTGGCGAACACGCTAGTGCAAGGATGCTGCTTCTTTTCTGGGAATGACGGCCGGACATAATCAGCCCAGGCAGACAACTTCTGCCAAGTCTTCGTGCTAGGCCTCCTGTTCCTTTTTCTCACGTAAAGTTAGGCGCCTACTCTGGCTAAAATCTGCTAGGAGTGGAAAGCTGACGGGTTGCGAGGGTTCCCTGCAGAAGCTTTATCAAACCCAGCCTGCCGCGATTGAGCCGTTAGGCCAGCAACCAGTTAACGCAGGACAAGACGAATAAAGCCGTTAAACGAGATAATGAGCGAATCTATCGTCAGATGCAGCTCGACACGGCGGACCCAAAGGCATAAGTCCAACCGCTACGTATTCCCGCCTATGCAGCAGGCGTTAATTGAAAAGCTTGAAGCGTTCGGCCTCAGCGCGAAAGAGGCTCACCTGTATGCATTATTACTGAAGTACGGTCCGAAAACGACCGGGGAGCTCGCCAAACTGCTGCACAGTTATAGAGTCGACGTCTATCGGATCTTGGAAACGCTCGCAGAAAAAGGGATGGTTGAAGAGTCGGTCGAGAAGCCGACAAAATACGCGGCGGTTTCAGTCGAACCGGCGCTCGAAGCCGCTATGATGCGCCACGCGTATGAGCTTCGCTGGATGGAAGAGAATCGGGATGACGTGTTAAAGCTCGCAAACGATTACTTGTCCAGTGATGTCCTCACGAACGACCTTTATACGTTCAAAGTGATAAAAGGCCGTTCTAACACGCTCGCCGCCATGGAGCAGCTAGTTAAGACCGCAGAAGAACGTGTCTTATTCATTTCGTCACTTGGCGGCATTCCAATACTCTCTACAAGTGGGCTCATCGAGTATTTCATCGACGCGACAAATAGGGGCGTCCGCGTGCGGTACATCACCGAAATCCTGCTACGTAACATCGATTCGGTGCGAGACGCTCTTGCAGGGGACATCGAGGTCCGCCACCACGACGACTACGCGGGGATGCGCTTTCTCGTAGCCGACGCGCACGAAAGTTTGACGACTATAACGTTTGATGCACTCCGCCACGGAAAGGACGCAGCTGATACCGCTTTCTGGACGAATAGCCCCGAATATGCACAATATCTCGAGGCCAGCTTCAAGCTCCTGTGGGACAACTCCACAGACGCCCAGCAACGCATTGACTACGTGCTCGCGGATACGCAAAAGGCCCAGCCACACGCAGCCAAAAATAGCCCTTAGCTCGCGTGCGCGCTGATAAGTCAAGTTCGAAGCGTTTTTATAGGTATAAGGTTCACCATTCGTTGAGGGCCGAGCGACCGTTTTTGCGGTGTGATGTCTTATGAAAAGAGCACACATACATACGTGCATACTTATCTTCGTAGTCACCGCGCTTATCGCTGCTTTTATTGCCGCGCCGATCGCAGCGACGACCATGGTTTCTCTTAACGAGAAGCAGGTTAATGCGGGGGGTGCGGTGCTGATACAGGCCAATCTCGGTAAGGTAGGAGATACGGCAAAGATCGAGTACTACTCCGACTACGAGAAAAAAGGCATCGACAATGACCCTGGGAGCGTGTGGACGACCATAGCAGTTGTCAACGACGGTGGCCAGAACAACCTTATTCCAGGACCGAGCGGCCAAATCGAATACCGCTGGGTGCCCCCGGCCAGTCTTACTCCAGGCCAGTACTTGATTCGAGTGACCGACTCAGATAATTCCACCCCAATCGTCGCGCCAATCGAACTCACCCAACCGGCGACGCCACAGATTTCGTTCCTGGTCAACGGCACTGTCGTTAATCGCGTCAGTCCCGGAGGATTCGTTCAGGTTTCGGCAGACGTCCTCAACAACTGTGCGCTTTGCCATACCGGCGACCCGTCGACGTGGAATGCCTCGAACCCTGGTTTCGATCAACAGAAGATGGCAGCGCACATAACGGCGGACTTGAGTGGCCTCACCGGCGATCCAAACAACACCGCGGTACCTGCTGAGATGATGCTCGGGCACGGCGTGGTAGGTTGGAATGTACAGCTATCCCAGTACTTACAACAAGGCGCTATCAGCCAGGTCTATATCCAAGTGACCCAGGCGAATTTAACGATATCGAGTCACAACGCTACAGCGCAGACAAATGCCACTAGCAATGCGACCACTAACGCGACTGCAAATACAACGAGCAATGCGACAAACATTTTGAACGAAACCAACCGCACGGAGAGCAACACCACGCTTACCATCACAGCGATCTCTGCGCCCGCCTATCAAAATGACACCGTCGCGGTCAATGTTACGGTGCTGAACCGCGGCGCCGACACTGCGAATTCAACGTACCTCGTCTTCCCAGCCCTGCCAAAAGACATCAGCGTTGATAACGGAGGCGCCTTAGACATCGCATCCAATTCAACCGCGGTCTTCTCGGTGAATATCACCGCCTTAACTGGCGCTTCAGGCAACTACGACCTTAGCTTCCACGCGACCAGCGGAAACCTCACGAGCGAGAACGAAACCATCCCCATCCAAATCGGCAACGTCGCCGCATCTAGCAGCGGAAACCCGCTACCCGGCTTTCAGGCCGTCTTCGCTGTAGCCGGACTAGTAGTCGTCGCTTACGTCGTAAGTAGAAGGCGTTAGCCGTCGCACTTTCCCCAAAGGGTGTGTATATATACGCCCCGATGCTATCTTTTGGTATGCAAGCCGGCCAGGTCTTTGACGATATCGAAGCCGTCATCATGGCGGTGAACGAAACCCCCGAGTATCAAGAAGAGATCATAGACGGGTTCATCGACCAGATGTTGGGCCGGCGAAAGCGCCGATTTGCGATGTGGCGCACGACGGCAATTCTTCTTGCTGTCGGCATTCTTGGAACGCTGTTTATCGACCGACTCATATCGTTCCCGTTGAGTCTCTTTGCTCTCACCTTCCTATGGATCACGATCGTTGCCACCTGGGTGACCACCCGAATGGTCGCGATCCTCGAGCGTCACGTCGCGCGCTTCGCGTTGATGTGGCTCCTCACGCGGACCGCCTTGCGACGAGGTATGTCCGGGGGCATTCTTACGTTGCTGACACTCTCTGTTGCAAAAACGTGGCTTAAGCGATTCATCAGCCGGTATTTGGGCTGAACGCGTGTTGGCCGCCGCAGCGCCCGAACCGCCGTAAGACTTTGAATTACGTGCGCACGCCACGAATATGCAAACCGTCGGCGGGCGTAGTGCTGCCATCCTAAGATTGCGGGACTGTCGCTGGAGTTGAAAAGCGGCGCCGGGCTACCGTCGCACAGCCTCGTCGACGTCGTAACCTTCGTGCACCACGCGCGCGATTTTTCTTACTAAATTGGTCGGATCCTTCGCTTGAAATATATTCCTGCCTATCGCGACGCCACGCCCCCCTGCGTCGATCGAGTCTCTGACCATCTGCAGCAGCTCCTGCTCAGTGTCCATTTGCGGCCCCCCCGCGACGACGACCGGCACGGGACATCCGGCGATGACTTCTTTAAAGGTGTCGATCTCGCCTGTATAGTTCGTCTTGACGATATCAGCCCCCAGTTCCGCGCCAACGCGCGCAGCGAGTTTCACGGGCTCGACGTCGTGTTCATCTTCGACCTTCTCGCCTCGCGGATACATCATCGCAAGCAGCGGCATGCCCCAGTAGTCGCACCGTTCCGAAATGTGTCCAAGTGTGGCGAGCATTTCGGATTCATTCTGCGCCCCAACGTTCACGTGAACGCTGACGGCGTCCGCGCCAAATTTGATGGCCTCTTCAACGGTCTTTACGAGCACCTTGCGGTTTGGATCGGGAGCAAGCGACGTGCTCGCTGAAAGATGCATTATCAGCCCGACGTCGCGACCATAGCCTCTGTGACCGTGTTTTGCCAGGCCGATATGCCCTAGCACGGCATTGGCCCCGCCCTCGGCGACCTTGTTGACGGCGATGCGGAGATCTTCGAGGCCTCTGATGGGGCCTACGCTGACGCCGTGGTCCATCGGCACGATGATGGTATTGCTCGTGTCTCGGTTAAAAATACGCTCAAGGCGAACTGACTTACCGATGTACATATAGCCGAGATTACTGCGCGGGGGTTATAAGGTTATGTGCCGCTTTTCAAAGCGGGCTGCACTGAAGATCAAGCTCGATGCAGCGCAAACAGCCGCTTAAGCGCTTGAGCAATTATTCAGAGACGAGGTACCGCTCGCTCCGACCGAGTTATTTCGCCACGCTCTCGGCGAGGCTTCATTTATGTCGTGAGCTTTAAACGCATGGGGTTCATAGATGCTGCTCGCCCATATCCCGCGCTGCTTTCAGTGCGCTCACCGGTGCCCGAACTCAAGAACAACGTGCGAAGCGTTTCCCAACGGAATTCCGGCGGATATCCGCCACGGTGAACACGATCATCGCCACCCCTATCCTAGGGATAGCGGAGTACGGTTCAAAAAACGCGCACCGGCACGCACTTGATCTTTGGCAGCCTAAATACATCATCCGAAGCGCCCCCGATTGCACAACGCGCTTACGCAGCGCTAGGAAGCAGAAGACAGCGATCCGCGCAACGCTCGCAACGCTACCATGGTACCGAGATTTCGAGGCGCGAGAAGCGTTTGCGCTCGAGGATACTCCTGAAAAAGTGTATTAACATTTTTTCCTTGCGAAGTTATTTGAGCTTTGGAATGAATGGTTAATTAACGCATAACAGAGGCAAGGCTATGCCACGGCATCTTGACGACTTGCGATGTAAGCAAGACCAGTTTATTCACACGCTGTATTCAGTAACGGAGGGCGACACCTGCATCTGCGGAGACGTTCGCACGATCAGACGAAAACTGGGCTTTGATCGCCACACGTGCGTATCTATAGTCAGCTATTTTCTAAGCAAGGGAATTATCGAGCAGCGCCACGAGTCGCTTTCCCACCTCGTGAAGTTAACCTCTGTGGGCGTCGACTTTGTAGAGGTCACATTTTCTGCCGTTACCCACATCCTTGATGCGAAACTGCCAGATTTCGCGGATGGCGCTGCGTGTGTGTTTGAAGGGCAGAATCGCCTGCGCCAAAAGACCCAACTGAGAAAAACTGCATGAACGCGGTTTCAATGGAAGCGACCGCTGAAGCACTAGCGCAGATTTCAAGTTAACAAGTGTCGTTAGCGCAAGGACTGAAATGCACTAGGGGCTACAAGTACTCTCAGTGACTCTTACCTATATTCCGCCTACGGCGAAAGCAGCATTGATTGGCGCAACATGACGCACGCATAATGTCACCGGAACGCAAACAAATGACTGGTGGAGGAACAAATTGATGGATGCATTAGAAACTATTCTTACGCGAAGAAGTGTACGACGATACACGAACGAGCAAATCGATGATGAGACGACGCAAAGCTCCTTACGGCGGCGATGAGCGCGCCTTCGGCGGCGAATGAACAGCCCTAGGAGTCCATCGTCATCAGAGACCAGGCAATGCTCGACGCCATTCCGACGTTTAGCCCGTTTGCGAGCATGGTGAAGCGCGCGCCCCTCGGCATACTCGTCTGCGCTGACACGAGGAACGTCATCGTTCCGGGATTCTGGGTGGAAGACTGTTCAGCGGCAACGCAGAACCTGCTCCTTGCTGCTCACGCGCTTGGATTGGGAGCCGTATGGACCGACGTCTATCCGATGGACGGGCACGTGGCAGGATTCACCAAGCACTGCCACCTCCCTGAAGGCGTGGTTCCGCTGGCATTTGTGGCAGTCGGCCATCCGGCCGAAGAGCCGCCAGCGCAAAACCGATTCAGCAAGGAGAGGATCCACTCAAACGTGTGGTGACGTCGGCCGGCCTGAGCACACTGCTCGTTCGAGGGGGCCTACCTGCCACCCGGATTGTAAACCGCGCATTTGCTAGCACTGTTCGTGAGCCAGAGTTATCTTGAAAGCCGACCGTCGGCGCCGCACTTTCGTGGTGAAATGCTTAAGTACGATTATATCTGAATATATATCTAAAGACATCTAGTTACGACACCCTTTGCGAACTGTTCTCAACGGCGCACTATGGACGAATATTTAATCAAATTGCTTCAAGACGCTGAAACGCTGTCCGACATCTTCGAAGTCGTCAAGGCGACCGTCGAGAAGTCAACGGGCATGAGCAGGGGCGGCATAATGCTCGGCTTGGCAAACCTCGGCAACCAACCAAACGGCTTCTTCGGCGCCTTCTACCCGGTCGGCTCGAACATCATCGTCATGAACCAGGTGCCTCTTCAGCGGATCAAGGAAACCGACCCCACACTGTGGAAGCCCTACGTGTTTCACGTGCAGCTCCATGAGTACATGCACTCGTTGGGTTACCTGAGCGAGCGCGTTGTCCGACAGCGCGTCCACGCGATTACGAAGAACGCCTTTGGTGACGAGCACCCCGCGACCCTTCTCGCAGCAAATACCGAGCGTTTCATCCCACACCTCGCGTACCCGAACGTATCATGGCAACCGGAAGATCTCAAAATCAAGCTCGTAGAAGATTTTGATCGATCGAGCGCCAGTTACTTTGCGTAGTCTGAGTTTCAGCCTGGGCCCCCTAAGCGCTTGTCACAACGTAACGCCGAGATTTTTTTGCTAAATCGAGCGAGTTGCGAGANNGTAACCTCTCAGGTTCTACTCATTTTCTTAACCTGTGCGAGGGCAGTTTGGCGCATGCCGAGAAGCCGTTCGAAACCTTTCACGGTCTCCACAAGGACGTTATGGTGAGCGGGTTTTGGCTGCGCAACGAGATGGGCGTTACGGAGATGCTACCTCAAAAACAGAAGCGTTGGTATAATGAAGGAGCACTACGTAGTCGATTACACGCGCGCATAATAGCCCGGGTCGTCGGGAGAAAGTCAATCTAGGCTGGTTTTTTATCCTCAGGCGTGCGCGACCCGGTTGTCCTGTGCGCCGTGCCCCCCCTCCTGCTTTATAGATGTTTGTGATGCTGCGATCTCACGAAGTAGCGTGCGCCCTACGCCTAACGCGTTCGGGCAATCGACACGGTCTTATCTAGTAGCGCCCGCGCGCAGACGGCAAGAACCGCGAAGAAGATACGTCCGCGTCTCATAGTACGCCCTTGAACGTCCTGAGTAAAAGGTTTTGCGAAACACAATGAACTCACTCAGAGACTAGCAGCGTGCTTGCGCCGTATAGTATCCCCGCTGCGACCGCAAATACCCCAACATAGGCAGCAAACGCTTGGCCTAGGGTGGCCGCGCTCAATATATTATTGGCTACGTAGATGAGAACTAGACCAGAAATTATAGCTATCGCGGCTACAGCAAGCCCTTTACGCCTCTGTCCGACGCGGGCGCGTATATCCCTCGCTTGCAACATGGTGTATCGGTCTCCTAACCCACGCAGAGTTTACGGCGACGATCGCTTAACCTCACCACTTTAGCTGTGCTCCGAGACTCCGGGCGGGTCACGACAGAAACTGGTAAAAAGAGCATGAATTTGGAAACAGAATTATTTGCTAAGATCCTCACGCTGTGAGTAAGACGTTTTCCAAGTAAGACGGTGTATCCCGTTGCCACGCACTACTCAGGACCCCATAACGACTATCGTTCGGGAGGTCGCACCAGTGGCTTAGAGAGCAGTCAGTCGCTTTGACAGCAAGAACTACGCTTCATCACGGCCTTTCGGAACCCAGGGACCAATAGTAAAACGTGTATCAAGATGGCTACAGCCAATACAAGCATTTGTATCAAGACGATTACAAAACCGAATATCAGCAGCAGTTTCATGAGCGGTAGTTTGCAAAACATGCTTCACCTCGCGTTAGACGCCGCTTAGCAAGACGCCACACCAAGAGATAAACGTTTTCCCGCCTTGGCTTCGAACACCTGCCCTTCAGCTTGAACGACTCGGGAAGACGAGAACAACGTAAGGAGATGCTTCGGGCACGAGATAGAAAAGAGAGCTCATCGGCCAGCCAAGAGTGACGTGTGCTTAAGCGCGTTCCGGCCGTAGATAATCCTGGCCTTTTCGGCAAATACCAGGATTTCACTGCTGTTCTGCGCGAAAAATTTAAAGAAGGCGTCGATTTGTGCGAAGAGGCAGCAGTAGAGAGCTAGGATCTCGAATATCGCTGCGCGGCACCGACAAACCCGTCAAATCCGTGCCGCAGGGAATAAACGTGTATGTGCTGGTACGAAGCAATAACGTTGGATTCGACAATACCATCACATTCGTGAATACCAGTCCCGCGGATCATTTTGTAAGCAAATCGGGCATCGCGGTCTGGTTCGGCGACGGAATAATGGTATTCGTGCCCGCGCAGTCGTTCCCCGCGGCCTGCAATAGCGCAGTCTTGCACGATCTCAAACTCTGAGTGCCCGAGCGCTTGCAAATTATCGGTCGTCCGGACCTCAGCGGGAATGACGCCGGCGAGCTTGTGCAGAGCTCCGTCGTTCATAGCAAGTGAACGGGACAAATATACAAGTCCGCTACCCTCTGCAATGGTAGGCATGCCTTCTGCAGCTTTCACGTATACATCATTCAGAAGCGCCGCGTTTGCGCTGAGCTCGTGAATGTGCGCCTCGGGAAATCCTCCACCTATGTAAAGGCCGTCAACTGGCGGGAGCTGCTCATTCAGAGGCTAGAAGTATTCAAGCCTCGCAGAATGTTCTAGTGCCTCAATATTT
This sequence comes from Candidatus Methanoflorens stordalenmirensis, assembly GCA_003139855.1. Taxonomy (GTDB): domain Archaea; phylum Halobacteriota; class Bog-38; order Methanoflorentales; family Methanoflorentaceae; genus Methanoflorens; species Methanoflorens stordalenmirensis. Next base: position 38,366 of record PLGY01000032.1, read on the forward strand.
GAGCGGTAGTAGAAACAGAACGCAGCATCCAACGCAACGCCGATCGTTACGTGTGCCCGGCTGAAGGAACCAGACACGGCAGGAACGATAAGCTCTGCTCCGGCGCCCATAATAGATGCAACGTCAAGATCTTCGCAGATCGCAACGAGACTAGCATCTGTAACTGCGGGTTCTCGTCCACAGGGCTGGCTTGGATGACGGCTGCGCTCCCAGACGTCCCTTCGAAGGACACCCACAAGCGGAATCCCGATTCTCTCGAGAGCCTTCGTATGTCTTCGATGTGCTTGTCGCTTCCAACGCGCGTCGCGACGACACCAACGATACGCAGCTCATGAGGCGTATGCGAGGCGTACTGCATAAATCCAAGAACCGTGGCAGCCACACTCTCTGAAGAGGCGCTCGCATCGACCGTAAGGATCATAGGAGCGCCAATGATGTCGGCAATGCGCGCCGTGCTCGATGCACCGGTGAACACCCCGGAGGCGCCCTCGATGATGACGAAATCCGCCTTCGCTTTCGCTAGGTCTCGCTTGACACCAGTTTCGCCCATCAGGAACGCGTCGAGGTTGTAGCACGGCCGTCCGGTCAACCGTTCGTGAAGCTTGACATCCACGAACCCAGGGCCTAGCTTAAAGGACTGCACCTGATATCCAGCTTTAGAGAGCCCTTTTAACAGGGCAAGGGTTATCGTGGTCTTTCCAACGCCGGTTCTCGTGCCACCAATGAGGACGCCTTTCACGACAAATGCATGCGGGTTGTGCGTTAATAGCTTTGCTCAGCAGTTCTAACCCACAACCTAAACGCGCTCGGCATCACCAGGCCTAACGCAAAGAGTCGACGATTTCAAGTTACAAGCCAAAACTGCAAAAAAACGGTGCGTCAGAATTCCAATTGTTGACGCCCGTGTGCTCGTCAGCTGGCAACTGGGGTCGAACCAGAAGGCGAATATGCGTGCGCCATGCTTTGCTTGTTCAATGTAAGCATCTCAATCTGCCGCACCGTGGATACAGAAGTAGGCGCCGCCTAGGTTATATTCCGCGTAGAGGGGGCAGCTTAAGCAGTCACACCCCTTCATTTCGGGCTTCTTTTCGCTCACGCCCATTGCGCAATACGTGCCATCGGTAAGGGTGTTTTTTTGAAAGGTCGGACAGCCGGGACAGATGCACTTCATCATCGTGTCTTGATTAAGTGGAACTTTCACGGGATTCGCCTCCAGATCGTCAACGTGCGCAGACTATTAATGCCTTTCTTTATGCGTCCAATTTGGCAGAGGGAGTGTGCTCGCGATCGACGGTGAGCGGTTCGATTACCAATGGAACTAGCTAACGTGAAGTAAGAGCCTAGTCGGGGTAATGGAGGAGTGAATCACTGAGCGCTTTCGATGTGTTCAACTCCTTTGATAGTAAGCGATGCATACAGCGTGCCCTCATACGAAACGATAAGCCCTTTTGCCTCCAAGTACTCGACGATCGTTTCGAGTGTCTCCCAATCAAACCCGTGCTTTTCGCCGATGTCATAAGAATCAATTAAGACCCCAAATCGACCCTGAGCAATGGTGTACATTTCGCGCAAGAACCGCTGCTTATTCTCCTTCATCTCAGCTGCAAAGGTCATCGCGTAATGCAATACAAACCTGAGGGGAAAAACGTTGCGAGAGCTGAGCGAAAATGACCTAGCGCCGCGCGCCACGTCACCATGCTCGTCTACGAGGACGTACACGCAAATCCTCTGGACGCAAGATGAAAAGCCCCGGTTAAGCAGAAAAAAGCAAATAAATCACAAAAGGCGGCGTAAGCTTTTTGTAATTCCAGCGAAACTTTATGCCGAGATGATAGAGAGTTGGTCTACTGATGATGCTAATCGAGCGGCCATAGCCATCGCTGTAATCCTCAAGCGTATCGGAGCCCTTCCAAAGGTTCTCACAGACGCCTATCTCCACGAGATCGAAATCGGTGAAGTCTCTGTAACGCGACGTTTCTACGAACTACTGGCGATCAACTGTCCACCCGCGCTTGACTACTTTACAGAAAGCGAAGCTGACGCGCGCGAAAGCGAAAATGATCGCGTCAAAGGCGCTCTTCGAGAGATCCCAATAGATTGATATGCGCGCGCCGCATAGGCGGGTGCGCCTCCAGCTCACGGGGACTCTAAAAATCCGAAGTGCCCTATTCCTTCGATGATGCCTGCCGCGTAGTTTTCACGCGCCCAGTATACGTCTTCAGGCAGCGCGTCAACGTTGAGCTCCGATTTATGGTTGCCGACGACGACCGCCAAAAACCTGGCAGAGAGCAGCTCGATGTCGTTCCCGCTATCGCCTGCTGCGAGGACGCTGCGTGGACGAATTCGAAGCCTCTTTCTGATGTAGTCGACCGCTTCTCCCTTTCCCGCTCTTTTCGGAATGACGTCTAGGTCGGTCCCGCTCGAGTAGACAACCTTGTGTGCGATGCCGATTTCTTCGAGCCGCTTATGGATCTCTGGTATAACAACATCGGCTTTGCGAAAAAGATGGTAGCTCTGCTTAAACTCAAACTGGCGCGATTGTTGGAAAAGATACGGGATCGTCGCAAGCGCCTGGTGTAGCTCAAGGCGGTCCCACTGACGATCGATGTGCCGCGTCCACGCGTCATCCCGCCGGTAATCGGGCCCCTCATAGATTTCGGTGCCGACGTTACACAGCACGTAATTCGGCTCGCGCAAACACTCGGCGACCATGATCTCAAACATTTGGATTTTATCGCGGCCCGTGACGTAAGCGATAGTGACGTCACGATGCATCGAGAGCAGGGCAACTAGGCTCAAGTAGGCGGCGCGGTCACCCGTCAGCGTGTTGTCGACGTCCGTAGCGAGCAGCTTCATACTCTCTAGTCATTGCGTTCTGTCGTATTTAGCATCTGTGACCAGAGGTTTCCCGTCGCACGGGTGTAGTCATACCTCGGGTCGTCCGTGCGCCTCCCACGCGAAGCGTAGCGCCTACAGCGGAACCGTCTCGCGGACGCAACGGAAACTGGATTATCGGGAGAGACTCGAACGCGAGTGGTATGTGAAGCACGGCGATGAGTATGACGGTGAACGCCATCCATCAGACAAAGCTACTGCGCGAAGAGCAGTCTCCGGGTGCATTGTGGTGTTTTGCCGTTATGGTGCAAAATTGGTTTCTGAAGTGTACGATCCGAGCACCTTAAGTCGCGACACGTGCTTTTGCAGCGCATCAAACGCATCCAAGACCACGGAGTCGGACGCACTGCCCCCAAGGTCGATGTAGAAGAGGTACTCACCGAGCGACCGCTTTGCAGGCCGCGACTCAATCTTCGTGAGGTTCAGCTGCCGTTCCGCAAACACGTGGAGCACCTCGTAGAGGGCTCCTGGTTTATTCCGTTTCAGCTCGAGCACGATTGACGTCTTCAAATCCTCTCGAGCCTGCGGTTGTCCGCCGCGCCGCGTCACGACGACGAATCTAGTGAAATTTTCTTTAACATCCTGAATGTCGGCCTCGACGATCTGCAGGTGATAACGTTCCACGGCGCGAGATGACGCAATCGCTGCCGCGCGTCGATCCTCACTCGCCATGTGCGCGGCTTGTGACGTACTGCTCACCGCAACCACTTCTCGTCCAAATGCACGCAAAAACGCGTTGCACTGAGCGATTGCTTGCCAATGAGAGTACACCACTTGAATATCTGCGCCCTCGAGGGCCGCAAGAAAGTGGCGTATGGGTAGGACGATTTCGCGGGCGATCTGCAGGGGCAGGGTGAGCAACACGTCGAGCGCGGTTCCGACCGACCCCTCGATAGAGTTCTCCAAGGGAATAACGCCGCAGTCAAGCCGGCGCTCGAGAAGGTCGCGGGCAACGTCTTCTATGGTAGTAAAGTAGCACAGCGCATCTTCCGGAAAGCCCACGGCCAGCGCAGCCATCTCACTGTAGGTCCCTTCTGGTCCGAGCACGCCAACAAGCATACGTTCTCCTTCTGGTCGCTTCAGTAATAAGGGTTCTTCGAAAAAGTTTATATCGGAAACCGCGTTACAGTGTTACATATTAGCAATATGGAGGAGTAACATGGAAATAGGAAAAGTAGTTCGACTAGAGCGTATCACCAATCGCGACAGCGGCAACATCGTTATCATCCCTATGGATCACGGGATCTCCATAGGCCCGGTCAAAGGCCTCGTAAACCTTTCCGACATGGTCAACAAGGTGGCCGCCGGAGGAGCAAACGCCGTTTTGATGCAGAAGGGAATGGTGCCACACGGTCACCGCGGGTACGGCCGTGATATCGGGTTGATCATCCACATGAGCGCTTCGACCGCGCTGGGCCCTGACCCAAACGACAAGGTGCTGGTATGTTCGGTCGAGGAGGCTCTCAAAGTAGGCGCAGACGCGGTCAGCGTGCACATAAATATCGGCTCTAAGACGGAAGCAAATCAGCTCCAAAAGCTCGGTAACGTTGCGGAACGCTGCAACGAATGGAGCATGCCCCTTCTCGCCATGATGTACCCCCGCGGTGCCAAGGTCTCGGACCAGTACGGCGAGGAGTTTGTCGCCCACGCCGCACGCGCGGGCGCAGAGCTTGGCGCCGACATGATCAAGACGAACTACACCGGCGACCCTGATTCGTTTGGGCGCGTGATTGAGAGCTGTCCGGTACCGGTCATCATCGCCGGAGGCCCCAAAGTTGAGACGGACACTGAGCTCCTTCAGATGATCTCAGACGCAATCGCGACAGGCGCGCGAGGCGTGGCCATTGGGCGCAACGTATTCCAGCACGACAAGCCGACTCACATCGTTCGCGCAATAACGCGCATCGTGCACGAAAACGCTTCCGTCGAAGAGGCGCTGAAAGAAGTAGAGCGTTAACGTTAAATGACTGAGGACGATGTGCATGGTGGGAAATTATGAAGAGCGTGTGGATTAAGGCCGACGCGGGCCCGTGGGAGGAACGAAAGCCGATCATCACCTTCGCGCTCGAATCGGGAGCCGACTGCGTGTTGGTCAGCGAAACTGACGTGGATGCCGTGAAGCAGCTCGGCGGGATACAGGTGGCGACCTTTGACGAGGGGCGAGACGATCACGCTGACATTTGCGTCGTTGGAAAAGGCGGAGAAGGCGACGGAACGCTCCTTCTTCCAAGCACGACAACCGATGCGACCGACTATAAGCGGTTAAGCTCGCTGGCCGCTGAGACGGCGGCCTATGTCGTGATCTCCGATAAAGCCCACGAGCGGTTCGCACAAGAGATCGCAAGCGCGTGCAGCCACCTCATCATCATCGGAACGGATTGGAAGGTCATTCCCTTAGAGAACCTCATCGCCGCGTTGCAGGGAACGGTCGATATCATCGCAGGCGTGAGATCGTTTGAAGAGGCAAAAACCGCGCTTGAGACCTTGGAACATGGCGCCGATGGCGTGCTCCTCGATACCGATGATCTGTCACAAATCGCAAAAACGATTGAATTTGCACATAAATCGGAGCATGTCATCGAGCTTGTGCCCGCCACCATAACGACCGTGAAACCTGTCGGCATGGGCGACCGCGTGTGTATCGACACGTGTTCACTTATGGTCAGCGGGGAGGGTATGCTTATCGGATCAGGCGCCAACGGCTTTTTCTTAGTCCACGCTGAGACCGAAGAGAGCCCTTACGTCGCTCCCAGGCCGTTTCGCGTAAACGCTGGGCCGGTACACGCGTATGTCTATGGAGAGGAGAAGACGCGCTACTTATCGGAGCTGCAGGCAGGAGACGACGTGATGATCGTGCGCAGTGACGGAGAGACGCGTCACGGCGTGATCGGCCGCGTAAAGATTGAGCGGCGCCCACTCATTCTGATTGAGGCTGACGTAGACGGAACGACAATCAAGACGCTGCTTCAAAACGCCGAGACCATCAAGCTTGTCGCAAAAGGAGGCACACCCGTCGCCGTTACCGAATTGAAACCAGGAGATGTAGTCCTTACGCACTGCGAGCGAGCAGGACGGCATTTCGGCATAGGCGTCGAGGAGACGCTCATCGAGAGGTGATGACGTGATTCAGCTGGGCGATGTGATTATTGGAGGAGACGAAGGACCAAAGATCGTCGGGGTCATATACGAGCCAGGTCAGGCGCGACAGGCCGTAGAAGAGGGAGCGGATATCATCGAGTTTCGCGTCGATCTCGCTGATGACACGAACGGCGTACTGCGCGATCTCGAAGAAGTCTCGCTGCCTGTTATTCTCACGAATCGCCGAGTCGAAGAGGGCGGTAACGCCGCGATGAACCGCCGCGAGCAGCTCAGCCCCCTCATATCGTACGCGTCGATTGTCGACATTGAGCTCATGGCGCCGGATCGAGACGACCTAATAGCTGAAGCAGCGACGCACGGACGCCCGACGTTGATCTCTTATCACGACCTCGACGGAACGCCCGCTGAAGCGGCAATGCTTGAAGTCATGCAAACGGCAAATGGCTACGGCGACGTCGTCAAGCTGGCAGTCACCATTGAGCACCTGCGAGACGCGCCGAGGGTGCTTGATGTGAGCCTCGCCGCGCGAGAAGAGGGCTTTACTTTCTGCGTGGTGCCCATTGGCGCTCTCGGATCGCATATCAGGCCACTTATGGGAATTTACGGTTCATCGCTGCTTTATGGGTACGTCGGGCAGCACATCTCCCCCAAGATGCGGCCGTACGGGTTCACCGGAAAGCGCGCGTCACCGGGGATGCTCAGCGTTTCACGGTTAAAGCGCGCAATTGAAGAGATCCGTACATGGCAGTAACGACCGTTTATGGCGTGCTTGGCAGCCCAATAGCTCATTCGCTTTCGCCCGTGATGCATAACGCCGCGTTCGCCGCGCTGGACCTCGATGCAGCGTACATTGCCTTCGACGTGGATAAACAGCGTGCTGAAACGGCAATGCGCGGTGCGCGGGCGCTTGGGTTTGGTGGACTCAACATCACCTTTCCCCTCAAAGAAGCCGCTTTGCGTTACTGCAAGCCTGATGCATTGTCAAAACGAATCGGCGCGGTGAACACGGTCGACCGCGCGGGAACAGGCTACAACACCGACGGCGTTGGAGCGGTCAGGGCGCTCGAGGAGGCCGGCGTTTCGGTCAACGGCGCGAGCATCCTGCTCCTGGGCGCAGGTGGCGCTGCAAAAGCAATCGCGGCACAACTGCTACTCAACGGAGCACGCGTACTCGTTGCCAATCGGACGGCGAGCAGATCGCTCATCTTAGCCCAACAAATGACCGCTGCGAACATAGACTGTGGCTGCGGCGCCATAGAGGCACACAGTCTAAATGAGGTCGATCTCTTGCTACGCGAGGCACGCGTGCTTATCAACGCCACCACCGTGGGAATGCGCGGCGTGCTCGAAGGACAGACGCTCGTAACCGCAGGCCAAATGCATCCCGGGCTCGTGGTCTTCGACCTCGTCTATCACCCTCTCGAGACCCCCTTGTTACGCGAGGCCCGCGCCGCAGGATTACAAACAATTGAGGGCGTGAAGATGTTGGTACACCAAGGAGCGGCCTCCTTCGCCCTGTGGACCACTTTTGACCCGCCTGTGCAGATTATGGAAGAGGCAGTGCGCGAAGCACTCCAAAGCGCGAACGGGAGAGACGACGAAGGAGGGCTGTAATGTCACTCAAAGCGGCAATCGTGGGCGGCCACGGAGAGATGGGGCGCTGGTTCGAACGATTTTTTGCGCAACGGGGGATGGATGTCACGCTAGTTGGACGATCTTCGCGCGTCCGCTACGCAGACTACGACGTGGTTATGATCGCTGTGCCCATCGACGTGACCTGCGACGTAATTGCGCAAGTGGCACCCCACTTGAAACCGGACGCGGTGCTCTTCGACATAACGTCCATCAAAAGAGATCCCATCAAACAGATGCAGGCCAGCGCCCCACACAGCGTCGAGCTCGTGAGCGTCCATCCCCTTTTTGGTCCCGGCATGCCCGACATGGAGGGGCAGACCGTCATTGTCACACCGGTGCGCGGAGAGCGCGGACGTCAGTTTCTCGTGGATCTCTTTGAGGGCGCGGGCGCTCGTGTCGAAGAGCTCTCAGCTGACGAGCACGACCGGCTCATGTCGGTCATTCAAGGACTCACCCACTTCAGCTACATCGCCACGGGCGCTACACTCGAAGCCCTGCGTTTTGATGTCAAACGCTCGCGCCGCTTCATGAGCCCCGTTTATGAGATTCTCATAGATTTCGTGGGACGAATCCTAGGGCAGAGCCCCGCACTCTACGCCTCAATCCAGATGAGCGCCGATCGATCTGTCCACGAGGCTTTTCTCGCGCAATGCACGACGCTCGTTGACATTATCAACGCCAGAGATCGCGACGCATTCATTGCGATCATGAGGCGCGCAGCAAAGCACTTCGGGGACGCCGAACCGGCCCTAAAACGCTCCAATAAGCTCATTATGGCCAACATCAAAGAGTTGGAAGAGTTTAAGCGGTCCATCGGAAGCACGCGCGGGCTCCGAAATGTCTACACCGGAGCCGTGCACGTCGGCATTATAAAAGGAGCTTCGTCGGACGAAATCGCCGTAGAAGAAGGATCTAAGGAGGTTATCTTAAAGACAGAAAACGTGCAACTGATGACGGAGGAAGAACTCAAGCAGTACCGCCTAGCGCGCGGCCAGCGGTACCGAGATTTTTCCGCAGTGTTTCCTGCCGGGGCGCAGCCCGATGTTGTGGCCCGCGTGCTTTCCACCGTCCGAGGGGTTACCGCGGTGAACGTCATCGACCACTACGCGCCGCGCGCAAGTTACACCTTCCGAGTCTCCACTTATAGAGACGGCGACGTCGGACAGCTGCACCGCGACGTGACGGAGCTGCTCACCGGAATTGGATGCAGACTCCGGTAAGAAGCCCGTCCATGAGTGATCCAACTGTTCCTCGTCCGTGCGATGGCGTCGAAGGAGAGATGAGATGGCCAAACTGGATACGGTCTTTGTAACGGGCGCAACGGGCTTCCTCGGCTCGCACTTGGTCGAATGTCTAGGGCATCGCGGGGCCGCGATCAGCATTCTCGCGCGGCGGCAGCCTGACCGGCTTGCTCAAGAAATCCCCGGCCTGAATGTCGTGCGTGGCGACCTCAGCCACGCATTCTCGATCAGCGACGCTTCAACCGTGTTTCACTTGGCTGCCCAACCCCACGTCGGGCACGCTCTCGATGATCCAGCCCAAACGTTCGAGACGAACACCGCTGGCACCATAACCGTTCTTGAAGCCGTGCGGCGCTCACCATCTGTCGAGAGCTTCGTGTTCGTGAGCACTGCCCTCGTGTATGGCACTCCCAGATACGTTCCAATCGACGAAGAGCACCCCGTTCACGCTCAAGAGCCCTACGCGGCAAGTAAGCTTGCGGCAGAGACGTTCATATCTGCATACAGCACTGCATACGGCATGCCGGCAGTGATCGCACGTCTGTTTAACACGTACGGCCCTCGTCAACATCCTGACTTTGTCGTACCATCGATTATCAGGCAGGCGCTTACCCACGACGCGCTGACGCTTGGTAACCTAACGCCGACGCGGGACTTTACCTACGTAGATGACGTTGTCGAGGCTCTGCTGCGACTCGCTGACGCTGGCGAAGGGATCTACAATGTCGCATCAGGAGTCGAGGTAAGCATTGAAGCACTGGTTACGCACGTGGCGCAGATCCTTGACAAACCCATAACCGTAGCATCTCAGCGCGCCCAGCGCCGATCAGCGGCTATCGAAATAGACAGGATGTGGGCAGATATCTCGCGCATCAAAGCGCTTGGATGGCAACCCCACGTTGGCCTGGGTGATGGGTTGACTAGAACTATAGAGTGGTGGCGCGACAACCTTTAGTCCGGGGTCAACTATAACATTTCGCAGTAGCGTGCTTTGTGAGGCCAAGACGGGGGGCGCTTTTAGCAAACGCTTTTGATTGTTTCAGTTGTTTAACGTGCTACGCGTGCGTTATGCACGCGCCGTCAACAGACGCGTGGACGAGCGTGGGCAGCGTACCCCAAGTAGCGAGTGTGTCCTGCACGATTAACAGGGCGCCAAGAATTCCGTTAATGTCCCTTATCGAGCCAAAGGCCGCTTTGGGATCAGCGCTCAAATTGCCGAGCGCCGATGCAGCAGCGTCTGCTAAACAGGCCTTTTCGGCAACAACGCACGCGACATCTGACGTGCCGAAGCTTATGGACGGACCGACCGTCGCCGAGGACGTACAAACGCCAAGGAATGGTGTCGGCCTAATCCTGAACGCAACGTCTTTGAAGGCCGACTCGCCCGCATATATCCCAACGGTCACTTCGCGGTCAGTTGAGAGCGCGATGTCACCACCATTGTCGACAATGGCATAAGATGCGCCCGCGGTAACCATTGCCTCAACCGCGAGATCCGCGATAACGCCCGCAACAGCAGCCATCGGNNAGGTCGCGTCGGTGGGTGCGTATCGCCTCTTTTGCGTTTTCGATGTATAAACGCGCGTCCGCGACGATTGTGACGACCGTTTGCTTGAGCTGGAACTTCTCCTTCATTCCTCGGCAGTTTTTAGAGCGCCGTGCGGACACATCGTGATACAGGTCTTGCAGAGCACGCAGCGCTTGAGATTGATCGAAATCGTCCTGTCATTCTTGTATTCAAATACCTCAACAGGACATACTGATACGCACGCGCCACACTGGACGCACTCCGCTTCATCGAATATGATTGGCGTGTCCATTTCGCGCACCTCAGTCCCGCGTCGCCGGAAGGCTGCGGCAACCTGTTCGACGCCTTCGTCGGGCACGTCGATCACGATTTCCCCGCTATAAGCGTCAACAAATGCCCGATCGATGTTGATGCGGACACCCGTTTCGAGCACCACGTCTGCAAGCAGTGGATCCTCCATAATCTTTTGTGAAAACTTCAACACGATCTTCACGGTTGCCTCCCTGTCCTCCGCTTACCTACACGCGAGGAGCTTGCTCAGATCCTCACTGGTAATGATGCCGATGACGGTATTCGCCTGATCGATGACTGGAAGTGCTGAGATGTTGTGTCGCTCGAGACGCCGTGCGGCGAGGTCGATCGGCTCATCAGGCGTCGCCGTCACGACGCGCCTCGTCATTATACCTTTCAGGCTATC